>CBFGSB010000072.1:0-14442 GCA_965651325.1 uncultured Chromatiales bacterium | reverse complement strand
CTCGATGACATCATCATGATCGAGCTGTTGCTGCGCGACCTGAAGCACGTGCGTGAAGCCTACGTCGATTTCTGCCGATACCGGAAGGAGTACGACCGCAAGCACGGGCAACACGGGACCGACGGCACGCGGAAGCAGCGCCTCGAAGTGAAGCGCAAGAGCCTGCACGAGAGAATGAAACGCCGGCAGGCGCGCGACAAGCGACCGGCGTTGTGGTGAGGCAAGCGCCTCAGTAGCGCATCAACGCCGAGCCCCAGGTAAAGCCGCCGCCGAACGCCTCCATCAGCACGAGTTGCCCGCGTTGCACCCGGCCGTCACGCACCGCGACATCCAAAGCCAGGGGCACGGAACCGGCCGACGTGTTGCCGTGGTCCTGCACCGTCAGGACCACTTTTTCCATCGGCAGCCCGAGCCGCTTCGCCGTGGCCTGGATGATGCGCAGGTTCGCCTGGTGCGGCACGAACCAATCGACCTCGTCGGTCGAAACCCCGTTCGCGCGTAACGCTTCCTCGGCGACGTTTCCCAGCGTCTTGACGGCGACCTTGAATACCTCGTTGCCGCTCATGGTGATCTTGGCGTCGCTGGCTACCCCGGCCTTGTCGAGTTCCTTCGACGTGCCGTAAGGATAGTAGAGCAGTTCCTTGTACTGGCCGTCCGCACCGAGGTGACAGGAGAGGATGCCAGGCTCGACCGACGGCTTCAGCACAACCGCGCCCGCCCCGTCGCCGAACAGCACGCAGGTCGAGCGATCCGTCCAGTCGATCAGCCGGCTCAGGACCTCGGCGCCAATTACGAGCGCGCATTTCGCTTCGCCTGAGCGCACGAACTTGTCGGCCATGCTGAGCGCGTACAGGAACCCGGTGCAAGCGGCCTCGATGCTGAACGCCGGGCAGCCGTGAATGCCGAGGCGCTCCTGCACGAGCGTGCCTACGTTCGGAAACACGAGATCCGGAGTGGTGGTGCCGACGGCAACCAGGTCGACGTCCTCCGGAGCAACGCCGGCGGCTTCCATTGCGCAGCTGGCCGCCTCGACGCACAGGTCGGAGGTACCCTGGCCCTCGGCAGCGATGTGCCGACGCTCCACCCCGGTACGCGTGCGGATCCATTCATCACTGGTGTCGACCATCTTCTCGAGGTCGGCATTGGTCAGGATCCGCTCCGGCAGGTAGCGGCCGGTCCCTGCGATTCTCGAATAGGTCATGCAGCTTCCTGTTGCAGCAGGCTCCCGATCTGCAGCGGCACCTGGTTATGTACTTCGACGAGCGCCGTGTCGATCGCGTGCTGGAACGCATAGGCGTCGGCGCTGCCATGGCTCTTGATAACAATACCATTAAGTCCAACCAGGGATGCGCCGTTGTAGTTTCGCGAATCCATTTCGATCGCGAGGCTCTTCAAGACCGGGGCGGCAAGGAATCCCTGCAGCTTGGTGAACAGGTTGCGCGTAAACGCGCGCCTAAGGTAGTGCGCCGCAAGTCCGACAGTACCTTCCATCGTTTTGAGCGCGACGTTTCCGGTGAAACCATCCGTCACCACCACGTCGGCCTTGCCGGAGAAGATTTCGTTGCCCTCGATGAAGCCGACGTAATTCAGGCTGCTGGCGGTGAGCAGCGCGGAGGCATCCCTGATGCTGTCGTGCCCTTTCGTCGCTTCGACGCCGATGTTCAGCAGCGCCACCCGCGGGCGCTCGATGTGGCGCATGTCGCCGGTGACGATCGAGCCCATGACCGCGAACTGGAACAAGAGCTCCGCGTCGCCCACGGTGTTGGCGCCGAGGTCCAGCATGTGCACACTGCCGCCAATGCACGGCAGCTCCGCGATGATCGCGGGACGCTCGATGCCGGGCAGCGTCTTCAGCACGAACTTCGCCATGGCCATGAGCGCACCGGTGTTGCCGGCGCTGACGCAGGCCTGCGCCCGGCCGTCCTTGACCATGTCGATGGCAACGCGCATCGAGGAGTCTTTCTTCTTGCGCAGGGCCTCCCCCGCCGGTTCGGACATGCCGACGATTTCCGTCGACTGCACGATCTGAAGGCGCCGCTCGGTGCCGGCAAGCCGGGTCACCAGGCCACCCAGCTCGTCTTCACTGCCGACGAGCACGAGCTCGAGGTCCGGATGCTTTTCGAGTGAGGCGATGGCAGCACGCACGACGACCTCGGCGCCGAGGTCGCCGCTCATCGCGTCGAGCGCTATGACGGGTTTTCCCCCCAATGGAATCCCTGCTGGCCGATCAGGCTACGCCGCGCTACCGGCGGCGCGCCCCGCGGTTATTCTTCGTCGTCTTCGTCGCGCTGCGCGATGACCTGGTTGCCGCGGTAAAAGCCGTCCGGCGTGACGCGGTGGCGCAGGTGCGTTTCGCCCGAGGTCGGGTCGACCGACAGCGACGGTCCTTTCAGCCTGTCGTGTGAGCGGCGCATGCCACGGCGGGCCGGGGTCTTGCGACTTTTTTGTACAGCCATTGTGTTCTCCGTTGAACGTGACGGTTTGCGTCACATCGTGCTTGACGGTACCTCGGCCCTTGCCGTCAGTCCCTGTCGCGCATTTGCGATCGCAGGTTCGCGAACGGGCGAACCTGCGCTTCTTGCCCATCGTCCTTCGCCCGTTGCGCCAGCGGGCCGCAGTCCTCTTCCGACTCGTGCATCGCAACCAAAGGCATGGTCATCACCAGTGCCTCGTCGACGACGTCCAGCGGCCGCAGCGACGGCTCTTCGAGCTCCCACACTTCGTAGTCCAGCGACTCGTCGACGCTTCGGCCCGGGCCGCTGAAGAGCAGCCTCAAGTCCGTGTCGAGCTGCAACTCGAAAGACTCCAGGCAGCGTTGGCACACCGCGGGGACCTCGGCCGATACCCGGCCTTCGAGAACGGGAAGCTCCTGCTCCGTATCCGCCCAGCCGAAAGCGAGTCTAATCGCTACCGGCGACTGCCGCCATGCGGCGGGTGCCGCATCGAGACGTTGCAGGTCGCCGCCGACGACCTCCGAAAGCCGCGGAAACAGTTCCAGTTTTTCTTGTTTTTCAATAATCTGGCCCCGTTCCGCGAACGCCTTCGGCGGCGCACGCTCGAGCAGTGGATTGACCATGGCGCGCGCATGATAAGGAGCCGGGCCCCGGCTGTCAAAGCGCATCAAGGCTGCTCGAGCGCTGCCTGCGCGATGCGCCCCGGGTAGCGGCCGGCCGCCAATGTGCCGGCGGGCGGATCAGCGAAAAACGTCCCGGGTCGAGGTCATGAGCACGCAGGTGCAGCCGGTCTCGCTCCACACACGTGCATCGACCGTGCCGGGTTCCGCGCGACTGTACTCGCCGGGACAGAGCTTGCGCTCGTTGATGTACAGCTCGCCCGCGATCAGGTGCAGCTCTTCGACTCCGCCGTGAGTGTGGGGCGGATAATCGGTCC
Organism: uncultured Chromatiales bacterium; assembly: GCA_965651325.1. Taxonomy (GTDB): domain Bacteria; phylum Pseudomonadota; class Gammaproteobacteria; order Steroidobacterales; family Woeseiaceae; genus IDS-8. Next base: position 11,052 of record CBFGSB010000072.1, on the reverse strand, counting down.
CGGGTGCGAGACGTACCAGCATGCTGACGCGGTGCCGCCCGGTATCGGTCGCGAGCAGCTTGCAAGTGATGCCCGGCGCGACTGCTCTCCATTCCGGCTCCGCCCAGGGCTCCGGGTCCGCGGGCGCCGGTGGCTGGCCGGTCTCCTCCGCGATGCGATCCGCGACGCGGGCCCAAAGCGAGGCGCGTGGGCGGAGCACGTCCACCGGCCAGTCGGCAAAGCCATCGACGACCGGGTTCAGGGTCTCCAGCTCCTGGCGGCATGCGGCACAATCGGCCAGGTGCGCTTCCACGGCCGCGGCTTCGCCGGGCGGCAGCACCTCTACGGCATACAGGAACACCTGCTCCGCTTGGCCGCAGCCTTGCCCGTCGGACGCGGAGCTCATCGGCGGTCTTCCTTTCCTGCCAGCGCCTTCCGGAGCTTGCCCAGCCCGGAGCGGATACGTGTCTTCACGGTGCCGAGCGGCTCGTCCAGGCGCTCGGCGGCTTGCGCGTATGTCAGCCCCGAGAAATAAGCGACCTCGATCGCCTGCCGCTCGGCCGGCGCCAGGGCCTGCAAGGCCGTTCTCAGGTGGCGGCCCTGCTCCGCCCGGCCGAAGGCCTCCTGCGGACCGTGCGGCGCCGCGGGCGGGAGCGGGTTGTCGGGATACGGATTGGTGCGCTTCTTGCGCCGTTCGAAGCGCTGCCGGTCGATGGCGCGGGAGCGCGCCTGGTTCATGATCCACCCGAGCACCGGACCGTCGGTGGCATCGTAGGCGGCCGCCCGGCGCCACACGTCGTGGAAGACGTCCACCGTCAGCTCCTCGGCGGTCTGGCGATCGTTGCTGATGCGCACGATCAGCGTGAACACCACGCGGTGAGTCCGCTCGTACAGGGCGCGCAGTGCACGCTGGTCCCCGCCGGCAATCGCGTGGACGAGCGAGGCCCATTCCGCTTCGGATACGGGTTTGCCAGCGGGATCGGCATACAGGAGGCCGCCGAGAGTTCCAGCGGCAGTATCAAGCCGACCCTCTCCTGTAGGAGTCGTCGCCACGAACTCCATTGTGGCGCTTCTTGCCGGTTTCCGGCAATACCCGGCGAGACCCGTTGGGCTCGACGTCCCGGAGCTCCACTTCGAAGGCGGCAAAGCAGCGGAAGTGCACGTGGTGCTTGTCGAACCCGGCACCGTTGTCCCCCCGTGCGAACTCGATTTCGAGCTCGACTTCGTCGCTTTGGACAGGCGCGCTGCAGATCGTGCAGTAGCTGCCCGCCCCGGGCCCGCCCCACGTGCGGTCCGGGCGCCGCCCGGGCAACTCGCCGGCCGCGATCGCCTGCCGGGCTTTCTCTCGCAGGCTCTCAGCGGAACTCGTCGTCGCTCGTGTTGTTCCGCTGGTCGGAGCTCCATCAGGCCTTCGCGTTTCTGGTTTCATCAAACCGTGTTCCTTGTCGTCGTTTTCGCTTGCGTCATAGACAAGAACGCCAACGGTGGGCGCCCGGATTGCCGGAAGAACCGTAAATCGGGCTTTTCACCGGTGAAATGGGCCGATTAAGGCCTTCCAGGCCGGCCTTTTGGACGTTTTTTTGCTGCTAAATCTTTGCGTTACGAAGGTCCGACCCCAGGAAGGCGGCCAGGTCGGGGGCCAGGGGGGCGGTGAAGTGCAGCTCGTTGCCGTGGGGGTCGGGGAAGGCGATGGACTGGGCGTGGAGGAACAGGCGCTGCAGGCCCGCGCGCTTGGCGGCGGCGTTCGCGGCCGGGTCGCCGTAGCGGTCATCGACGACGAGGGGATGGCCGGCGTGCGCCGCGTGCACGCGCACCTGGTGGGTACGGCCGGTCAGCGGCTGGCATTGCAACAGGCTGAAGGTTCCACCGTAGCGCTGCGACAGGCGAAAGCGCGTCGCCGCGGGCTTGCCCTGCGGGCTGACGACAACGTGCCGCTCCCCGCCCGCGCGGTGGTGCACATAAAGCGGCGCTTCCACCAGCCGCTCACCGGCCTGCCAGTCGCCCGCGACGAGCGCCAGGTAATTCTTCTCCACGCGGCCTTCGCGAAAGGCCGCATGCAGCGCCCTGAGCGCGCTGCGCCGCTTGGCGAGCACGAGGCAGCCGGATGTTTCCCGGTCCAGCCGGTGCACGAGAGCAAGGTCCTTGAGCTCGGGACGGGCGAAGCGTAGCTGTTCGATAACGCCATGCGAGATGCCGCTGCCGCCGTGCACGGCGGTGCCGGCGGGCTTGTCGATCACCAGCAGGCGGTCGTCCTCGTACAGCACGCGCCCGGCCAGGCGCTCCGCCGCCGCAGCGGAAGGCGGGCTGCCGGCAGGGCGCAGGCGGGCGGGCGGGATGCGCACCTCGTCACCCTGGCGCAGGCGGTAATCGGCGCGGATGCGGCTGCCGTTGATGCGTACCTCGCCGCGCCGCAGGAGCCGGTAAACGCGGCTCTTCGGCACCCCCGGCAAATGCTTCTTCAGGAAGTTGTCTATCCGCTGGCCGGCATCCTCGGCGTCGATCTCGACCTTGCGGACTCCGGTACGCGGCGCTTCGGCATATTTGGGTATCTTTCCGCGCATAGGTCGGGTCCGGAGGCTTTGCGGTTTGACTTCATATGTTATATTACCGCCCTGTGAGGCCGGCGTTGTTGCCGGCCCACTGCGATTTGCGGCGGCGGTCTTTCCGCCTGCCGCGAGAAATCCGTCATCTCGGTCTCGAAAGTGCTTTTGAAAGTTCCAGAGGCCGAGTTTCCAGTTGGCACGAGCAAGATTCCGGGCTACCGCTCAAGCGGCACGGCCGCAGGGAAACCATGATCAGTTTTTTGCCGGGCTGGATGATGATCCTGTTGTCATCGCCCGCCCCGTTCAGGTTTACGAACCTCTTAACCGGCGCAACGCGCCATGCATTCCATCCAGAGGCTCCCTGCAGCGCCCTCGCGGCGTTCTCCCGTCATTCCTGCCCGTTGCCCCAGAACAATCTTGAAGTAGGGCACCATGAAAAGAATGCTTATCAACGCAACTCAGGAAGAAGAGTTGCGCATGGCGATGGTCGACGGGCAGCGCCTGTACGACCTCAACATCGAGCTGCCATCCGGCGAACGTAAGAAAGCCAACATCTACAAAGGCAAGATCACGCGCCTGGAGCCCAGCCTCGAGGCGGCCTTTGTCAATTACGGCGCGGACCGCCACGGCTTCCTGCCGCTCAAGGAAATCTCGAGCGAGTATTTCGTCAACGACGCCCCCCCGGGCGCGAAGCCGAACATCCGGGAGGTCCTGAAGGAAGGCCAGGACATCGTCGTGCAGATCGACAAGGAAGAACGCGGCAACAAGGGCGCCGCGCTCACCACCTTCGTCAGCCTTGCCGGCCGCTTCATCGTCCTGAAGCCGAACAAGCCCCGCTCGGGCGGCGTGTCGCGGCGTATCGTCGGCGACGACCGCGACCTGGCGCGCCAGTCGCTGCACGACGTCGCCATCCCCGACGGCATGAGCGTCATCCTGCGCACCGCCGGCATCGACCGCACGGCCGAGGAGCTGCAGTGGGACCTCGAGAACCTGCTGTCGGTCTGGGAAGCGATCAAGAAGGTCGTGGTCGAGCGCCCGTCGCCGTTTTTGATCTACCGCGAAAGCAACGCGGTGATTCGCGCGCTGCGCGACTACATGTCGGACGAGATCGGGGAGATCCTGATCGACGACGAGCAGACCTACACGGAAGCGCGCGAGTTCGTCGAGCAGGTCATGCCACAGAGCCTGCGCAAGCTGAAGCACTACACCGACGACGTGCCGCTGTTTACGCGCTACCAGATCGAGTCGCAGATCGAATCGGCCTTTGCGCATTCCGTCACCCTGCCCTCCGGCGGCAGCCTGGTGATCGACCACACGGAAGCGCTGGTATCGATCGACATCAACTCGGCGCGCGCGACCAAGGGCGGCGACATCGAAGCCACGGCGCTCAACACCAACCTCGAGGCGGCCGACGAAGTCGCCCGCCAACTGCGGCTGCGCGACCTGGGCGGCCTCGTGGTCATCGACTTCATCGACATGGGCCCGCAGAAGAACCAGCGGGACGTCGAAAACCGGCTGCGCGAAGCCGTACGCCAGGATCGCGCGCGCGTGCAGATCGGCAAGATCAGCCGCTTCGGCCTGCTCGAGATGTCGCGCCAGCGCCTGCGGCCGTCGCTCGGCGAATCGAGCTACATGACCTGCCCGCGCTGCTCCGGCATCGGCAATATCCGCAGCGTCGAGTCGCTGGCGCTGGCCATCCTGCGCATCATCGGCGAGGAGGCGCGCAAAGAGCGCACCGCCAAGGTGATCGCACAGTTACCCGTGGAGGTGGCCACCTACCTGCTGAACGAGAAGCGGAGCTGGGTGCAAAACCTCGAATCGCGCAACGCGATGCAAGTGGTGCTGGTTGCGAACCCGGCACTCGAGACGCCGCACTACCAGGTGCGGCGCGTCCGCGACGACCAGGTGGAGCTGCCGGAGAACTCCGGCACCAGCTACACCCTGGCCGAGACGGTCGAGGAAGTCGACGTGGCGGAGATCATCCAGGAACGGAAGGTCGCCGAGCCCGCGGCTGTCGCGACGATGTCGCCCAGCACGCCGGCGCCCGTGCGCGCCGAACCGAAAAAACCGGGGCTGATCGCGCGCCTCGTTGCGCTGTTCACCGGCGGTGACGACGCCGACGGCGACCGCAAGTCCCGGTCGCGGCGCGACTCCGGGCGCAAGGGCGATGCCCGCGGCCAGCGGTCCCGCCGCCAGTCCGAGCCGCAGCGCGGCCGCAAGCGTGGTTCATCGTCGCGGACGTCCGAGCAAAGGAAACCCCGTGCGCAGAAATCCGGCTCCGCCCGGAAGCGCGGCGCCAAGGGCGCAGGCGAGCGCGGAGAACGCCAGGCTGCGACCGGCAAGGACAGCCGCGCCGACACCCCGGCGCAGAACGCGCTAGAGAACGGAAGCAAGGACAAGGACCGCCAGGACGCGCGCGCCGACGGCCGCGACGAAACGGCGCGCAAGAGCCCGTCGCGCCGACGCAGCCGCGGCGGGCGGCGGCGCAAGCGCGCCTCCGAGGGCGGCAATGATGCCGCAACGGCGAACGGAGACGGCGGCCCGCCGCAACAGAACGCCCAGGAAGCGGGAACGCAGCGGACCGGGGCCAACGGCAACGGTAAGGCAGCCACGCCTGGCGAGCGGCAGCACGCCGACGCGGCTCCACGCGAGGACAAGCAGCCGCCGCATGCGGGCAGCCCGGCGCCGCGCCGCGAGGCATCCACGGCAGCACCTCCGTCGGGCGCCACCGATGCGCCGCGCGCGCCGCGGAGCAACGGCAGCGAAGGCGCCGCGCCGCAACCGTCGTCGGCGGCCGCCGAGACGCCTCGGCCGCGAGCCGTGGAACCGGCACCTGCCGGGCAATCGCCTCAGGCCGCACCATCCGCGGCCGTCGAGAAACCCCGGCCGCAGCCCGCGCCCGTCGAGCAACCCCGGCCGCCGGTATCGGCGTCCGGACCTGCCGCCGAGCCCCGGCCGCAGCCTGCACCCGTTGCGGAGCCCAAGCCGCAGGCCGCACCCGCGGCACCCTCCGCCGCGACCGGCACGGCGACGCCGCCGCCGGCCAACACGTCGGGCGGTGGACGCCTGCTACCGTGGGAGCCGGCCGCCCCGGCCGCGAAGCCGGCGGAGCAGAGCGAGCCGGTCAAGGACGTTTCGGAGCGGTAGGCAGCCGCGTTCGGCTGATCGCTGGGCCCTGTAGAGCCCGCCCGGTGGGCTCCTACAGGCGCCGCCTGTCCCGGCGAATTCGCTGGAGCAGCCGTTCCGACGCGGTTTCGACCAGGTCGAGCACGAGCTCGAAGCCCGAGATGCCGCCGTAGTACGGGTCCGGCACTTCCATGACTTGCGAGCCGCCCGCGAATTCGAGGAACAGGTGCACCTTGCCGCGATGCGCCTCGGGCGCGCGCGAACGCAGTTCCTCGAGATTATCCCTGTCCATCACCAGGATGTAGTCGAAGACCTCGAAGTCCTCGTCGCTCACCCGGCGCGCGCGAATCTCGTGCAGTTCGACCCCGCGGCGCTGCGCCGCGGCCTGCGCGCGATGATCCGGCGCCGCACCCGAGTGAAAGGCGTGCGTACCCGCCGATTCGACGTGCACGTGCTCGTCCATGCCCGCGTCCGCGATGACTTTGCGGAACACGCCCTCCGCCGTGGGTGACCGGCAAATATTGCCCATGCAGACAAACAGCACACTGACTCGATCCTGGACCATCTAGTCGCCCTCCCCGGCGAGCTGCTTTTCGATACGTGCCAAATCCTCTTCGGTATCGACACCGGCACCCGGTCGGCGTTCCGGCCGGCCGACCCGAATTTTCACGCCCATTGTGAGTGCGCGCAGTTGCTCGAGTTGCTCGGAGATTTCGAGCGGCGAGCGCTCGGCCGCGACGATCCGGGCCAGCACGTCCACGCGATAGGCGTAGATGCCATGGTGGTGCAGTGCGCTGTGCATCGCAAGGGACGCACTTTCCGCGTCCCGCGCGTACGGAATGGCGGCGCGGCTGAAATAAAGGGCATCGTGATTGGCATCGACGATGACTTTCACGACGTTGGGGTTCTCGAATTCTTCGCGTGACCGGAACGGCGAGGCCAGCGTCGCCATGCCGACTCCCGGTGTCTCCAGCAGCGACGCGCATCGGTCGATCAGTTCGGGCGGCATCAGCGGCTCGTCGCCCTGCAGGTTGACGACCGCCTGGTCGCCCGGCCAGCCGGACAGGCGGCTCACCTCCGCAAGGCGCTCGGTGCCGGACTGGTGGTGCTCCGCCGTCATGCAAACCCTGGCGCCGAAGCTTTCCGCCACCGCGGCGATCCGGCGATCGTCCGTGGCGACGATCACCTCGCTCGCGCCGCTTTCCGACGCACGCTCGTGAACGTGCTGCAGCATAGGCTTGCCCGCGATGAGCCGCAGCGGCTTGCCCGGCAAGCGAACCGACGCGTAGCGCGCCGGGATGACGACGATGAACTCTTTCACGATTCCCGTTCCACCAGCCGGGCGCGCACCGTCCCGGCAAGGCCGTCGAGCCAGGCCAGTTCCTGGTCGGCGGCGATATCCACGGTCACCGTAAGATACCAGCTATCGGGCGGCGCGATGGATTCGCACTTGACCGCGTCCTTCTCGGTCATGATCAGGGCATGCTCGTCGCCGAACTCGAGTTCCCGGCGCGACAACGCGGCGTGGTCGGCGAAGGCATGCGGGATTACGTTCAAGCCGTGCGATTCCAGCAGGTCGAAGAAGCGTCGCGGGTTGCCGATGGCGGCGACGGCGTGCACCGTCTTGCCGGCAAACGACGCGAGCGGCAACTCCCTGCCACCGTGGAGGCTGCGCAGCTCGCCGGGTGCGAGGGTAAATCGTGTGACGCGCGGGTTGCCTGCAAAGCTTCCCTCTACCTGCGCGTCGGCACCTCCCTGGAGCAGGATGCGATCCACGGCCTGCAGGCGCGACACCGGTTCCCGCAGCGGTCCGGCCGGCAACAGCCGCCCGTTGCCGAAGCCGCGCCGCCCGTCGACCACTGCGATCTCGAACTGCCGCGCAAGGCCGTAATGCTGCAGCCCGTCGTCGGCAATGACGACGTCGCAGCCCATCTCGGCGAGCAGCTCGGCGGCGGCAAACCGGTCGGGATGCACGGCCACCGGGCAGACCACGCGCCGCGCCATCAACAGCGGCTCGTCGCCGACAACGGCGGGATCGCTACGCTCCGTGACGTTCACCGGCACGGGGCCGACGTGCCCGCCGTAACCCCGGCTCACGATGCCCGGCTTCGAGCCCAGCGCCTTCAGGCGTTCCGCCAGCCACAGCGCGACCGGTGTCTTGCCCGTGCCACCGACGGTGATGTTGCCGACCACGATGACCGGGACTCTCGTGCTGCGGCTCCTCAATCGGCCATCTCGGTAGGCCCGGCGCCGGAACTCGACGAGCCGGCCGAAGAGGCCGCTCAACGGCGCGAGCCAACGTTGCCAGGCGGAGTCGCCGTACCACAAGCGTTCGAGGAAGGCGGTCACCTGGTGCCCTGCCCCGCGGTCACGTCAGCCTGCCGCCTCGTCGGAGAACTGCATGCGGTAGAGCGCGGCGTACTGCCCGTCCTGGGCGAGCAGCTCGCGGTGCGTTCCCGACTCCACGATGCGGCCGCGGTCGAGCACGATGATCTGGTCCGCGTTTTCCACCGTCGACAGCCGGTGCGCAATGACCAGCACCGTGCGGTCGCGCATCAGCGCGCTCAGCGCTTCCTGGATGCGTCGCTCCGATTGCGTGTCGAGCGACGAAGTGGCCTCGTCCAGGATCAGCACCGGCGCATTCTTGAGCAGCGCGCGGCCGATTGCGACACGCTGGCGCTGCCCGCCCGACAGCAGCACGCCGCGATCGCCGACCATCGTGTCCAAACCGGCGGGCAGCTCGTCGATGAAGTCCATGAGATTGGCCGCCTGCGCGGCCTTCAGCAACTCCTCGCGCGAGCACTGCCGGAGCTGGCCGTACGCCAGGTTGTTGGCGATCGTGTCGTTGAAGAGCACGACGTCCTGGCTGACCAGGCTCACGTGCGAGCGCAGGTTATCGAGCGCGTAGTCCTCTACCGGCGTGCCGTCGAGCAGGATCTCCCCGCCCTCGACGTCGTAGAAACGCGGCAACAGGCTCACGAGCGTCGACTTGCCGCTGCCCGAATGGCCGACGATTGCGAGCGTCTTGCCCGCGGGCACTTTCAGGTCGATGTCGGCGAGCACCACGCCCTTGTCCTCGCCGTAGGAGAAGCGCACGTTGCGGTATTCGACGTCGCCCTGCACCGTGTCGGTCCGGTACGAGCCGGAATCCACCTCGTCCGGTTCGTCGATGATGTGGAACAGGCTTTCGCCCGCGGCGATGCCGCGCTGCAGCGTCGCGTTCACGTTGGTGATGCGGCGGAGCGGCTGCAGCATCAGCATCATCGCGCCGAAGAACGCCATGAAATTGCCCGGCGTGAGGCTGCCGTCGATCGACTCCTTGCCGGCGATGTAGATCACGACGGCCACCCCGATGCCGAAGATCGCCTGGGTCACCGCCACGCCCAGCGAGCGCGAGCGTATCAGCTTCAGGTTCTGCCGCCGGTTGCGCTCGTCGACTTCGATCAGGCGGTCCTTCTCATATTCGTAGCCGCCGAAGATCTTCACGATACGGTTGCCGGTGAGCACCTCCTCCGACACCTGCGTCACCTCGCCCACCGAATCCTGGATGCGGCCGCTGTAGCGCCGGAACGCCCTGCCGAGCACCTGGATGATTACCGCGATGATCGGCAGCAGGATCAAAACGAACAGGAACAGCCGCACGCTCTGGTACAGCATGACGCCGATCGCCGCACCGACCGTCAGCAGGTCCCGCACCACAACGGTGACGACGCTTGTCACCGACTCAGCCACCATTTCGACGTTGTAGGTTATCCGGGACAAAAGCGGTCCCGTCGCGCGCACCTCGAAGAACTGCGACGGCAGGGTCAGGAATTTCTTGAACACGTCGCGCCTGAGCGAGCTGATCACGCCGCGGCCGATCCAGCCGAGCGACATCTCGGTCGCGAATCCGGCAATGCCCCGGCCGATGAAGATCCCCACGAACGCGAAGGGAAGCCAGCGCACGGTTTCCAGGTTGCGGGCGACCAGCGCTTCGTCGGTCAGCGGCTTCAGCAGCGAGACCAGGCCCGCTTCCACCGCCGCGGTGCCGGCCATCGCGATGACCGCGACGATACCGATCGCGCGGTACGGCAGGACGTAGTTCCAGAGTCGCCGGTAAACCTTGGCAGCGTGCGGGTCGATTCGGCTCACCGGCACATCAGGGCTGGTCGGTCGGGTCGTTGACCGTCGCGAGGCCGATCTGCGTGAATCCGAGCCTGCCCGCCACGTCCATCGCCGTCACCACGTACTGATGGCGGGCATCGGCGTCGGCGCTGATGGTCAGCGGCAGGGTGGTGTCGCCTCCCGATACTTCCTGCAGCCCGCGGCGGATCGTCTCCGGCCGGTTGTTGATCAGCGCCTGCCCGTTGATCAGGTACGTGCCCTGCTCCGTGATCATGATGTCAATGCGGTCGTTGGCGGGCACCGGGCGCGCCGTGCTGTCGGCCTCCGGAAGCTGGATCGAGATCTCCGACTGCTTCACGAAGGTCGTCGACACCATGAAAAAGATGATCAGCAGCAGCACGACGTCGATCAGCGACGTCAGGTTGACGTCCGGTTCGTCCCGCGGCCTGATGGACAGCTTCAACTTCCGCCTCCGGCCTGCCGGCGATGCAGCGCCTCGACCAGCTTGATCGCCTCCTTCTCCATGTCCACCACCAGCGTGTCCACGCGATTGCGGTAATAGCGATAGCCGATCAGCGCGGGAATCGCGACGGATAGTCCGGCCGCCGTCGTGATGAGCGCTTTCGCGATGCCGTCCGCCAGCACCTCCGGGTCACCCACCCCGTGCGCGGTGATCGCCGCGAATGCCTGGATCATGCCGAACACCGTGCCGAGCAGCCCCAGCAACGGCGAGATCGCCGCAATCGTCCCCAGCGTATCGAGATAGCGTTCCAGCTCGTGCACCACGTGCCGCCCCGTGTCCTCGATGCTGTCCTTCATGATCGAGCGCTCGCGATCGCGGTTGATCAGCCCCGCCGCCAGGATCTGCCCCAGCGGCGAGCCCTGGTGCAGCGTCTGGATCTGGCGCTGGTCCAGCGCGTCCTTCTTCACCCAGCCCCAGACTTTCGCGGTCAGGTCTGCCGGCAGCACGCGCTTTTGCCGCAGTGTCCAAAAGCGTTCCAGGATGATGCCCAACGTGATGATGCCGCACAGGATGATCGGCGCCATCAGCCAGCCGCCGCTTTTTACGATGTCTACCATGAGCCCCCGACCCGGTGAAAACGGAAATATACAGCGCGCCGCCCGAAAATTCTTGCGCGTGGTCGGTTGAAGCGTGTGGGCGCTTGTGTTGCTGCGTTGACGCGGGCGGTGGGGCCGGCGGGGTGCTTGGTTGGTTGACTCGGTTGGTGGCGCCGGCGGGGAGTTTGGTGGTTGGTTGACGCGGGCGGTGGGGCCGGCGGGGGGTATTTGGGGCAATGGC
>CBFGSB010000071.1:0-14503 GCA_965651325.1 uncultured Chromatiales bacterium | reverse complement strand
AAGCCGCGGCCAGGTTGCGGGCGTGCTTCGGCAGCAGCGCGGCCAGCACGCTGCCCGCGAATGGCAGCAATACAATCAGTGCGAGCAGCATTTAACGCCCGCGGGTCGTCGGGTAGCAGGGCCGAATCACGTCATGGTTCCGTCGCTGTTGGCGGCGCGCGCGGAATCCGCGCCGTTGCAGCATAGCGGACGCGGCCCGCTTGACGGAAATCCGCACGAAGCTGCCCGGGTCGTTCCCGTGACCGTTGACCCGCTCCGCGCGACGCGCTAGATTGGGCCCTAATAGACCGGTCGGTCTAGACCGTTCACCTGCCAGGCTCGTCAACCCATGGCGCAAGACACCCGGCAACGCCTGCTCGAAAATGGCCTCGCCCTGCTGCTGGAGCAGGGCTACAACCATTTCGGGTTACAGGCCCTGCTCACCCGCACGGGCGTGCCGAAGGGCTCCTTTTATCACTACTTCGAGAGCAAGGAGGACTTCGCCTTGCAGGTCGTCGACCGCTACATGGCGGGGGTGCACGCCGGTTTCGACGCCTGCCTGGACGACGAGAGCTTGCCGCCGCTCGCGCGCGTGCGCCGGTTTCTCGAGCTGTCGAGGGACAGCTATCGCGAGGAGGGCTACCTCGGCTGCCTGCTGGGCGCACTTGGCCAGGAGCTCTGCGGCGTCAACGAGCGCTTCCGTCGCCGGATCGAGAGCTGCTTGGGCCAGATTGCCGAGCGCTTCGCCGCCTGCTTCGAAGCCGCGAAGAGGCGCGGCGAGCTACCCGCCGACGCGGATGCCCGCAAGCTCGCCGACCTGCTCGTCGACTGCTGGGAAGGTGCCGCGCTGCGTTCGCGCCTGTGGCGCGACCCGGCGCCGCTCGACGCGGTGATGGATTTCTGGTTTGCCGCCCTGTCCGGGAATTGCCCGGCCGGCAGGGCCTCGCGACAAACCGCTCCGTGAGTTGCGGGGCGGACATCTCGTGCCACCGCGCAGCGGCGGCCCACAAACCCTGGAATGGAGGAGCCACGATGTCCGAGAGAAAACCATTCGCCTGCGGGAAACGCGGAACCACCTTCGCCGCCGTCGCCGTGACCGCGATGGCCGCCGCTGCAACGCTGGCAGGGGAAGAGGCACTCGTCGTCCCGCCCGACTCGGCGGGTGTCGCATGGGGGGCGTGTCCCGGGTTCATGCCGGAGGGCTGCGCCCTTGCGGTGTTACATGGCAATCCCGCCGAACCGGGGACCGACGTCTTCTTCAAGGTCGCCGGTAACAGCGAGATTCCTTCTCACTGGCACCATTCGGCGGAACGCATGGTGCTGGTATCGGGCGAGCTCCAGGTGCGGTACGAAGGCCAGGATGCGCAGACCCTGCATGCCGGCGATTACGCGTACGGTCCCCCCGAGATGGTGCACGACGGACGCTGCCTGTCGGCCGAGGACTGTGTGCTGTTCATCGCGTTCAACGGACCGGTAGACGCGATGCCGGCAGGGGGCTAGGCGCTTCCGGCGGCTGCCGCACGGGCGCGACGCTTGCGCCGACGCGGCTTTTTCGTGCCGGCGGGCTTTGCGGGCGCCGACGGGGCAGCCTGCGCCGACCGCTTGCCGCCGCCTGCGCGTGACTTCGGCCGCTCGCCGCCGTGCCGCCGCGGGCTGTCGCCCGGCGAGCGCTCCGAAGCGCGCTCGCCGGCTTCGAAGCCTTGTACCGCCGTGCGCGGCAGCGCGCGCTTTAAGAGCCGTTCGATGTCCGCGAGCAACGGCTTTTCTTCCGGTGCCACGAGCGACACTGCTTCGCCTTCGAGGCCGGCACGGCCGGTACGCCCAACGCGATGCACGTAGTCCTCGGGGACGTTTGGCAGGTCGAAGTTCACGACGTGCGGGAGCTGGTCGATATCGAGTCCGCGGGCCGCAATATCGGTGGCCACGAGGACGCGAACCTGCCCGTTCTTGAAGTCCTTGAGCGCGCGCGTGCGTGCGCCCTGGCTCTTGTTGCCGTGAATCGCGGCGGCATTGAGGCCGTCCTTGCCGAGTTGCGTGGCCAGCCGGTTCGCCGCGTGCTTGGTGCGCGTGAATACCAGCACCTGGCGCCAGTTCCCCGAGCCGATGAGAAACGACAGCAACTCGCGCTTCCTGGCGCGCTCGACGGGATAGATGCGCTGGGCAATCCGGTCCGCCGTCCGCTCCTTGCCGGCAACCTCGATGCGCTTCGGCGATCGCAGCAGGCTCTTCGCCAGATCGGTCGTCTCCCGATTGAAGGTGGCGGAGAACAGCAGGTTCTGCCGCTCTCCGGGCAGCCGTGCGATGATCTTGCGGATGTCGCGTATGAAGCCCATGTCGAGCATGCGGTCGGCTTCGTCGAGCACCAGCACCTCGATCTTCGACAGGTCGACCGTGCGCTGCGACAGGTGGTCCAGCAGGCGGCCCGGTGTCGCGACGACGATGTCCATGCCGCGGCGCAACTCGGCAATTTGCGGCCGGATCGAGACGCCGCCGTAGACCGCGATCGAGCGAATGGACAGGTAGCGGCCGAAGTCGACGACGCTCTGGTGCACCTGCGCCGCGAGCTCGCGCGTCGGCGCCAGGATCAGCGCCCGCGTCGGCCGCGGGCCGGAAGCCCGCTCGCCTGCGGCGAGGCGCTGCAAGAGCGGCAGCGTGAACGCCGCGGTCTTGCCGGTGCCCGTCTGGGCGATGGCAAGCACGTCGCGGCCCTCGAGGACCGCGGGAATCGCCTCGCGTTGAATGGGAGTGGCGGTGTCGTAGTTTTGCGCGGACACGGCACGCAGCAGCTCGGCCGAAAGGCCGAGGGATGGAAAGGTCATGCGGTATTGCTCCAGGATCGCGCCCGCGCGCGGCGCTCGGCGCCGGGCCGGTCCAGGCAAAAACCTAGTGAGGGAAAGATCGCTTCGGGACTGCCGCTGGCGGTTCGCGAGTAGCGTGATGCAGACCGGAGTGCATCAGGTGGCGCGCACTCTAGACGGGTGGCGGCGCCATTGCAAGCGACCGTGCCCGCTCAGTTGCCCATTCGTCCCACCAGCTCGAGCAGGGCCTTGCCCACGTCGGTATTGTCGATGAAGCCAGTAAACACTTTCGAGCCGGGGCCCTCGGAGAAGATCGGCACGGCCTCCCCGCTGTGGTAATTGTCGCGCCAGATCGCCTGGGGATCTTCCCGGGTACCGCCGACCTGCATCCCGCCGGTTTCGTGATCGCCGACCACGATCACGAGGATGTCGCCGCGCGCACGTGCGAAGTCCGTCACCGCGCCGACCGTTTCGTCCAGTTCGACGAGACTCTCCCCGAGCGCCGCCGAATCGTTGCGATGGCTCGCGGTGTCGGTACCCTCGTGCTCGACCAGCAGGAAGAAGCCCTCGGGATCGCCCGACAACCGCGCGAGCGCCCACAGCGCGAGCTCTTCCAGCGGTATTTCCGGCGATGCGCTGTCGAGCGCGCCGGAGGGCAGGACGGCCAGCACGGGGCCGTCGCCCGCGGTGCGCACGCCGGCGCCGCTTTGGATGACCTCGTAGCCGCTGTCGCCCGCGAATTGCTCCAGCCGCGGGAGCGCGTCCGTGCCGAATGCCTCGAGCCCGGTGCTCGCAAGGATGTCGGCGCCGCTCGCCAGCATCTGCGTGGATATATCGGCGTAGTCGCGGCGATTCCCGGCGTGCGCGGCAAACGCCGCCGGCGTGGCATCGCCGAAGCGCGCGGTGGTCACGAGCCCGGTGGCAAGCCCGCGCTGCACGGCGATCTCGAGCACTGTCGCCTGCGGGGCGCCGGATGGATCCACGCCCACGGAGCCGTCATTGGTCTTGATCCCGGTCGCGTAGGCGGTGGCGGCGGCCGCGGAATCGGTGACCAGGCTGTTCGCCGACGCAGTCGTGACGAGCCCGGTGCGTTCGAGCCCGCCGATCCGGTAATCCTCGCCGCGCAGGATTCCGGCCAGCGTGAAATGCGCGGACCCCATGCCATCGCCGACCATCAGCACGATGCCGTGCGGCGTGTCGCCCCCGGCCGCGCTGCGTGCCGTGGGTACGGTGCTGCAGCCGCAGGCGAGTGCCGCCATGAAGAGCAATATCGGGACGCGCGTCGAAAACATTATTCCCCGCCATGTTGTTGTGCGAAGCGGCAAGTTTACCCGCAAGCCGGGATTTCCGCTGTAGCGCGGCCGGGGCCAGTAATCAATAATGCCCCGCATGAGCGATCCGTCCATTCCGAACCCCGGGGGAGACACAAACGCGAGCGTGCCCGATCGCATTCGGCATGCCCGCCGTCCGAAGAACGCCGTCGGTGCCTGAGCCCCGGCCGATAATGGGCTTCAAGGAGTTCGTCGCGCTCATGGCGGCGCTCATGGCCGTGAACGCGCTGTCCATCGACATGATGCTGCCGGTGCTGCCGCAGATCGGCGTCTCGCTCGGGATCGGGACGCCCAACGAGCAGCAATGGGTCATTACCGCCTATCTCCTCGGATTCGGCGGCGCGCAGCTCTTCTACGGGCCGCTCGCGGATCACTTCGGCCGCAAGCCGGTGCTGCTGGCGGGGCTCGCGATCTACGCGTTCTTCACCGTCATCTCGGCGTTCGCGTTGACGCTCGACGTGATGATCGCCGCGCGCGCGCTGCAGGGAATGGGCGCCGCGGCGACGCGCGTGCTGGCCATCACCATCATTCGGGATCTCTACTCCGGCCGGACCATGGCGCGCGTGATGTCGCTCACCTTCATCGTGTTCCTCACGGCGCCGATCATTGCGCCGGCGCTGGGCGAGGCCATCGCGCGGTTCGCTCCGTGGCAGTGGATCTTCGCCGCGCTTGCGACCTTCGGCGCGGTCGCGGCGGCCTGGAGCTGGCGGCGCCTTCCCGAGTCGATGCACCCGGAGGATCGCCGCGCGATGTCGCCGGAGGGTATCCAGGAGGCGTTCCGGCTGGTGCTGTCGAGCCGCACGGCGGTGGGCTACATGCTCGCGCTGACGGCGATGATCGGCGCGCTGTTCGGTTTCATCAATTCCGTGCAGCAGGTGTTCGCGGTGGCACTGGACGCGCCGCAGTTGCTGACCAGCGTGTTTGCCCTCACCGCGGGCTGGATGGGAGTCGCTTCGTGGGTCAATTCACGAATCGTGGAGCGCATCGGGACGCGCCGCGTGTCGCACCTTGCGCTGGTCGGGTTCATCGTCATCGCCGTGGTGCACGTCGCGGTCGTGGCCGCCGGCCACGAGTCGGTCGGGGCGTTCGCCGTGCTGCAGTCGGCCATGATGTTCTGCTTCGGCATGATCGGCGCGAACTTCAACTCGATCGCCATGGAGCCGCTGGGCCGGATTGCCGGCACCGCGTCGTCCGTGCTCGGCTTCGTCACCACCGTCGGCGGCGCCCTGATCGGCTTCTACATCGGCCAGCACTTCAACGGAACCCTCATCCCCCTCACCGTCGGCTTCACCGCCTGCGGCGCCGCCGCCCTCGCCATCGTCGCCATCGCCGAACGCGGCCAACTCTTCCACCCTGTCCACCCTGGGGTCGGACCAACATAACTTTTTGTTTAAACTGGTAAACTAGCCTGGAAATAGCCTTCCAGGCAGTGTAAAAGGCGTTTTTTGCCCCCATATTCGCGCGTTTAGGGGCGCCGGCTGACATCCCGGTGCCCCGCGTGCAGTATTGGCGGCAGCAGGAGGAGGAAGCGATGGCCACCGGCTGGGCCCGTGACGGGGCCGTACAGGAACAAATCGATGCCAGCGTGGAGGACGCGGTCAACCGCGCGCGCAGCGCGTTACCGCGCGGCGCCAGCCTCGAGCGCTGCGAGGAGTGCGGCGAGACCATTCCGGAGGCACGCCGCCGGGCGGTGCCCGGCGTGCGCCGCTGCGTAACCTGCCAGAGCGCGCTGGACGAGGCGCCGGGCGGCCACAGCGGTTACAACCGTCGCGGCAGCAAGGACAGCCAGCTCCGCTAGGGAGTTCCCTGCGCGAGTCCGCGCGACAAACGCCATCCACGGCCAGGGGCAGGGACCACCGGCGTCCGCGTCCGCGCGATTGCCCGCCGCTAGAGGTGTTCCTCGATGAACTCCGCGACGACGGTCAATGCCTCGAGCCGCGTCTCGTAGCCCGACAGGTAGTGGTCTTCACCCTTCAGCCGCACCAGTTGCACGGGCTTGTCGGCGCGCCGCAGGGCTTTCTCCATCCGCTGGCTCTGGTCGAGGGGCACGATTGCATCGTCGCGGCCGTGCACCAGCAGCACCGGGGCACTGAAGTGTTTTGCAAAGTTCACCGGTGACACGGGGTCGAGGGTGTCGCGCGACGTGTCCTGCACGCCCAATTGCTCGCGCCAGTATTCGACCACGTTCGAGTCGCGCCCGTACTGCTGCTCGTCCCACTCCAGCATGCGCGGCAGGTCGGCGATACCGGCGATCGATACGAGGCACTCGTAGCGGAACGGCGAAAAAGCACCCGCTGCCAGCGCGGCGTAGCCGCCGTAACTCAGCCCGACGATGCAGACGCGCTCCGGGTCGACAAGCCCGCCTTCGACCAGGTGCCGGACGCCGTCGTCGAGATCGGTGGACATGGCGCGGCCCCATTCGCCTTTTCCAGCAAGCCTGAGCGTCGCGCCGAACCCGCTCGAGCCGCGAAACTGCGGCTGCAGGACCACGATGCCCCGGCTGGCAAAGTATTGCGCCAGCCAGTCGAACCCGTAGCGATCGTAAGCCTCCGGTCCGCCGTGCGGTAACACGATCAGGGGCGCTTTGCCGTTACTGCGCACGTCTTCGCGCGCGGTCACGAGCGCGGGGATTTCGAGTCCGTCGCCAGCCGTGTAGCGGATGATCTCCGTCGGCACGACGGCTTCACGCGGAATGCCGTCGCGGATGTTCGCAAGCAAGCGCGGCGTCGGGGAATCCGGTCCGACGAGCACATAGGAGCCGGCCGTCCAACCACCCGTCAGTCGAAACAGCAGGTAGCCGAAATCCTGCGTCCAGTCCTCCAGGTAAGCTGCCGTGGAAGGCAGCGCGGCCTGGACCGTCTTCACGCGCTCCGTCAGCGCCGGATCGAGGAACTCGTAGCGCGGGAAAAACCCCGCGCATTCGGCCCCCGACACACGCCCCGAAAGATCGACCAGCGCCTTCTCCACGCTCGCCCCGTCGCAGTTGAACAGCGGCGCGCCGATGCTGCCGTCGTCGAGACTCATGCGGAAGAACGAGCTGTAGTCGCTACCCGGCACGCGCGCGGAAACGACGATCTCGCCAGGGTCGTCGCTGCGGCCGACGATCGAATAATGCTGTTCGTCCGGCCCCGATTGGTAAACCAGGATGCGCTTGCCACCGCGCCGGTCCCATATCCGGGTCACGAAATCGCCGTACGCTTCCTCGGCGACGAGGCCGCCCTGCTCATCCACGATCCAGTCGACGGTGTCCGAGCCACCGCGCGTCACCAGCGTACCGCCGGGATCGTCCATCGTGACTTTCAAAAGGCCGTACGTTGCAGGCGTGCCGGTGACGTCGCCGATGTACGCCGGCATGTACAAGGCACCCTGTTCGCGGGCGTAGCCGGCGACCTGGCCGACGCCGCTCTGCAGGGGATACAGGTAGCGCGAATGCTCGAGCAGCTTCGACAGCGTTTTCGTGGGGAGCTCGTAAACGAAGCTGCCACTGATCTCCAGCTTGGTCCCGAAGCGGCGGATGTTCTCGGACTCGGCGGCATACAGCAGCAGCCGGTCCTTATCCAGGAACACGAGGTCCCGGATGTTGGTTTCCGAACCGTCGACCGCCCCGAGCACGTCGCCGGACTGGCGGTCCACGATGAAAACCGCGTCCATCGCGCCGTCCGTCCGCCGGAACGCGATGCGATCGCCCTCCGGGGAAATCGCCATGATGGAGACGGTCGGGAGCTGCCCGTATACCTCGAGCGGAACCTCGGGCGGGGCGGCAAGGCAGAAGCCGGGCAGGATTGCGGCGGCCAGCAGGCCGGCGGCAGCGGCACGCGCCGTCCGCGAGTCGCTGCAACGCGGCCGCGGCGCCGAGACTCTCGATGCCCCGAAAATGAGTAGCCAGTGCAAGCGACTTCCCCCCATGCAAGCGCGCTGCGAAATCGTAGCACGCGGGATCACGCCGGTCTCTATCCGGTCGCGACGGACCGCATAGCCGGTGAGCCGACCCGGAGGTGCCGGCTTCCGGGCGAGCGGCGGGCCGCTATAGGCTTATCCGGGTCCGCCCGAAATACCTCCCCGGCCACGCCGACGGCGCACGCTCAGCTCACCACTTCTCCCCGAACGGCCTCACGTCGATCTCGAACGTCCACGCGGAGCGCGGCTGCTGCGCCAGCCAAACCGCGCTGGCCGCCATCTCCGCAGGCTTCAGGAAGAACTCGTCCGGCTTGTCCGGCATGTTCCGGCGCGTTCGCGGCAGGTCCACGACCGCGTCGATCACGATGAGCGACACGTGGATGCCGGCCGGCCAAAGGGTTCGCGCCATGGACTCGGCAAGGCTGCGCTGCGCCGCCTTGGCCGGCGCAAAGGCGGCCGTTCGTGGCCCGCCGCGCCGCGAGGCGGTCGCGCCGATGAAGATGATGTTGCCGCTGCCGGCCGCCTTCATGGCCGGGATGACTTCCTGGCTCACGGCCAGCGCGCCCCAGGCGTTCACGCGCCACGACGCTTCGAAGCCGTCGAGCTCGATGGCCTCCACGTCGCCCCACACGCCGGAGCCGGCGTTGTACACCACGGTGGCGGGATCGCCGAGATCGCGGCGAATGCCTGCGAAGGTTTCGCGCACGGATTGTGCATCGGTCACATCGCAGGCATAGCTCCGGCTGCCGGGAAGCTCATCGGCAAGCTCCGACGTGAAGCCCGTCCCGCGCGCGAGCAGCGCGACCGCCATGCCCGCATCCGAAAAGGCCCGCGCCAGCGCCGCGCCGTTTCCTTCCCCGACCCCTACGACCACGCAAACAGGTTTGCTCACGGTGTGCCTCCTGCAAAAGAACCCGCCAGGCCGGCGGGCAGGCAAGCTCCCGGGTCATTGTACTCTTCGGGGAATGCCTCAGCCGAGCGTGGCGAACGCCACGATCGCGCCGCCGAGCAATGCCACCGACAACGCCGCCGTCGCGGTGCGCAGCATCGGCAGGCCGCCGAGCGCGGCGGCGAGCACGGCCTTCACCCCGGTGTTCACCAGCAGCGCAATGACGATGCCGCGCTGCGCGATGACCGGTTCCAGGTCCTCGTTCGCCGCCTGCGCCAAGGTCAGCGATATGGCGTCGACGTCGATGAGCCCGGCGAGCGCGGCCATCGTGTAGATGCCCGCGCCGCCGAAGGTCTGCTTGATGAATTCGCCGGCGACGAAGAACAGGGACAGCAGCACGCCGAAGGTGACCGCGGTCTTCAACTGCAGCGGGTTGGCGAGCTGCACGTCGTGCGCGACGTCGGCGCGGCGATCGGCGAGCCAGGCCAGGACGACAGCCACCAGCGGCACGAGCGCCAGCACGAGAATGACGGGCAGCAGGCCGGGCAGGAGCGAGCCGTTGACGATGCCGAGCTCCAAAACGACGCGCGGCGTCATCATTGCCGCGGCGAGCGCGATGCCGGTGCCGTAAAGGCTCTTGTGCGACGCCGCGGTGAGCGAGCGCCGCGCATACGCAACCGTTACCGCCGTCGACGAGCTCAGGCCGCCGAACAGCGCGGTCAGCATGAGGCCCAGCCGCGAACCGAGAAACCGCACGGCGAAATACCCGACGTACGACAGTCCGGCGATGAGCAGGACGAGCATGCCGACGATGCGCGGATTGACGGCGTCCCACGGACCCATCGGCCGATTCGGCAGCAGCGGTACTAAAACCGCGGCGATCAGCAGGAGTTGCAGGGTTGCGATCAGCTCGCCGCGCTCGAGCCCGTGGACGACCTGGTGCACTTCCGTTTTCATGCCGAGCACGAGCGCCATCACGATAGCGCCGGCGGTGGCCTCGAAGGGCGCCCCGAGCACGGCCAGCGCGCCGAGCGCAAACGTGGTGACGAGCGCGAGCTCCGTGGTCATGCCGTAGTCCTGGCTCGCCGGCGTGGTGAGCACGTAGACGGCGATTACGAATCCGCCGACGACCAGCAGGCCCGCCGCGAGCACGACGAGGGACCCCGAGCCGCCGACAGCGGCGAGGACGCCGCCGAGCAGGCCGGCGAGGGTAAACGTGCGGAGCCCCGCGGCACGCCGCCCGCTCGCCTCGCGCCGGCTCTTCCAGCCACGCTCCACGCCGATGATCAGGCCCACGCCGAGAGCGACGGCGAGGCGGTGCAGCAGGGACTCATCCAAGGAAACGACCTTTCTTGTTGTCAGCCGTTGCTGCCTCAATGTTACAGGATCGCGCCAGCGCCCCCGCCGTGACCGGCGGGCGTGCCTTGGGAGCGCCCGCGGCCAGCGGAAGCAGGGTCGTTCGCGGCTCGCCGCGCAGCGGTTCCCGGCTCGCGAAATCGCGCGTGAGCAGGCGTTCCGCGGAGTTCAAAGGCTGCGATGCGGCCCGATTCCAAGGCGCGCCGCGGGGTGCCGCGCGCCCGAACGTCCTATTCCCCGTCCTCGTCGACGTGTCGCTGCATGATGCGCGCGATCGCCGCCACCAGCTCGGCCGGCTCGACCGGCTTAGCCAGGTGCGCCTGGTAGCCGGCACGAAACGCCCGGGCACGGTCTTCCGCGCGCGCGTACGCCGTCAACGCGATCGCCGGCATGCCGCCACCGGTGCCGGATTCCGCCTGCCGGATGCGCTCCAGCAGCTCGTACCCGTCGATCTCGGGCAACCCGATGTCGCTGATCAGCAGGTCCGCCCCCGAGCGCGACAGGTGCTGCAACGCCTCCGCCGCCGTCGCGACGGCCGTGATCCCGGCTCCGCGCGAGACGAGAAAGCGTTCGAGAAACTGCAGCGTGTCAGTCTCGTCCTCGACGACGAGGATGCGTAACCCCTCCAACAGGTCGCGTGCCCCCACGGCCCTGCGCTGCTCGTCCGGCCCGGCGACCGGCTCCTCGCGCCCCTTGCCCGCGGGCAGCACCACCGTAAACGTCGCTCCCTGTCCTTCCCCGGGGCTGTCCGCCGTGATCCTGCCGCCGTGCAGTTCCACCAGGTGCTTGACGATGGACAGCCCGAGCCCCAACCCGCTGATGCCGGGACCCCGCACCGGGGCCGCCTGGCTGAACCGTTCGAAGATGCGCGGCAGGACTTCGGGCTTGATGCCCGCACCGGTATCGGCCACGGTGATCTGCGCGCCCTCGGCACAGGGGCGCACCTGCACGGCCACGCTGCCGCCCTCGGGCGTGAACTTGATGGCGTTCCAGAGCAGGTTCCACACGATCTGCTGCAGCCGTGCCGGGTCGCCCGCGACGTGTATCGCCTCGGGCGGGTAATCCTGGCGGATGGTGAGCTGCTTCTTCTCGCCGGTGTGCTGCACGGTCTCGATCACCTTCTGCGCGAGCGAGACCAGGTCCACCCTTTCCATGCTGAGGTGCAGCTTGCCCGAGGCAATCCGGCTCACGTCGAGCAGGTCGGAGACAAGCTGCGCCTGGACCCGCGTGTTGCGGGAGATGACGTCGAGCCCGCGTGCGATCACGTCCTGGTCGGCCGTGCTCTGCAGCATGAGCTGCGTCCAGCCGAGAATCGCGTTCAGCGGCGTGCGCAGCTCATGCGACACCATCGCAACGAATTCGTCCTTGACCCGGTTCGCGCGCTCGGCCTCGGCGCGCGCCGCGCGTTCCGACTTCAAAAGCCGCTCTCGTTCATCGGCCACGTCGCGCCGTTCCGCCTCGATCCGCCGCCGGTCGCCGATATCGCGGAAAACGAGCACGACTCCGACCATCCGCCCGGCGCGGTTACGGATAGGGGCGCCGCTGTCGTCGATGGGACGTTCGGTGCCGTCCGCGGCAATCAAGGTCGTGTGATTGGCCAGCCCGACGATGACGCCGTCGGCCAGCACGCGCGTGACGGGGCTTTCGACCGGGCGGCGGGTCTCTTCGTTGATGATGTTGAACACTTCAGAGCAACCGCGCCCGAGAGCCTGGTCGAGCTTCCAGCCGGTGAGGTGCTCGGCGATCGGGTTCATGAACGCCACCCGGCCCTGCACGTCGGTCGCGATCACCGCGTCCCCGATGCTCTCGAGCGTGGTTTCGAACCACTCGCGCTGCTCGGCAAGTGCGTCCTCCGCGCGCCGTTCCTCTGTCACGTCGCGGAACACCAGGACCGCGCCGATCGGGGTTCCGTCGCCGCCGCGGATCACCCCCGCGCTGTCCGCGATAGGACGCTCGCTGCCGTCGCGGTGCAGGAGCGCGGTGTGATTGGCCAGGCCGATGGAGCGTCCCGTGCGAATCACGACTTCCGCGGGGTTGTCGACGGGCTCGCGTGTCTTTTCGTTGACGATCCGGAAGACCTCGGTGAGCGGCTGGCCCTGCGCTTCGTCGACGGACCAGCCGGTCAACTCCTCCGCACACGGGTTCAGGAACGTGACCCGGCCCTCCTTGTCCGCCGCGATCACGCCGTCGCCGATGCTGCTGAGCGTCACGCGGAAGTATTCCTGCTGGGCGGCAAGCTCCCGCTCCAGCCGCTTGTGCTCGGTGATGTCGCGGCCGACTTTCGAGATGCCGATAATGTTTCCCGCCGGGTCGAAGATCGGCGACACGGACAGGCTGATGTCCAGCTTGCGGCCGCCCTTGGCGACTCGCACCGTCTCCAGGTGCTCGACCCGCCCGCCGGCGCGCACCTTTTCGAGGATGCTGTCCTCTTCTTCATATCGTTCGGCCGGAACGATGAGGTGGATCGGCCGGCCGACGAGCTCGTGCCGCGTGTACCCGGAAATCCGCTCCGCGCTTTCGTTGCAGGATGTAATGGTGCCGTTCAGGTCCGTCGCGATGATCGCGTCCGATGACGATGACATGATGGCGGCGAGATAGGCTTCCCTTTCCTGCAAGCGCTTGCGCGCGGTGATGTCGCGCGCGATCTTGGATGCGCCGATGATCTTCCCCGCCGGGTCGAGGATCGGCGAGATCGACAAGGACACGTAAATGTGGCGGCGGTCCTTCGTGACCCGCACCGTTTCGAAATGCTCGATGCGCTGGCCGCGGCAAATCCGTTCCAGGATGTCGTCTTCCTCGGACTGCCGGTCCGACGGGATCAGCATGCGCACCGGCTGGCCGATGAGCTCCTCGCAGGTGTAGCCGAAGATGCGTTCGGCGGCGGCGTTGCAGGAACGGATGATCCCGTCCAGGTCTTTCGACAGGATGGCATCGTCGGAAGATTCGACGATGGCGGCAAGGCTGCTTTCGGTGGCTAGTTGATGCTCGTCATCCATGCGGCAGTCGGGTGTGAACGCTAGGCGCGTTGCCGGCGCCGCGGCCTGCGCCGGTCGCCTTCCAAGGTCGCCGACTCTAGGCGAAAGCTCCCGAGCGGTCCAGCTTGCCTTTCCCGAGCCGCTGTGAGCCGTTACAGTGCCCGGGACACAGGCGCGGTGCCAGCCGATGCGCGAGACCAGCGAACTGGAGCCGAACGAACGGACGTCCGCCGCGGCGGCGCTTGCCCGCGGGCGGGCCGCCTGCGAAGGGCGCGCCTGGCGCGACGCCTGGCACTGGTTGTCGCGCGCCGACGCGGCGTCCCCGCTCCCGCCGGAGGACCTCGACCGGCTGGCCACGGCGGCCTACCTCGCCGGACAGGACGAGGCCTACCTGGAGACGCTGGAGCGCGCCCATCGGGCCTACCTGGCGGACGGCGTCAACGATCGAGCGGTTCGCAGTGCCTTCTGGCTCGGGCTGCGGCTGGTCTTCCGCGGCGAGATCGGCCAGGCGACCGGCTGGTTCGGCCGCGCCGAGCGGCTGCTGCGGGCGGCCGGCGAGGCGTGCGCGGAGCAGGGTTATCTCCTGCTGCCGCTGGCCGAGCGCCAGCTCGGTTCCAAGGACGCCGCCGCGGCTTGCGCGACGGCCGAACGCGCGGCCGGGATGGGCGATCGCTTCGGCGATGCGGACTTGAGCGCCTGCGCGCGGCACGTGCAGGGCCGCGCCCTGCTGCTGCTGGGGCAGGTCGAAAGCGGGCTGGCCCTGCTGGACGAGGCCATGGTCTCGGTCACCGCGGACGAGCTGTCGCCGATCATGACCGGCCTCGTGTATTGCAGCGTCGTCGATGCCTGCCAGCAGGTCTGCGCCCTCGACCGGGCCCGCGAATGGACGGCCGCCCTGAGCGGCTGGTGCGCCGCGCAGCCGCAGCTCCTGACCTTCACCGGCGCCTGCCGGGCGCATCGGGCTGAAGTCCTGCAGGTCGGCGGCGCCTGGCGCGAGGCGCTCGAAGAAGCGCGGCACGCCTGCGACCTGCCGCCCGCCGGCCCGGGGCAGAAGGCCGCGGCGGCGGCCTGGTACCAGCGCGGCGAGGTGCATCGCCTGCGCGGCGACTACGCGGCGGCCGGGGAGGCCTATCGCGAAGCGAGCAGTCGCGGCTGCGAGCCGCAGCCCGGCCTGGCCCTGCTGCGGCTCGCCCAGGGCCGCACCCGGGCGGCAGCGGCCGCGGTCCGCCGCGCCCTCGGCAGCACCGACGACCGCCTGCAGCGCGTGAGAATGCTGCC
>CBFGSB010000070.1:0-14834 GCA_965651325.1 uncultured Chromatiales bacterium | reverse complement strand
AATGCCGCGATTAAGCGCCCCAATGGCGCCAATTTCGGACGAATTCGCCGGTTATTCAAGCGCTTGAGTTGGTCCGACCCCTAGCTGCTCGGTGACGGCGCGGGAGGCGGCGTCGAGGGCGCCGTCGAGGAAGGCGTAGGCGGCGGCGTCGGAGTTGGCGATCGAGATGCGGCCGATGGGGGCGCGGCCGGCGATGTGCGGGCCGGCGTCGCGGCCCCAGCCCGGCGGGTCGGAGTAGTCGTTGTATTCGTAGGCGTAGCCGTGCGGCCAGCGGTTCACCGTGATGGCGGCGATGTCGCGGCCGGCGTCGAAGCCGCCGCCGGCGAGGGCGCCCTCCATCTGCCGCACGATGCCGCGCTCGAAATCGTCGAAGCTCATCTCGTACAAGCGCCGGCGGCCCGCGACGTGCTGCTCGCGCGCGGACAGGCCGCGCCCGGGCGAGGTCGGCACGAACACGCCGTGCACGATCACCGGGTCATCCGGGCTGTCGGTGTACTCGTAGCGCCCGATGCTGACCGGGAAATCCATGCCGAAGGCGTGCATCAACTCCGCTTGCGGCGCGTAGAACTCGTGAAAGCCCAGCCGGTCGAATGCGCGCCAGTTGCGCACGCCGACGCTGATGTACACGAGCGGCACCTTCGTCGCATACGCAATGGCTTCCTTTTGCGCCTCCGGCACCTCGCTGCAGATACGCGGGATCATGCTGTTGTAGCACGCGAGCACGACATGCCTGCCGCGCACCCGCTCCACCTCGCCCTGCCGCACGTAGGTAACGTCGACCGCCTTGCCGTCGCCGGTATGCCGCACATCGACGCCGGTGCTCAGGAGCCGTATACGCACATCCGAATCCCGCCGGTCCAGCCTGTCGTAGTCGACGCGTGCCGCGACGATGTCTTCCATCGTGTGCCCGGGCACCGCTTCCGGGACAAGCTGCCGCACCAGCGCACGCGCCACTCCCGCATTGCCGTCCGGGAAATGGAAGATATAGGGCTCATCCTCCCCGGCCGGCTCTCCCTCCAGCTCCCCGATCGCGAGATATGCCGTGCCCGGCATGCCCAGGCGATAGCCCTCCAGCGCGGACAGCGCGTCCCAGCCGATGCCCCAGTAACCTTTCACCTCGTCACGCAGCAACAGCACGACCTCTTCGGGCATGCCGGCATATTTCCGCAGGTAGTCGCAGTAGCTGGTACGCCGCAGGAGCTCGATCTTGTCGTCCCGGCCGTGCCCCGGCAGCAGGTCCGCCTCGTTTTGCAGCAACTCCAGCAGGGAACGTTTCGCATGCTCCGGCAAGGGATAGCGGGCAATCGCCGCTTCCGGGTCGCCCGGGGCGCTGCCGTCGAAGCCGCGCGTCACGCTCGGCGCGACGCGATCTTCGCCATAACTTTCCCTGCCGAAATAAATCCCCCGGCGGAGCCCGCGCGCCGCGAAGAAATCGCGATCGAAATAGTCGTAGAAACGCCCGATGTCGACGCCGATGTCCTTCAGCAACTGCTTCGCAACGGCGGAGTACTGGCCGGGCGTGTCGATCGACTGGCTGCCGCCATAGCTGATCAGGCGCTCGCCCCCGATCGTGAACTCGTTGCGCTTCGCGTGCCCGCCGAAATCGTCATGGTTGTCGAGGATGAGGACGCGCTTGTCTCGCCCGGCGCGCTGCCGGTAGAAGAACGCCGCCGCGAGCCCCGAAATCCCGCCGCCCACGACGACCAGGTCATAAGCGGCATCGGTCTGCCGTTCCGGGCGCGGCCACGTGGCGCCGTTCCAGGCCAACGCATGGGCCACTTCGAAGGAGCCGGGATGACTGCCGCGCATGCCGGTCAGCGCCGGCGGGTAGGGAGCGCCACGCGCGGCATCCTTTGCCAGAAGCTCCAGCGGCGAGAGCGCAGTTCCGGCCGCAACGCCGAGCGCGACGCCATTCAGGAAATCGCGCCGTGTAATGTTCAGCCGCTCGGACATGCTCCCCCCGCAAACGAACGCTCGCCGCGACAGCCGCGGTGCGCCGTAACCGTCGCCGTCAACGCGCCTCGCGCGCGCTGGTTACCTGCACCGGACAGCCGCTGCCGGGCGTGTACGGCCCGAGGCCGGTGCGCAGGTTCACGACTTCGCCGGGCCCGATGACGCCGCCGATGCGACGATCGGCACGCCGCAGCACCCCGGCCCCGTCCCGGAACTGCAGCGCGATGCCGACGTCCGTGACCGGCACCGGCGTGTTGTTCTTCACCAGCACGACCAGGTTCCCGTCGCGATCGGCATCGCATCCCGTCGCCAGGTAGCTCGCGGGATTCTGGGCGAGGTCGAGCCGGATCAGCGACGTGCGCGCGGCGTCCGCCATCTCGCCCTGGCCGCCGGCCACCACCTTCAGGTGCTCGATCGCCGCCGCGCGGTTGCCACGCTCGAGCGCGATGTTGCCGAGGGCAAAATGGGCCGGCGCCGTCGGCAAATACGCCAGGCTCTTCTCCAGGTCCGCGACCGCGCGCTCGTCGCGGCCGAGCTCCTTGTACGCGAGCCCGCGCTGCAGGTAGTAATAGAAGAAGTCGTCGCGGTGCCCGATCGCTTCGTCGTAACTCTCGACCGCGCGCTCGTAGCTCGCGTCCACCATGCGCACGTCTCCGCGCAAAGCATAAAAGTGCGCTTCACCGGGGAAGATCGAGATCGCCTTGTCGGCTTGCGCGCGCGCGCGCTCCGTGTTGCCCTCGGCGAGCGCCTTGCGCCCTTCGTCATAAGCTTTATAGGCCGGCAGGATCTCCATCGTCTGCGCCATCGCCGCCTGGTAGCGGTCGTCGCCGACGACCCCGCCGGGCGGCAGCTTCGCCGCCGTTGCGATGTTGGCCTGCACGCGTTCCTGCGACGGCGGATGCGAGGAAAACAGCCCCGCGAGCCAGCCACCGTCGGCGGCGCCCTGTTCCTTGCTCAGCTCGACGAATGTCTTCTGCAGGGACACGGCGCCTTGCGGGTCATAACCCGCTTTCGACATGTATTGCATGCCGTAGTAGTCCGACTCGAGCTCCGCCTCGCGGCCATATCTCAGGTTGACGAGCTGTGCCCCGACGTTCGCGCCGAGCACGGCGAGCTGGCCGTAATCACTGTCGCTGGTGGCGATCGCCGTCCCGAGGACCAGCCCCTGCAGCAGCATGCCGCGCTCGATCTGGTTCGCGGAGTGCCCGGCCGCGGCGTGCACGATTTCGTGCCCGAGCACCGCCGCGAGCTCGGCTTCGGAATCGAGCGCCGTCAAGAGACCGCGATTGATCGCGATCTTGCCGCCCGGCAGGGCCCACGCGTTCGGCACCGAGTTGTTCAGCACGACGAACTCGTACGGCAGCTCGAGATCGCTCACGGCCGCGAGCTTCTGCCCGACGCCCTGGACGTACTCCGTGAGCTCCGGGTCGATGTCGTACTGCCCGCCCTGCGACTGCTGCATGGGCGCATAGTTCTGTTCGCCCATCTGGATTTGCCGGTCCACGCCTACGAGCACCAGCTCGCGCTGGCCGGTAACGGGATTCACGGCACAGCCCGCGGCCAGACCTAAGGCCAGGAGGCAAGCGAAAATTCGTTGTGTCATCGCGGTCTTCCTTGCAAAGAGGCCGCTGGCGATCGGAACAGATGCATTATATCGACACTTTTCGCCCGGCAAGGTGCCGCGCACGACAGGCCTGCCCGCTCGCGCAAGCCCCTGCCGGCAGGACACCAGGGAGCCTCTGCACAAGTCGTGGACGGCGTCTCTTCGCCCAGGCTTGTGCAGAGGCTCCCTAGGGCGCGTTGCCGTTCACCAGGGTTTCGAAGGCCGGCGACATCCGCTCGGCAAACCCCTCCTCCAGCCGGAGCTGGAAATACGCGGCGATGTTCTCCCGTTTCGCGAGTGCCATGCCCTCCTCGGGCCCGAGTACCAGGAGCGCGGTCGCCATCGCGTCCGCGAACGCGGCCCGGTCCGCGACCACGGTCACGGAGGCAAGGTTGTGCGCGACCGGGCCGCCCTTCCGGCCGTCGATCAGGTGCGAATAGCGATGCCCTTCGTACACGAAGAAGTTGCGGTAATCGCCGGACGTGGACACGGCCCGCTCCGTCAGCCGGATCACCATCCGGATGTCGCGCCCGTCGTCGGAGGGCTTTTCGATCGCGATTGCCCACGGCTCCCCCTCCGCGTTCCGGCCCGTCACGCGGAGCTCGCCGCCGATCTCCACCAGGTAATTCCCGATGCCGAGCTCGTCGAGCAGTGCGGACACGCCGTCGACGGCAAAGCCCTTGGCCCACGCAGAGAGGTCGATATAGACATCCGCGCGGTCTTTTCGCAACGCCGGCCGGGAGCAGTCGGCGTGGACGCGCTGGTAGCCGATGCGCGCCTGCGCCGCCGCGATCTCCGCCGCGGGGGGTGGCGCGAGCTCGAGGGTCTCGGGCCCGAAGCCCCAGAGATTGACCAGCGGCCCGACCGTGATGTCGAACGCGCCGTCCGTGAGCTCGCTCAGCTCGTGCGCCGCCAGCACGGCACGGCACACGCTTTCGGAAACGTCGATCCAGTCGGTGGAACGGCTCGCGTTGAAGCGCGAAACGTCGGATTCGACGATGTACGTCGACATCGCCCGTTCGACCTCGTCGATGGCACCGTCGATCCGGCTTTCGAGCAACTCGCGCTGCTCGGCGGACAATGCCTCCGCGATCGTCACGCTGTAGCGCGTCCCCATGGCAGAACCGCTCAGCTCGTACGCGACCGGGGCTTCGCGGTCCCCGCAGCCGGCGAGCATCACGACGGCCAGTATTGCCGTCGCTGACGGGTGTAGGCGCATTAGTGGTCGACCCTGTACGGCGAGCGGCCTTGTACTTTAGTTCATGTAGGGGGCCGGAAACAGTGGAGCCCGCCGCCCGGGCGACCATCGGCCGCCCGGGTTGACGGGCTCCTGCAGCAGGTCGCGACCGCTACTAGAACGCCTTCGTCAGGTCGACGAAGTAGCGCCGGCCATACCAGTCGTACTGCGAGTAGAACGCCACCTGGCCCAGGACCGACACTTCCGAACCCGTGGTGTAGGAACTCATGCGCGGCGGCTCTTCATCGAACACGTTGGCCACACCGAAGCGGCCCGTGAAGCCGTTGTCGAACTCGCGGCTGACCGAGAAGTGGTGATACATCCTGGATTCGGCCGTAAGGTCGAGGTCGACCACATCGTCTCCGTACCAGCCCGCCGTGGAGGTCCCGAAGCTCTCGTAGTTGTCCGTCTCCCCGACGTAGCTCACGCCCCAGAAGAACGACCACAGGTCGCGCACGAGCGTGGCGTTCAGGTTGCCGACCCAATCCGGGTGACCCGCCTCTCCCGCGTGATCCTCCTCGGTATTGTCGAAGAGCCCGACGGTGTCCTCGAACTGCAGCGTGTGCTGCGTATCGATCGTCAGCGTACCGAAATCCAGGTCGGTCACGTAGCGGACGGCGAGGTCGATGCCCCTGGCCTGCTGGCGCGAGATATTGATGTAGCTGTCCCTGATTTCGAGAATCGAGTTCGGAATGATGCCGGGCTCATTCGGGGCCCGGGTGAAGAGATCGCAAAGCGGCTCCTCCGGGAAGAACTCCGATT
Source organism: uncultured Chromatiales bacterium (assembly GCA_965651325.1). GTDB lineage: Bacteria > Pseudomonadota > Gammaproteobacteria > Steroidobacterales > Woeseiaceae > IDS-8. The sequence goes on along the minus strand of CBFGSB010000070.1, from coordinate 9,279 downwards.
CATAGCAGCCGAACGTGATGTTGCGCGCACCGATGACGTCGACTTCATCCTTGACCTCGATGTCGAAGTAATCGACGGAAACACTCAGGTCGGCGAAGTCGGGGCGCCATACGAACCCGGCCGTAAACGCCTCCGAAGTCTCTGCCTTGAGGATGCCTGCCCCGCCGCCCGTCACGACCGTTGGTGAAACGGTGAACAGGAAATCCTCCGGTATCCCGTCGGCTGCGCAGTTGTCCGCCACTCGCTGGGAGATGTTGCCCTCCGCCAGGTTTTCGCCCCACAGGATGCACGGGTCCGAGTTCCGGGCGGACAGCGGCGAGCTCGTCTGCCTTGCAAGGTACAGCTCGTAAAGAGCGGGCGTGCGGAACGAGGTGCCGAACGTCGAGCGCACCCTGAACTCGTCCGTCAGGGCCCAGTTGAGGCCCGCCTTGTAGGTCGTGTCGCTGCCGTAGGACTTCACGTCCGTGTAGCGGACCGAGCCGGAGAACTCGAGGTACTCCACGAGCGGTGCCTCCGCCAGGAGCGGAACGCCGACCTCGGCGAACACGGCGGTGGTTGCATCGTCACCGGCGGTAATGCCGGCAACGTTTGCGAACCAGGCGTTCTGGGCCAGCGTGATCGGCCCGGGGGTGTCGATGAGCTCATCCTCCTGGTAGAGAATGCCCGCCGCAAGCCCCATGCTGCCCGCGGGCAACTCCATGAGCTCGCCGGAGATGACGCCTTCCACGGACCACTGCGTGTATTCCGTGTTGCCGGTTTCGACGGCGAACATGAAATCCTTCGCTTCCTGCGGGATATTCCCGGCCAAAAACGAGGGGTCCATCCAGTCGATATCGACGCACGGCCGGTTAGAGACCGGGCTCACCTGGCCTACGCAGGAACCGGTGCGGTAGTAGTTCATCTCGATCGTATCGGCGAGGATCTGGTCGTCCTCGTACTCGCCGTCCGAGAAGCTGTACTGGAATGAAAGCTCCCAGTTCCATTCCGGAAGCAGCGTGTCCATCTCGCCGCGCAGTCCCGCGACGAACCGCCGGTAGTCGACGGTGACGCGCTGGTCCGAATGATCGGTCAGGGTCAGCGGGGATAGCCACTGGGCGCCCGTCCAGCCGGCACTCATGGGGTCGCTGCCCCATCCCATGTCCGCCGAATCGTAGTTGTAAAGATAGGTCCAGATCTGGCGCCAGCCGAGGTCCGTGGTCTCGCGCCGGCTCAGCAGCACCTCGCCGTAAGCCGTCATGTCGTCGGTGAGCTGGTACTCGCCTTCGACGAAGATCGTAACGACTTCGGCCTTCGGTACCAGCGTCGTCTTGTCCTGGATGTCGGGCTCGGCGTCCAGCAGGGAGTCCGTCAGGGGGTCGCCCTGGCCAATGGGGTACCAGCCCGCGGGTACGACCATGTGGTTCGGGTCGGTCGCCGGGGGTAGCGGCGGAACGCCGTTTGCCGCCAGTGCGCCGTCGTGGTCGTACTGCATCAAAAACACGGGCGGCCCGGCGTTCGTGTCGCCGTTGGCGCTGTAGTCGGCGGCGTAGTCGTAAACCCAGACGTGACCCCACGGCAGGTCATAGCAGTGATAGTCGTTGGTGCGCGGATCCACCAGGTCGGCGCGCTGGCCCGTGGTCGGGTCGAACACGTAATCCTGGTTGCAGGCAAAGAAGTCGCGATCCCCGCGCTGCAGGATCTCCTGCCTGCTGTAGTCGCCGGTGACACGGAAGTAACCCCGGTCCATGTCCTTGCCCCAGGAGCCGCTGACGCGCAGGTTCTCACCGCCCGACTGGGCCGGCTGCGAATAGAAGGCGCTGACTTCGCCGCCATCGTCCTTGCGCGTAATGATGTTCACGACGCCGGCGATCGCGTCGGAACCGTAGATCGACGACGCGCCGTCCTTCAGGACCTCGACCCGCTCGATGGCGGCCAGCGGAATGGTATTGAGGTCGAACGCCGAGACCGCTCCCTGCACGCCCGAGGGCCCGGCGCGCCGCCCGTTCAGGAGCACCAGCGTCCGGTTGGCCCCGAGGCCGCGGAGCGATAGGGTCGACGTGCCGAGACCGCCGTTCACCACGTTCACCGAGGAGAGCGCCGGGGTCACCTGCGGCGATCCCGCCGCAACGGTGGACGTCTGCAGCAGCGAGGCCACGTCGGAGATACCGCGCACGTCCGCCATCTCCGTCGTCACGACTTCCATCGGCGCGGCGCTCGAGAAGGTGTCCTTTTGGATGCGCGATCCGGTGACCACGATCTGCTCGACGTTGCCGGCTTGCTCACGCTCCTCGTCGCTGTCCTGCGCCATCGCGGGCACGACGGGGTACAGGGCGGCCAGCACGGCCGCGGCCAAAGGCTTCAGCGCCGGCGCGTAGCTCTTGGAATCGGGCTTACGACGGTTGGATTTCCGCATGACTGCTTCCCCTTATGCATATACCGATCTACTACGCAGGTTCGGCGTGGCCTGGCCGCAACAAACCTGCACGTCGTGTATGGGCAGGCGGTTCGGGCGGGAACACGCCTGCAACGCGGAATCCTCGCACGATATGCGCGGGAGCCAATTGCGATTCTCACATTATGGGATGGAACGTTGCTCAGGCGTCGCCGGCGCCGGGCGGCGCCGGGTACTCCGCCATTCCCGCGATTCGCTGCAACCATATGTGGTGCGGCGGCAACTTCTGGCGCGCCATCGAGAGCCGCTCCAGCACGTAACGGAAGACCTGCGGCGGCGGCCGGTTCGGCCCGTACCAGGCCTCGCATTCCTCCGCGAGGAAGTCCATGCCGTAGAGCACCGCTTCGTAACTGGGATAGTTCCACAATCCCGCCGTGTCGCTCGGCGGCCGGTGGTCGCCGGGCAGGCCGCCCGACGGCAGCGGGTCCGTCGGCTGCCCGGGGAAGAACGGGTCTTCGAAGTCGCCCGCGGTTGGCGGCTTGCTGCGCCAGTACGCGAGCTTCGCCGCCAGGCGCCCGTTGATGCGCTCGGGTTTTTGCACCTCGCGCCAGAACTCGGTGTCGTTGCGGCGCGTCAGGCAGTAATGCATGTTGATGAAATCGAGGATCTCGTAGAAGCGATTGGCCATCAGTCGATTGAAGCGCATCGCAAGCGGCGCCATGTCGTCGCCGCGCGGGAAATGCTCGGCGAGGAGCACCGCCGCGAGCTCGCTCAGGTGCAGCCCGGTCGACTCGAGCGGCTCGATGAAGCTGCCGGCGAGCCCGGTCGCGATGCAGTTCCTCGCCCATGCTTTCGCGCGATGCCCGACCTTGAAGCGCACGAGCCGGGAATCGAGCGATTCCGAATGCGGGCCTTCGAAGCGGCGGACCTCCCGTTCCGCGTCCTCCCGGTCCTGGAACTTGCTCGAGTGCACGTACCCCAGCGAACGGCGATCCTGCAGGGGGATTTCCCAGATCCAGCCGTTGCTCAACGCGGTGGCGGTCGTGTACGGGCGGACACTGCCCGGCCAGTAGTGGTCATAGGGCACGTGCATGGTGACGGCCTGGTCGCAGAGCAGCCATTGCGAACAATCCACCCAGCCGACGCCGAGCTTTTTTTCGATCAGCAGCCCGGCGAAGCCGGTGCAGTCGATGAAGAGGTCGGCTTCGAGGCGCAGGCCCGCGCGGGTCCTGACCGCGGCGATGTCGCCGTTTTCCGCCATCTCGACGTCGACGACGTGGTCGAGATAATGCGTGACGCCGCGCGCCGTCGACAGCTCGGTGAGATAGTCCGCGAACTTCATCGCGTTCATGTGATACGCGTAGGCCAGCGGCGGCCCGAAATCCCACTGGCCGAGCATCTGCGGCGCGAGTCCCATCTCGCAGATCATGGGCTGCGCGGACACCGTATCGGAGAACGGGATGGAGCGGTCGCTGCGCAGCCAGAGCTCGCCGGAGCGATCGAGCGCGCCGGGACGGTTGCGGCTGAAGGCATGGTGGTAGAACTCGCCTTTCCCGTGCAGCCAGTTGACGAAGCGAATCGACTGCTTGAAGCTACCGTCCACGCGCCGCATGAACTCGCGGTGATCGATGCCGATGACGGCGAGCACGTGGTTGATGTTGGGGATGGTCGCCTCGCCCACGCCGATGCGCGGCACGTCGGGCGATTCGACCAGGCTGATCTCGGCAACTTTCCGGCCGTCGAAGTTGAGAGCGGCTTCCAGGTAAGCCGCGGCGATCCAGCCGGCGGAACCGCCGCCGACGATCAGGACTCTACGGGGTTTGATCAAGGGTTTTTCCTTAGGTGTTTGTTGCAACCGGCCTGCGCCGGCGCGTACTTTACGCCAACACCGGCGTCAATCGGCGCGTTTGCATGTTTTGCATGAGCGCGTGAGTGCCGGTACAGCCATCGGGAGACTGCAGGCCAATGCCCCGGATCGTCGCAAAACCGGACAACCTCAACAAGCTCAACGCGAACTTCGCGCAGCAGCCTTTGCGGGCGCCGGCATTCCTGAACAGCGTGCCGAAATGCGGCACGCACCTGCTGCGGAACATCATGCGCATGTTCGTGCCGGTCGAGCAGCAATATCACAACGCCTTCATCCAGTATGCAATCCTGCGGCAGCACCAGGCGGCGTTCTCCACCAGCGCGCCGAAACTGAGCTGGGGCCACCTGCTCTATTCCGACGATTCCGCGATTTTTCTCAAGCACGTGCACCATATCGTGCAGGTGCGTGATCCGTATGACTGGGTGCTGGCGCGGGCCCGGTTCTTCCTGTCGGACAACTTCCAGGGCGCGCTCGAACACCTGAAAGGCGGTAACGTCTCGATCGAGGAAATGCTGAACCTGATGATCTTCGGCATCCACAAGAAAGCGCCGACGATGAACGACATCTTCACGCACAACGCCGTATCGTGGCTCGGCACGAAAGCCGTGCTGCTGCACTTCGAGGACCTGCTGCACCACGTGAAGAACCTGGACTCGCCCGCGGCCGAGACTTTTTTCGCGGGCCTGCTTCGGAACTGCGGGATAGACGAGCTGCCGCCGGACTGGCGCGAGCGGGTCCGCACGGGCTCCGACCGCGAGCAAAGCGGCACGGCGCGCGAGAACCTCGCGGGCGGCGTGCAGGACGTTCCCGACGAGCTGCCGCCCGTCCAGAAACAACTGGTCGACTACGCGGCGCCGGGGCTGCGCGAAATCCTGGGTTACCCGCGCCCGCCCCTGTAGCAGCACGCATTCCGCGCGTTTCCTGCGCGTCTTCAATAACCGTGCATCGGCGGCCGCATCGTGGGGCCAGCGGTAACCCGCCCCTCACAATGGATCGCTACTGGAAATCGCGCGGTATCGTGTCGGTCCAGTTCTTTTCGCGCAGGAGCTCGCCGTCTTCGAACAAGCGGCGCGTGTAGTTGTAATGGAAATTCTCGCGATCGCTGGAGAACGTGAGCTCCCCTTCCCACAGCAGTACCCTTTCGTCCAGGGTCACCTCCACCCTGTGGGTGCCGCGCAGCGATGCTTTTGCCGGCTCGCCGTCGGAGGCGCGGTGCTCGATCGTTTCGCGGTACTCGTAGGTGCCCCACGGATAGCGTGTGCCGCCGCTGTTGGTCGCTACCGCCTTCGCCTCCCCGGTCTGCGGATTGCGATCGATGGAGGAAATCTCGCCGTAGCCGGAGCTCGTCCCGGTGTCGAGCGTTGCGAACCCGGGCAGCCCCGGGTACGCGACCGGCTCGCGGAAGTCGGGGGCGGGACGTGCGCCTTCCGGCACGACCGGCAGCAGCAGGTGCGAGCCGCCTGCGCCGAGCGCAAGCGAGGTGGTCATCGGGTAAGGCGTCGGCCACAGCATCGGCCATTGCGCGTTGCTGATCGAGAGCCGGATGCGGTGCCCTTGCGGGAACACCCATGACGTGAAGTGCAACTCGACGTCGATGGGGAACAGCTCGCCCGGCTCGAGCGCTTGCGGCGCCGCGGCGGAAACTCGATGGTTGCCGTTGAAGCCGGCCCCGGTGACCAGGGTCACGGTGCCGTCGGGCGCGACGTCGGACAGGCGCACGTACCAGTTGGCCTCGGGTGCGTCCGCGGCAACCAGGAGCTTCGCGAGCGGCAAGCCGAGAATTTCGGTGCTTTCGGTGAGCGGTGCGCTGTCGTACACGAGGCTGAATGCGTCGCTGGGCCGCTGGTCGTGAGCCACGTCGCCCCACCACATCACGGGGCCGCCCGCCTGCAACCCCGACGTCGGCACGTAGCGCAAGCGGTGCCTCGCCTCTGCCGGCGCGTTCGCCGAAAGCGTGTGATTCGGCTGCGGGTACAGCGCACGTTGCTCGATCCGCTCGATCGGCCAACCTTCTTCCCAGCGCCAGTGGCCCGGCGCGTGCTCCAGGTAGGGCCCTGGCGGATGCCACTCACGTACGTACACCGCGAAGCGCGGCTCGTCCATGATGCCGGTGTCGATGCCTTTCAGCCAGTGATCGAACCAGCGCACGGCTTCATGCCGCCATTCCATGCCGGGCTCGGGGTAAGGCTCGTGCGGCCAGGCGTGCGACCAGGCGCCGATCATCGCCTTCACCGGCGCGTTCTCCACGTGCTCGAGCATGCGGGGGATGCTGTCGCGGTAGCCGTCGTACCAGCCGCCGATGTGAAAGCTCGGGATCTTGATGTCCTCGTAGCGCCGGGTCGCCGAGGCGCGCTCCCAGAACGGCCCGTCCCGCTGCTGGTTCTTGTAAGTCAGCATCCACGGCTCGGTGTCGAAGCGATTCTCGAAGTAGTCGTCGTCGATGACGTAATCCGGGGCGGCCGGCATCGCGTTGTAGAGGTCCTGGCTCATTTCCCAGGAGTCCACGTGCATGATGCCATCCATGTAGTGCACGTCGTCCTGGTAGAGGTCCTCGGTCGCGTCGACGGCAATGATCGCTTGCAACGCTTCCGGCGCGCGCACCGCCATCTGGATCGCGTTGAAACCGCCCCAGGAGATGCCGAACATGCCGACGTTTCCGTTCGAACGCGGTTCGTTGGCCAGCCACTCGATCACGGCCTCGCCGTCCTCGTGCTCGACGTCGGAATATTCGTACGGAATCAGCCGGCCTTCGCTGCCACCGGTGCCGCGGATGTCGACGCGCGCGACGATGTAGCCGCGCTCGACGAAATACGCGTACAGCGAACGGCTGCCGGAGCGCGATTCGACGCGCCGGTACGGCAGGTACTCGAGCAGGACCGGAAACGTCTCCCCGGGCGCGGCGTTTGCCGGCACGTAGAGGTCGGCGGCGAGCCGCACACCGTCGGGCATCGGGATACGGGCTTCCTCGAACGCCACGCCATAGCGTGGCGCCGGAGGCGCTTCGGGGGCCGCGAACGTCGTCCCACCGGGAAGACACGCGACCAGGAGCCACCCCGCAATCCGGCTTCGCCTTCGTCGATGCATGCCCGCACACCCCTCGCTTTACTGGCGACAAGCGCCAGTAGAACAAAAACGCGCGCGGGCACGCGAGGCCGCCACACATTGTGGGACGAGCCGGTCGCTCGCATGGCGGGCGCCGGCCGGGGGAGACGGCGTGCGCGGGGCGGTATCAGGTATGGCGGTCGCGGTTGCGCTTCACTTTCGGCGACGGCGCGTACTGGTCTTGCCGATCGTTCGCGCGACGTTCGCGAAAGCGGCTTTTCCCGCCGCTATCTACTGCCAACTTGGAGACCCGGCTACCCAGGAGCGAGTAGGTCGAATCGTCCATCTCGTCAATAGAATCCACGTTCCGTTTCTTGCTCACTTTCTTGGCCTCGAATGGGCCTCGACGTACCGGGACATTCCGGCAGCCGCCAGACCCCTGAAAAAGTCAGCTTCCTGAAATCGTGCTTTAGAGATATTCCCTGGAAGGGCGGCCGTTGGCGGGCTAGTGTCCTAGTGGGAGAGCCCCTCGGCATAGTCGCCGTCGTGCTTCTCGAAGTCGTCGTAGTCCTCGAAGTCCGCCAATTCCAGCCGGAGGCTCCGGTCTTCCTGCGACATCTCTATCAACCGCCACAGCGGCACGTAATCCTGCGGCCCTTCACGGCTTGCGTCACCGCTCCTGGGCTTGGCCATCGTCAGGTCCTCGTCGTCGGCGAGGTCGTCGAACTCCAGCTCTTCGTCGTCCATTTCCATAGTCAATTCGATCTCCGGGTCGTCCTCGACCCACTCGGGCACAGGTTCTTTGTCGGACGGCGTGACGGCCATTGCAAGCTGCCTGTCGGGCCCTGCTTTTTCAGGCAAAAGATAAGACTATTTGGACCGAAGTCAAGATTTATATTGACTTGTATTTCAAAGGATTATGGGCGCTTCCGGATTTCCGGGACGAGGCCCTCAAGCGTGCGAAAGCGGCATCGCAGCGCCGCCGCGTGGCCCCCGGCGGAGCGCCGGGTCGGCCGTTGGTTCGGAACCCGGGACCGGCCCTGCTATCCGCCGGCCGAAGGCTCAGCCGGGTATCCGGGCCGGCCTCACCCTCCGACGGCGCGACCGCCCGCGGGAGCGCCTGCTCGCGCGTGGTCAACCGGGGCGCCGTCCCGGGCTTCGCCTGTCGTGTCGGCAGGGTGGCCGCCGGCCGCCTGCGGCTCGATCTTCGTGATAGTAAAGCCGGTAAACCCGTACACCAGGGAAACCACGGGGTTGATGAGGTTGAGGAACGCGAACGGCAGGTAAGCCGCCGTCGCGACGCCCAAGGTCCCGGCCATGAAGGCACCGCAGGTGTTCCAGGGCACGAGAGGTGAAGTCAGCGTGCCCGAGTCCTCCAGGATGCGCGACAGGTTCTTCGCTGCAAGCCCCCGCCGCTCGAACTCGGCCTTGTACATCTTGCCCGGCAGCACGATGGAGATGTACTGGTCGGCCGCGACGACGTTCATGCCGATGCAGCTCACGATGGTGGTCGCCACCAGCGAGCCCGTTGACCGGGCCGCCTTCAGGCTCGACTCGATCAGGCGCAGCAGCAGCCCCGCGTGCTCCATGGCGCCGCCAAAGGCCAGGGCCGCCAGGATCAGCCAGATGGTACCGAGCATGCTGCTCATGCCACCGCGGCTCAGGAGCTCATCGACCGAGACGACGCCGGTCGCCGACACGTAGCCGTTTCCGAGCGCCATCCACACGCCCTTGGCGAGCGCCAGCGGTGCGGCCAGTTCCGGGGAGTCCGCGAAGGCCAGCACCACGCCCGGCTGCAGGATCGCGGCGAGCACACCGCCCAGCAGGGTGCCGGCCAGGATGGTCGGCAATGGCGGCGCTTTCCGGACCGCGAGGCCGAACACCAGCGCCAGCGGGAGCAGCGTCCAAAGCGAGATATTGAATGTGGCGGCAAGCGTCTCCTGCAGGCCTTGCATGCTGTCCAGGTCGGAGTCCACGTCGACGCCGAACCCGACGGCGA
>CBFGSB010000069.1:0-15093 GCA_965651325.1 uncultured Chromatiales bacterium | reverse complement strand
CGGGATGATTGAAGCGGGCTTGTTCGTCCGGCGGCTCCAGCGCCTCGACGCCGCGCCGCCGGAAGTTGCGCATCACGGCGTTGACGAGGCCCTTGTGCTGCGGGCGGCGCAGCAGCTTCGCCGCCTCGACCGTCAGCGTCACGGCCGCGTGATCGGGCACGCGGCTGTACGCGAGCTGGTAGAGCCCGATCGCGAGCAGCGAGCCGACGACGCTGTCTTTGGGCTTGAGCGGCTTGTCGAGCAGCGCGTCGATCCAGGCACGCAGGCGCCAGTGCCGGCGCAGCGCGCCATAGGCCAGTTCGTGCAACAGCGGCCGCTCCGCCGCCGGAATTCCCCTGTCCGCCGCCTCGAGAGCGGCATCCAGCGAGCGGCCGTGCGTCACGACGGCATCCACCGCGGTCGCCGCCCGGGCACGCAGGCGTGCGCCGCTCATGGCGCCATGTTCCCGTTCATGCGCCGAGCTTTCCGCCGACGCTCACCTGGCACGCGAATTCGAAAGCGGTGACCCGGCCGCGGCCGGGCCGTTGCAGCTCGAGCAGCCGCAGCGCGCCTTCGCCGCAGGCAATATCGAGGCCGTCCTGCGGCCGTCCGGGCAACGCGAGCACCTCGCCGGGCTCGCCCGTCACACCGGCGAGCGGCCGTGCCGACCAGCATTTCACCGTCTCGTCGCCACAGCGAAAACGGGCGCCGGGCACGGGATTGAAGGCACGCACCCGACGCGCGAGCGCTTCCGCCGTTTCGCGCCAGTCGAGGAGCGCGTCCTCTTTGGTGAACTTGGGCGCGAGCGTGGCCAGCCGCTCGTCCTGCGGCTCGGGTGCCAGCCGCCCGGCGAGGATATCCGGAAGGTGCGCGACCAGCAGGCGTGCGCCGAGCGCCGCGAGCCGGTCGTGCAGCTCTCCGGCGGTCTCGTCGGCGCCGATCGCGACGCGCTCGCGCGCGTACACCGGGCCGGTGTCGAGGCCTTTGTCCATTTGCATGAGGCTGATGCCGGTCTCCCTGTCGCCCGCGAGGATCGCCGCCTGGATGGGCGCCGCCCCGCGCCAGCGCGGCAGCAGCGAGGCATGGACATTGATACCGCCGACGCGCGGCAGCGCGAGGAGGCTTGCGGGCAGCAGCAGCCCGTACGCGACGACCACCAGCGCATCGGCCTCCAGCGCGGCCAGCTCCGCGGTGACGCCGCTATTTATAAGTGTCGGCGGCTGGAGGACGGGGATGCCGTGCGCCGTTGCATAGCGCTTCACGGGACCGGGCTCGGTGCGCCGGCCGCGGCCGGCCGGCCGATCGGGCTGGGTCAGCACGGCGCGCGGCGCGAGGCCCGCCTCGACCAGCGCCTGGAGGGTAACGCGTGCGAACTCGGGCGTGCCGGCGAAGATCAGCCGGGGAGGCGTCACGGGCGGCCCCGGCGCCGGTTCAGAGCGTGAGACTGCCGGCGGCGCGCCGGCCGCCGGGCTGCTGGCGCCGCTCCTTTTCGAGCCGTTTGCGGACGCGCTGGCGCTTGGCTTCGGAGAGGTAATCGACGAACAGCTTGCCGTCGAGGTGGTCGATCTCGTGCTGGATGCAGACCGCCAGCAGGCCTTCGAACTCGCCTTCGCGCTGCTCGCCCGCGCGGTCGAGATAGCGCACCCGGATCTGGTTGGCGCGCTCGACCTCGTCGAAATAACCCGGCACCGAGAGGCAGCCTTCCTCGGTGATCGCGACCCCGTCCTTCTCCAGGATCTCGGGGTTCACGAGCACGTGCGGCTCGCTCTTCTCGTGCGATACGTCGGCGACCAGGATGCGTTTGTGGACGTCGACCTGGGTCGCGGCGAGGCCGATGCCCGGCGCGGCGTACATGGTCTCGAACATGTCGTCCACGAGGCGCTCGAAATCTTCGTCGAAGCGCTCGAGCGGCACCGCCTTCTTTCGCAGGCGGGGATCCGGGAATTGCAGGATATCGAGTATGGCCATAGTGCTGTGCTGAGAACTCGCGTGGCTTCCGATGAGGCAACGCTAAATTTTTGACTTCATTGAATAAGGTGGCGGACAATGCGCCCCTGAAATCGCCTCCGGAGCCCCTCGCGGGCTGGAACTGTGACGTGCTTGGCAGTCCCCGGAGGGCCTGGGCGACATATTATAACAACGCCCGCCGCCGGCGGGCCTCATATCAGACGGAGCGAGTCCCGATTATGTTCCCAAAGAGAACTTGCCCGGCGAGAGGCTACCGGCTGACGGCCATCCTGCTCAGCGCGTCGCTCGCGGCCTGCTCCGGCATGGGCTCCGGCGGCGATTCCGGGATGGCGCCGGTCCCGCGCGACGCCGGGTCCGCGGACGCCAATTCCCTGGAGCCGGACCGCGGCGCCTCGACCGGCGCCGTCGACACGACCTACGAGCCGAAACTGGTGCCGATCGACGGCTCCCAGGTGCCGCTGGCGGAAGACAGCCCCGACCGCTATGTCGTCAAGCCGGGCGACACGCTGTGGGATATTGCCTCGGTCTTCCTGAAGGATCCGTGGTACTGGCCCGAGATCTGGCACGTCAATCCCGAAATCGAGAACCCGCACCTGATCTACCCGGGCGACGTGCTCGCACTGGTGTGGATCGACGGGCAGCCGCGCATTACCGCGGTGCAGGGCTCGGCGTACCGCATGTCACCGCAGGCCCGGATCACGCCGCTCGAGCAGGCCGCGCGCAGCATCCCGTACGAGCAGATCTCCTCCTTCCTGTCGAAAGGCCTGGTCCTCGAGAAGGAGCAAATCGACGGCTTGCCGTACATCCTCGCGACCCGTGACCAGCACCTGATCGCCGCCGCCGGTAACGACATCTACGTGCGTGGCGGCGAACCGGCACCGCCGGGAACGCGCTACAGCGTGGTGCACGTCGGCGACGCCCTGGTCGACCCGGACAACAACGACGTGGTGGGTTACCAGGGCATTTACGTCGGCGAAGGCGCCCTGGCGCGCGGCGGCGACCCGGCGACGGTGTCGCTGACGAGCACCAACCGCGAAGCGCTGCGCGGCGACCGGCTGCTGCCCGAAAGCGTGGACATCCCGCTCAATTTCTTCCCGCAAGCACCGGAAACGGAAATTGAAGGCCGCATCATTTCGGTAGTAGATGGTGTTTCCCAGATCGGCCAGTACATGGTCGTGGTGCTGAACCGCGGCGCACGCGACGGCCTGGCCCCGGGGCACGTACTCACGGTGTTCCAGACCGGGGACGTCGTAACCGATCGCTTCGCCAGCAACACGATGTTCTACGGCGAGGAAGTGAAACTGCCGGACGAAGCGGCCGGCACCGTCATGGTGTTCAAAGTATATGACCGCATCGCCTACGGTCTCGTCATGGAAGCAACCAGCGCCATTCACGTGCTGGACACGGTGCGCAATCCGCTCTGAGCCGTGGTTTTTCGATGTTCCCGCGCGCGGGCCGGTACTCGATGAGTGCCGGCCCGTTTCGCTTTACGGCCCGGAAAGCGCACGGTGAATGAGGCGGAACGTACCTGGCTCGCCGCCGCGAACCATCACCTCGTGGCAAGGGGCTCGCCGCACTACCCGGAACTGCTGGAAGAGATCGGCAATCCGCCGGAGCGGCTGTTCGTGCGCGGCAACCCGGAAGTGCTCGGGCTGCCCACGCTCGCGATCGTCGGCAGCCGGAACCCCACGCGGGGCGGCGTCCGCAATGCGTTCGAATTCGCAAAGCACCTCGCCGCATCCGGTTTCTGCATCGCCAGCGGTCTCGCCGAAGGCATCGACAGCGCGGCGCACGAGGGCGCGCTCGCTGCGAATGCGCCGACCGTCGCGTGGCTCGGCCACGGAATCGACACGATCTACCCCGCCCGCAACCGCGGCCTCGCGGAGCGGATCGCCTCCGTGGGCGCGCTGGTCTCGGAATTCCCGCTCGGCAGCACGCCCAGGCGTGGAAATTTCCCGGCTCGCAATCGCCTGATCAGCGGCTCGAGCCTCGGCACGCTGGTGGTGGAAGCAGCGCGGCGCAGCGGTTCGCTGATCACCGCGAGGCTGGCCGCGGAGCAGGGACGCGAGGTATTCGCCATACCGGGCTCGATTCACAATGCGCTGTCGCGCGGATGCCACCAGCTCATCCGGGAAGGCGCCAAGCTCGTCGAAAGCGGCGCCGACATCGTGAGCGAGCTGGGGCCCCTGGCGGGGCACCTTCTTATGCAAAATGCGGAGGCTGACGCGGCGGGCGGCGCGGCGGAAACGGCGCTCCCGACCCACGATCCCGAGTACGTGCTGCTGCTCGCCGCGCTCGGCCACGACCCGCGCAGCGCCGATGATCTGGCCACGGAATCCGGTTTGACGATCGAGCAGGTTTCCTCCATGCTTCTTATCCTGGAGCTGGAGGGCAAGATCGAGGCCCTGCACGGCGGATATTACGCAAGAAGGAACTAGTGGCCTGTAACAGTGAAATCCGGTCTGGCCTCGCGAAGGGATGGTGGTGACTGGCGCCGGTCTGGAGCGAAGCCGATAGCCGTAGCTATCGGCTGAGTGAAGACCAAGCCAGGCGCCGCCAGACCGAGCGAGACAGTTCGGATTTTACTGTTACAGGTCACAAGCCCGAGGAGTCGCTCCAGGCATGAAAGAGAATGTACTCGATGTGCTGATGTACCTCTTCGAGACGTACATCGATGCCGAGGAAGAGCCCGAGCCGGACCAGAACGAGCTGCGCGACGAACTGGCGAGAGCCGGTTTCGCGGACTCGGAGATCGACCGCGCCCTCGACTGGCTCGACGGATTGGCGGAAAAGCAGGACGACCTCACCTGTACCCGCCACACCGGGCACGGCACGCGTATCTACAATGCCGTGGAGCACGAGCGGCTGGACGCCGGCTGCCGCGGCTTCATTACCTATCTCGAGCAGATCGGCATCCTGTCGCCTCCGCAGCGTGAAATCCTCATCGATCGCCTGCTCGCGCTGGAGACGCCGGATATCGATGTCGAGCAGATCAAGTGGGTCGTGCTGATGGTGCTGTTCAGCCAACCCGGCCAGGAACTCGCTTACGCGCGCATGGAAGACCTCGTCTTCGACGAAAGCGGCGGCATGCTGCACTGACCAGCGTACTTTTCCGCATCGCGCTACTCCCGTTCGTCCCATTCCTTTTTGCTTGCCGGACCGTTGTTTGCGGCGGCTCGTGAGGGCAGAGTCGCGCGCTCGCCGGCGCCGGCTGGAGTCGAGCGAGCGCAAAACGCGCCTTGACACGCCGCCGGCAAGCATGTAATTCAATCGCCCGCGACACAGGCGGAGATTCCCGGCCGCCGTGGTCTCGTCGTTTGCTCACGGAAAATTCCCTGGTGGTATGTCCAAAAATCTCGTCATAGTCGAGTCGCCGGCGAAAGCCAAGACGATTGGCCGTTATCTCGGTGCGGACTTCGACGTCATGGCTTCGTACGGCCACGTACGTGATCTCGTACCCAAGGAAGGCGCGGTCGATCCCGAACAGGGTTTCGCCATGAAGTACCAGGTGATCGAGAAGAACGAGAAGCACGTGAATGCGATCGTGCGGGCACTGAAGAAAGCCGATGCGCTGTATCTCGCGACTGACCCGGACCGCGAAGGTGAAGCGATCTCGTGGCATCTCACCGAGCTCCTGAAGGAAAAGAAGGCCCTGAACGGCAAGCCGGTGTACCGGGTCGTGTTCCACGAGATCACCAGGAACGCGGTCCGCGAAGCCATCGAGAATCCGCGCAATATCTCGGACGACCTCGTGAGCGCGCAGCAGGCGCGCCGTGCACTGGATTACCTCGTCGGCTTCAATCTCTCTCCGCTCCTTTGGAAGAAGGTGCAGCGGGGGCTGTCGGCCGGGCGCGTGCAGAGTCCCGCGCTCCGCATGATCGTGGAGCGCGAGCTGCAGATCGAGGCCTTCGAAGCACGCGAGTACTGGACTATCGAAGCGGACGTCAGCAAGGGCGGGCAGCCGTTCGTGTCGCGGCTCGTGCAGTACAAGGGCGACAAGGTCGAACAATTCAGCTTCGGCAACGAGGAAGCCGCGCGGGATGTGGAGCGCACGCTCATGGCAGCCGCCGACGGCAAGCTGACGACGGTCAAGGTCGAGAAGAAGCAGCGGCGGCGCAACCCGGCGGCTCCGTTCACGACGTCGACCCTGCAGCAGGAAGCCTCGCGCAAGCTCGGCTTCAACACCCAGCGTACGATGCGCGTCGCACAGCGGCTGTATGAGGGCATCGAGCTGCCCGGCGAAGGCAATGTCGGCCTCATCACCTACATGCGCACGGACTCGGTGACGCTGGCATCGATCGCCGTCGACGAGATTCGCGAAGTTATCCGGGAACGCTACGGCGCACAGAACGTTCCCGAGACGCCCCCGGAGTACAAGGCCAAGGCGAAGAACGCGCAGGAAGCGCACGAGGCGATCCGGCCGACCTCGGCGGCGATCACCCCGGATTCCCTGCAGCGCGCGCTGGACGCCGACCAGTTGAAGCTGTACACGCTGATCTGGCAGCGCACCATGGCCTCGCAGATGGTGCCGGCGGTGTTCGACACGGTGACACTCGAGTTCCGGCCGGGCGCCGGGCACGGCGCCGATGCGAACATTGCGCGCGAAGAGGATCACCTGTTGCGTGCCAACGGTTCCGTGCTGGTCGAGCCCGGCTTCATCGCGGTCTACCAGGAAGGCCAGGACGATACCACCGAGGAAGGCGACCGGCTGCTGCCCGAAGTTGCCGAGGGCGACGTCATTGCGCTCGACAAGCTGCGCCCGGAACAGCATTTCACGGAACCGCCGCCGCGCTACACGGAAGCGAGCCTCGTCAAGACGCTGGAGGAGTACGGCATCGGCCGCCCCTCGACCTACGCCAGCATCATCGCAACGCTCAAGAACCGTGAGTACGTCGAGATGGACGGCAAACGCTTCATCCCGACTGACATCGGACGGATCGTGAACGGGTTTTTGACCGAGCACTTCACGCAGTACGTCGACTACGATTTCACCGCGCGGCTCGAAGACGACCTCGACGCCGTGTCCCTGGGAGAACAGGACATCGTGCCGCTGCTCGAGCGTTTCTGGAAGCCGTTCTCGACCCTGGTCGAGGACAAGGAGCAGAGCGTCACCCGCGAACAGGTGGCCATGGCGCGCGAGCTCGGCACGGACCCGAAAAGCGGCAAGCCCGTGACCGTGCGCATGGGTCGCTACGGCCCGTTCGTGCAGATCGGCACGAAAGACGATGAAGAGAAGCCGAAATTCGCGGGGCTTCGTCCCGGCCAGAAGATGAACGACATCACGCTCGAGGAGGCGCTCGAGCTGTTCAAGCTGCCGCGCAAGCTTGGCGAGACGGAGGATGGGCTGCCGGTACTGGCAAGCATTGGGCGCTTCGGGCCCTATGTGCGGTATGGCGACAAGTTCGTCTCAATCCGCGGCGACGACGACCCGTACACGATCCAGCTCCCGCGTGCGCTCGAGCTGATCGAGGAGAAGAAAATCGCGGATGCGAACCGCATCATCCAGGACTTCGAAGCGGAAGGCATCCAGGTGCTGAACGGGCGTTACGGCCCGTACATCACCGACAAGACGAAGAACGCGCGCGTGCCGAAGGACCGGGACCCGAAGTCGCTTACGCTCGAGGAATGCAAGGAGCTGCTGGCCGCCGCGCCGATGCGCGGACGCCGCGGCAAGAAAAGGAAGGCCGCCGCGGCGACCGGCACCACGTCCCCTGAACCCGCCAAAAAGGCGCCGAAGAAGAAAGGGAAAAAGAAAAAGAAAAAAGCGGGGAAAAAGACCAGCAAAAAGGCGAGCAGGAAGGCGGCATCGAAAGCTCCGGGCGAAAGCTGACGAGGCATGCTCTCGTCGTTCCCGATCCGAAAAGCCGCGCGACTACTTCGTCGGGGCGGCGTCGTCGCCTATCCGACGGAGGGCGTGTTCGGCCTGGGCTGCCTGCCGGGCGAGACGCGAGCCGTCGAGAGGATCCTCGAGATCAAGCAACGCGACCCGGCCCAGGGGCTGATCGTGATTGCGGCGAACACGGAGCAGCTCGCGCCATGGGCGCGCCTGCCGGCCGACGCAGAGCTGCCCTCGACGCTCGAGCATCCGGTGACCTGGCTGGTGCCGGCACAACCATCCGTGCCCGACAACGTGAGGGGGCGTCACGCCACCCTGGCAGTGCGCCTGACGGCGCACCCGGTCGCCGCGGCATTGTGTGAAGCGGCAGCTTCGGCACTCGTGTCGACGAGCGCGAACGTCTCCGGCCGCCCGCCAGCGCGCACGTCCCTCGCGTTGCGCAAACAGTTCGGTCGGCTGGTGGACTACGTCGTGCCGGGCGAATGCGGTCCGGCCGCGGGGGCTTCCGAGATCCGGGACCTGCGGAGCGGCGCTGTCGTAAGGCCGGGAAAGCAATGAGCAAGGACGCGCCTTCCCCGGAACGCGTGCGCGAGTACCTCGTCGCGTTCAAGCAGCGGCTGGTCGCAGCGCTCGAAGAAGCCGACGGTCGTGAGAGCTTCCGGCACGATCCATGGACACGCGACGCCGGGGGCGGGGGTGAAAGCTCCATCATGTCGGAGGGGGCTCTGTTCGAGCGGGCCGGGATAGGCTTCTCGCAGGTGTTCGGACAGGAAATGCCTGCGGCGGCCACGCGCGCGCGCCCTGAACTCGCCGGCTGCGGCTTCCAGGCGATGGGCGTGTCACTGGTGCTGCATCCGTTCAATCCGCATGTGCCGACGACGCACCTGAACATCCGCTTCTTCGCCGCGAACGGCGCCGGGAAGTCGGCCTGGTGGTTCGGCGGCGGCTTCGACCTGACACCCTACTACCCCGTTCACGAGGACGTGCTGCACTGGCATCGCACGGCGCGTGCGGCCTGCGCTCCGTTCGGCGACGACGTCTATCCGCATTACAAGAAGTGGTGTGACGAGTACTTTTACCTGCCGCACCGCAACGAAACACGCGGTGTGGGCGGCCTGTTTTTCGACGACCTGAACGAAGGCGGCTTTGAGCGCACGTTCGAGCTCACACGCTCTGTCGGCGATGCGTTCCTGCCCGCCTACCTGCCGATCGTCGAGGCACGCCGCGACACGGGTTACGGGGATCGTGAACGTGAGTTCCAGCTCTACCGCCGGGGCCGCTATGTCGAGTTCAACCTGCTGCACGACCGCGGCACGTTGTTCGGGTTGCAGAGCGGCGGCCGCACCGAATCGATCCTGATGTCGCTGCCGCCGCGGGTACGCTGGGAATACGGGTGGCAACCGGAGCCCGGCTCGCCGGAAGAGCGCCTCTATACCGATTACCTCCGCCCGCGCGACTGGCTGGCAAGCAGCCCTTAGCTCGCGGCCTCGCCTGCTCCAACGCACGCCGGGGTATGCGCCGCAGGGGATTGCGCCTGCCCAGTTCGGCGAGCGCCCACCCGGGCCGTTCCCCTGCTTCTACACGCCGGCTTGCACATGTGGTAACGTCAGTCCAAACCGTGACCTACACCGGTCTTCAACCGGAAAACCAAACGGAATCAGGGGGTTCCAGCACGACGTGAACGCGCTCCGCCGCATGACGCTCAGCGTCCTGGCACTGGCCGGCGCGACGTGGGCGGTCGCAGGCACGCCGCCGCGCGACGGCGGTGGGGGACCGGGTGCGTCCAAGGTCTACATCGTGCAGCTCAAGGCACCTGCGGCCGTGGCGTATCACGCCGCTGGCGCCCGGGTATCCGCGGGCGCGGCCAAACTATCCGGCGGCACCATGACGGCGCCGGGCTTCGACAAGCATGCGGCAGGCGTGCAGAGCTACGTCAGCCGGCTGACCCATCAGCACGACACGGTGCTCGCCCGGCTGGGCCCGGATCCGCACAAGATCTACAGCTACCGCTACGCGCTGAACGGCTTTGCCGCGCGCATGACGCCGGCCGAGGCGTTGCAGCTCGAGAGGATGCCCGAAGTGCTGCACGTCTGGGAGGACGAGGTGCGGCCGCTCGCCACGAGCTTCAGCGCGGAGTTCCTGGATCTCTTCAATGCGGAAGTCGGTTTGCGCAGCGCGACGCTCGGGCTCACGGGTGAGGACGTCGTCATCGGCGTCATCGACAGCGGCATCACGCCCGAGCATCCTTCCCTGGCGGAGACGCGCGAAGCCGATCGGCCGCGCGCTTGCCGGAGCCGCTGGGCGGAGACCTCGCTGCTCGGTATGTGGCTGTGCCGGCGCTATGACCAGCTCGAGGACGAAGTCGTCTACCAGCCGCCCGTGAACTGGAACGGCATCTGCCAGGCCGGGCCGCAGTTCGCGGCCGACGCCTGCAACAACAAGCTGATCGGCGCTCGCTATTTCTTCGAAGGCGCGGACGCGACGGGCAACTTCGACGATGGCGAGATCTTTTCCGCGCGCGACGTCGACGGCCACGGCACGCACACCGCGACGACCGCCGCCGGCAACCGGGTGCGCGCGTCGATCTTCGGCACCCTCCTCGGGCGTGTCGAGGGCATCGCACCCCGCGCGCGGGTCGCGGCCTACAAGGCCTGCTGGTTGCGGCCGGGCGACCTGCGCGCGAGCTGCAACACTTCGGACCTGGCCAATGCCATCGATGCCGCGGTCGCAGACGGGGTACACATTATCAATTACTCCGTCGGCAGCTCCGTGATGACCGCCACGGCGCCGGACGACATCGCGCTGATGGCCGCCGCCAAGGCCGGCGTGCTTACGGTCGTAGCCGCCGGCAACGAGGGTCCGGGCTTCAATACGATCGGCTCACCCGGCGGCGCTCCCTGGGTAATCACAACCGGCGCGTCGAGCCGCACCGGCGAGCACTCGCTCGAAGCGCTCGAGGTGACGGCGCCGGCCAGCGTCGCCGGCCGCTATGCGGTACGCGAAGCGAGCTTCACCACGCCGCTCATCGAGGAGGACGCTATCGAAGGCCGGCTGGTGCTGGTGGACGACGGCGACGGCACGGGCGATGGCAGCGCCGGAACGACCTTCGACGCCTGCGAGCCGCTCGTCAACGGCGACGCCGTGTCCGGCAATATCGCGTACATCCAGAGGGGGAGCTGCGATTTCCAGGTGAAGCTCGATCACGCGGCCGATGCCGGCGCGATCGCGGCAGTGGTGTTCAACATCGCGGGCGCGCCGATCGCGATGACGGGCACGTCGGACCCCGGTATCCCGGCGCTCATGATCGGACAGGCGGACGGCAACCTGCTGCTCGCCGAGATCGATGCCGGGCAAACGATCGAGGTCGTGCTCGACAAAGGCCTCCTCGTGACGGAAGAGGACACGGGGAATGTCATGGGTGCGTTCTCCTCGCGGGGACCGGGGCCGATCCAGGACATCCTGAAGCCCGACGTGACCGCGCCGGGGATCAATATCCTCGCGGGCTTCACGCCGGACGCGGCCAATTCGCTGGCGGGCGAGAGCTTCGCGTTTTTGACCGGCACCTCCATGGCGGCGCCGCACGTCGCCGGGGTCGCGGCGCTGTTGCGCGAGGCGCACCCGGAGTGGAGTCCGGCGGCCATCAAGTCGGCGCTGATGACGACGGCTTACCAGGACGTCCGGCAGCAGGACGGGGAGTCACCCGCGCATCCCTTCGACTTCGGAAGCGGGCATATCGATCCCAACCGGGCGAATGACCCGGGCCTCGTCTACGACGTAACCAAGGACGAGTACGATGCGTTCGCCTGCGGGACGGCCTCACCCGCGGTCGACGAGGAGCGCTGTGACGCGCTGGCCATCGACGGCTTTTCAGAGGAAGCCGTGGACCTGAACCAGCCGTCGATCGCTGTATCGCGGCTGACCGCAACGCAGACCGTGAGCCGTCGCGTCACCAATGTCAGCGACACGACCGGGAACTATACGGCACAGATCGAAGCGCCCCCGGGCATCAGCGTGCTCGTCGCGCCGTCCACGTTGTCGCTGGAGCCGGGCGCCTCGGCGGAATTCGAGGTGACTTTCGGCTTTGAAAGCGGGCCGCTCGACACGTGGCGCTTCGGCAGCCTCACCTGGGTCGGTGACGCGCACGAGGTCCGCAGCGTACTGGCTATACGGCCGCGCACGATCGATGCCCCGGCGGAAATCCGCGCGTCGGGCAGCACGAACAGCGTCTCCTTCCCGGTGGGCTTCGGGTACACCGGCACGTATTCCGCGGGGGTGCACGGCCTGGCACCCGCGGCCGTGTCCGAAGAGACGTTCATCGAGCAGGACCCGAACCAGGACTTTACGTTCCGGGCAAGCGACGGGGTGAACGTACACTTCATCGAGAACCTGGCCCCGGGGCAGGCGTACCTGCGATTCGCGCTCTTCGACGAATTCACCGACGGTGAAGACGATCTCGACATGTACATCCGCTACTGCCCCACCCTGACGAGCTGCAGGAAGATCGCGGAAAGCGGCGAGCCGACCTCGCGCGAGCAAGTGAACATCCTCCAGCCGCCGCCGGGACGCTACGAAGTGTTCGTGCACGGCTTCGCAACCGACGATGCCGGCGGGCCCGGAGCCAACTACAGGCTGTTCACCTGGTACTTCGGGCTGGACGACGACCGCGAAAACATGACCGTCGACGCACCGGGCACCCTCGACGCCCCGGGCTTCGTCGAGGCCGGCACGACGTCGAATATCACCCTCGATTGGGCCGCCCTGCCTCCCGGCAAATACCTGGGCGCCATCTCGCACAACACCCCCGACCTCAACGCCATCACCATCGTCGAGGTCTGCGTCGACAACGTCACCTGCCCCAACTGAGGGGTCGGACCAACCCAAGCTCCTGATCTGCGACGAAAAGCGTCCCGAAAAGGCCGCCTTCTGGCCCTTAAGCAGCCTGTTTCGCCGTCAAAAGCAAGCCTTTTAGCAACCGCGGGGGTCGGACCAACCCAAGTTCCTGATCTGCTGCGAAAAATGGCCCAGCAAGGCCGTCTTCTGGCCCTTAAGCAGCCTGTTTTGCCCCAAGAACAAGCCTTTTAGGTAGGATGCAAGGACGCGCATTATTGCCGGGATATGGCCTGATTAAGGTCCTTTTTCACCCCGTTTTCATCTCCTTTTCTCCGTCAACTCAGTGACTTCCGGAGGTCCGACCCCCATGCGATTCAGCGGCATATTGGCGCCGGTGGTTACGCCGTTTCGAGGTGACCTGGGGGTGGATGCGGGGCGGCTGGTGGAGCAGTGCCGGTGGCTGCTGGCGAAAGGGGCCGGGCTCGCGGTGTTCGGGACGAACAGCGAGGGGAATTCGCTGTCGGTCGGGGAGAAGATCGAGGTGCTCGACCGGCTGGTGGAGGCGGGGATCGATCCGGCGCGGATGATGCCGGGCACCGGGTGCTGCGCGTTGAGCGATTCGGTGCGGCTGACGCGGCATGCCGTGGAGCTCGGGTGCGGCGGGGTGCTCATGCTGCCGCCGTTCTATTACAAGGACGTCCACGATGACGGCTTGTTCAGGAGTTACGCGGAGACAGTCGAGAGGGTCGGGAGCGATGCGCTGTGCGTCTACCTCTACCACATACCCGCGGTCTCCGGAGTGGGCTTGTCCGTGGACCTGGTAGGGCGGCTGGTCGATGCGTACCCGGAAAACATCGTTGGCATCAAGGACAGCTCCGGCGACTGGAACAATACCCGCGCGCTGCTCGATCGCGGCTGGGAAGACTTCCGCGTGTTCGCGGGCAGCGAATCCCTTTTGCTGCAGACCCTGCGCGCCGGCGGCGCCGGCGTCATCTCGGCGACGGCCAATGTCAACCCTGCGGCGATCCACCGGTTGTACCTGGAGTGGCGATCCCCGAAAGCAGAGGCGTTGCAGCAGGATTTGAACCGGGTTCGCGAGGTGCTGCAGCGGTATCCGATGATCGCCGCACTGAAGGCCGTGATCGCCGGGGCGCGCGACGACCGGGAATGGGAACGGGTCCGGCCACCGTTGCTGGCAATGGCGCCGCAAGAGAAAGAGAAGCTGCTCGCAAAATTGCGCGAGCTCGGATTCCGGTTATAGGCGCTATGCGCGCTGCCGCGCCAGTGCGGCACATTCCTTGTGGCGGAAACAGCTCGTCAGGTGGTCGTTGACCATGCCGGTAGCCTGCATGTGAGCGTACATGATGGTGCTGCCGACGAACTTGAAGCCCCGCTGCTTCAGGTCTTTCGACAACTCATCGGATTCTTTCGAAGTCGCCGGCACGTCCGAATCGCGCTTGAGGCGGGTCTGCTTCGGCTTGCCGTCGACGAACCGCCAGATGTAGTTGCAGAAGCCGTCGAACTCTTCCTGCACTTCGAGAAACGCCTTTGCGTTCGTTACCGCCGCGCTGACCTTCTGCCGGTTGCGGACGATGCCCGGATCCTGGAGCAGGCGCTCGATGCGCCGTGCCGTGAAGCGCGCGACCTTCTGCGGATCGAAGTCGGCGAACGCTTTGCGATAACCCTCCCGCTTGTTCAGAATCGTCGACCAGCTCAGGCCGGCTTGCGCGCCCTCGAGCACCAAAAACTCGAACTGTGTGGCGTCGTCCCAGACGGGCACACCCCACTCGGTGTCGTGGTATTCGATATAGGTAAGGCTGCTGTCCCCGGCCCACGGGCAGCGGCGGATCCTCTTGTTACCGTTGATCGGCATCGGCCCCTCTTCGCCTTCCGGCGCCTGCCTGGAGATTCGTTACGCCGAGATTACCAGCGCGCCCTGGCGCCTGCAGCCGCTGAAACTCGACGCAATCAGGAGTAAAGCATCCCGGAAGAAGGCCCGCGACGCGTGCGGGCTTTCCCCGGGCGGTCAACTGCGGATCAGGCCGATCCGCACTTGCCTTCGCCGCACTTGCCCTCGCCGCACTTCCCTTCGGCCGGCTTGCCTTCCCCATCCATGCCTTCGGCCGCTCCCTCCTTGTCACCGCCGCAGCTGCCTTCAGCGCCTTTGTCGCCACCGCAGCTACCCTCGGCTTCCTTGTCGCCGCCACAACTTCCCTCGGCGTGCTTGTCGCCGTTGTCACTTCCACAGCTCCCTTCAACGGCGCCGAGCATGTAGCCCGCGCTCAGCGTCGTCATCGCGAACGGGCTTGCTCCGGCAGCGGCATCGGCATTGGCAACCCCGGTGACGGCAAACGAACCGGCCAGCGCCGCGCCCACGGCCAGTGTCACCGGCCTGACTCTCTTCTTGTCGGACATCGTCATCTCCTGCTTGTGGTGTTGTGAAAGTGCCTCGCGGCACCCGCCGGACAGGCAACGGCTAG
>CBFGSB010000068.1:0-15361 GCA_965651325.1 uncultured Chromatiales bacterium | reverse complement strand
GCGTCCGGACCTTCGACGAGATCAACGCGACGCTCGCCGCGGTCACGACCGTCGATCCCGAACAGCCCGACGTGGACGAAACCTTCCAGACGCTGCGCCAGTCGCTGCCGGTGATCGAGCATCCGTCCGCCTTCCTCGCATCACACCAGGTGGCGATCGCGCAGCTCGCGATCGAGTACTGCAACGCGCTGGTCGAGGACGAGGCGCTGGCGGAGGCTTATTTCCCGGGCTTCGATTTCGACCTGCCGCCCGCGACGGCCTTCGCCGGCACGAGCCGGGACCTGGTGATCGAGCCCCTGCTCGACCGGGTAATGGGCATCGCCGTGATGTCGCAACCGGATTTCACCACCGTCCGCAACGAGATCGGGTACGTCTCGACAGGGCCGGACAACCTCATCGACAGGCTCATCGACGGCGGCACCGCCGACACGCGCGGCATCGTGAAAGGCGTCTGCGCGGCTGTCGCGGGCAGCGCCGTAAGCACGTTCCAGTAAGCGCTCGACCAGGGAAAACAGAGGCAAGGCTATGGCCGGCAAACACCGAAAACGCACCGACGCTCCGCAGCGGCACGGCGACCACCCGCGTCCAGTGACACGGCGGCAGTTCGTCGCGCAGGGCTTCCTTTCCGGATCGGCGTTCGCGCTGGGCGGCGGCGTGATGAGCCTGTTCGCCAATCCGCGCGAGGCCTTCGCGGCCCTGTCGGGCGACCTGCAGCCGCTGATCGACTCCTGCGACATCGCGACCGTCGGCGCCGGCAAGATTCCGTTCATCTGCTTCGACCTCGCCGGCGGCGCCAACATCGCCGGCTCCAACGTGCTGGTCGGGAAGGAAGGCGGGCAACTCGATTTCCTGTCGACGGCCGGCTACGAGAAGCTGGGCCTGCCGGGCGACATGGTGCCGGCGCTGAACGACCCGATCAGCGGCCAGCCATATGCGAATACGGACTTCGGCCTCGCGTTTCACCTGGACAGCGCCTTCCGGCGCGGCATGCTCCTCAGCATGGACCCGTCGCGGGCCGCGAATCTCAACGGCGCGGTCATTCCGGCACGCTCCGACAACGACACCGGCAACAATCCGCACAACCCGCTGTACGGCATTGCGAAGGCCGGCTTGAACGGGGCGGGCGCGAACGGCTCGGTGCTGCGGCTCGCCGGTACCGAGAACACCGACTCGGGCGGCAACTCGATGGCGCCCGCCATGCTGATCAACCCGGAATGGCGACCCACCAAGGTGGACCGGCCGAGCGACGTTACCGCACTGGTCGACACCGGCGATCTCGCCGCCATCCTCACGCCCGAAGACGCCACGGCGGTGATGGAGTCGATGTACCGCATCAGCGACCAGAAGATGGACGTCGTGGACGCCGGCCCGATCACGTCGGCCGACGTCGTCAAGGACATGGTGCGCTGCGGTTATCTCAAAGCCGCCGACATCGCCGACCGCTTTGCCGGCGTTCCCCTCGATCCCGCGGAGGACCCGCAGATCGTCGGCCCGTCCGGCATCTTCTCGGAGGCCGAGTTCAACGACAACGGCGCGGACGGGCGCGAATTCCGCAAGACCGCCTCCATGATGAAGCTCGTGATGAACGGCTATGCCGGCGCGGGCTGCATCGAGATGGGCGGCTACGACTATCACGGCGGGCAGCGGCGCGAAGGCGAGGTCAAGGACGAGCGCGCCGGCCGCTGCATGGGGGCGTGCATCGAGTACGCGGCGCGTCTCGGCGTGCCGCTGATGCTCTACGTCTTCAGCGACGGCTCCGTGTCTTCCGACGGTGTGATCGACAACTCGGCGGAAGGCCGCGGCAAGGGCGAATGGGTCAGCGACAATTCCTCGACCGCCGCGTCGTTCTTCCTCGTTTACAACCCGGGCGGACGCCCGGTCTTGCGCGGCGGCACGCCGGAAGAGCAGGCGCGGCACCAGCAGATCGGCTGGTTCGATGCCGGTGCGTCGGTGCAGCGCGCGGCGACCCCGGCCGCGAACAACGTCAACCTGCTCGTGAACACCGTGCTCCTGAACTACATGGCGCTGCACGGCGAGGAAGGCCAGTTCGCGAACGTGTTCCCGAACCACGGCCTCGGCGATTCGAGCCTGCGCGATGCCATGACCGCCTTCGACGCGATCGTGAGCGGCACCATCTGACGGCCCGTGCCGGCCGGCATAACGGCCTGGGAGGTGCGCAAAGCGCGCAGGAAGGACGGAGCGCGCGCAATGCACGGGGGCGCGGTGCGCGCTGCTAACGGTTATGCTTCGCGACATGCCGGCCACCAGCTCGCTCGACGACCTCCTCGCCTGCCCGCGTTGCGACAAGGCGCCGCTCGCCGTGTCCGGCCGCGGCTATCGTTGCGGCGGCTGCAAAACCGAATTCACCTCGATCAGTGGCATTCCCTGGCTGTTCGCGGCGCCGGATGCCGCTCTCGGCGAATGGCGCAACCGCCTGCATCACGAGCTGCAGCGTCTCGCGAAACAGGGAGAACAATTGCAGGACGAGCTGCGTGGCGAGGCGGCCAGGCCGCTCACGCGCAAACGGCTCGAGCACGAGCACGACGCGCTGGCATCGCATGCCCGGACGCTGCGCCACCTGCTGGCCCCTCTTGACCTGCAGGCCCTGCAAGGCAGCTTCGATTCCCACCTTGCCCTCCGCACCCGCCTGCCGGTCGAACAGGGCCTCTACACCTATTACGCCAACGTGCACCGCGACTGGAGCTGGGGCGTCGAGGAGAACGAGGCGGCGCTCGCGCAGATTCGCGGCGTGGCGACTGGCGCCCACGAATTCGGTGACCTGCTCGTGGCGGGCGCCGGTGCCTGCCGCCTGGCGTACGACCTGCACATGCAATCCAGCCCCGCGCGGACCGTGGCGCTCGACTTCAACCCGTTGCTCATCCTGGTCGGAAACGCTGTGATGCGCGGCGAGCCACTCGAGCTGTTCGAGTTCCCGATCGCGCCGAAGACGCTGGAAGACGTGGCCGTGGCGCGCCGGCTGCAGGCGCCGGAGGTCGTCCGTGAGGGCTTTTTCCCGGTGCTCGGCGATGTGCTGCGCGCACCGTTCAGGCCAGCCGCGTTCGACACCGTGGTGACACCCTGGCTGATCGACGTGATCGCGGAAGACCTGCCGGTGCTGGCCGCGCGCATCAACAGATCGCTGCGGGACGGCGGCTGCTGGATCAATTTCGGCTCCCTCGCCTTCGAACGCCCGGAGCATGCCAAGCGTTACGGGCCGGAAGAAACCCTCGCGATCGTCGAGGAAGCGGGCTTCGGCACGGCGGTCGTAAACGAAGCGACGATCCCCTACATGTGCTCACCCGCCAGCCGCCACGGCCGCCGCGAAACCGTGTTCACGTTCTCGGTGACGAAGACATCGGAGACCAGCCCGCCGCCGCGCCACAAGGCCCTCCCGGACTGGCTGGTCACGGGCAAGGAACCGGTGCCGCTGCTGCCGTCGTTCAGGACGCAGGCGATGTCGACGCGCATCTACGCCTACGTCATGTCACTGATCGACGGCCAGCGCTCGATCGAGGACATGGCTGCGCTGATGGAACGCGAAAGGCTGATGACCAAGGCGGAAGCCATCCCCGCGATCCGCGGCTTCCTCATCCGCATGCACGACGACAGCCGCCGAACCTAGCGCGAGCCCGGCAGGACCTGGCACAAGGATTCCGGGCATCGCGGGGGTGGTCCCTGGTGGAAATAAAGCGGACTGAGAGGGCCCGAAGGGCCCCGAGGGAGCCATTCCACCAGGGACCACCCCCGCGGTGCCCGGAATCCGCCTTCCGACTTGTCGGTTTACCGCTCGAGGTACTTCAGCTTGTCCTTCACATCCCGCCACTCGTCGGCGTCTTCCGGCGGATCCTTCATCTCCGAAATGACCGGCCACTCCCGCGCAAGCTCCGCGTTCAACTCCAGGAACTGCTGCTGGTCATCCGGCAGCTCGTCTTCGGAATAGATGGCTTCGACCGGGCACTCGGGCTCGCACAACGTACAGTCGATGCACTCGTCGGGGTCGATCACCAGCATGTTCGGCCCTTCATGGAAGCAGTCGACGGGGCAAACCTCGACGCAGTCGGTCAGTTTGCACTTGATGCAAGCTTCGGTAACAACGAAAGTCATGATTGCTGAGTTTTCCAGGCCCTGAACAGCTCCCCGCCCGGCATTTTACGACATCCGCTCGCCGCTCGCGCAACGCCTTTCACATTGCGCTTACGACACCAGAGAATCGGTACAATGTCGGCCGCGCAACGTATAAGGAATTGTTAATGCAACCCGTCACCTCAGAGCGCCGAGGCGCCACGACCGTAATCACGGTCGACAATCCGCCGGTCAACGCACTGTCGCACGCGGTGCGGGAAGGATTGATGCGTGCGATCGAGGCCGCGGAGCGGGACGCCGACACGCAGCGAATCGTGCTCATCTGCAGCGGCCGCACGTTCATCGCCGGCGCCGATATCCGGGAATTCGACCAGCCGCCGCAACAACCGCACCTGCCCGACGTGGTCGCACGCCTGGAAGCCTGCGAAAAACCCGTGCTCGCCGCGATCCACGGCACCGCGCTCGGCGGCGGCCTCGAGGTCGCCATGGGCTGCCATTACCGGCTCGCCGCGAGCACCGCGAAGCTGGGGCTGCCCGAAGTCAAGCTGGGCCTGTTACCGGGCGCGACCGGCACGCAGCGCCTGCCGCGCCTGGTCGGCGCGGAGCGCGCGCTCGGCATGATGCTCTCCGGCGAGCCGCTCGGCGCGCAGGCCGCGCTGGAAGCGGGCCTGGTCGACCGCGTCACGGACGACACCGACCTGCTTGCCGCAGCGCTCGATTACGCGGAGGAACTTGGCGAGCCGCGGCGCGTGCGCGACCTGCCCGTGGCGCCGGTTCCCGCGGAGGTTTTCGCAGACGCGCGGCAGAAGCTCGCCACATCGGCCCGCGGGCTGCTGTCACCCGAAAAGATCGTGCAGCTCGTCGAACTCGCCACGAAAGTCGATTTCGACGCCGGCGTCGCGGCGGAACGGGAGCTGTTCGCGGAATGCAAGAACTCGCCGCAATCGAGCGGGCTCCGGCACGCATTCTTTGCGGAGCGCGAAGCGGCGAAGGTACCGGGCCTGGGCAAGGACACCGGCGTGCGGGAAGTGCAGAAAGTCGCGGTGCTCGGCGCCGGCACGATGGGCAGCGGTATCGCCTACGCCTGCCTCGGCGCCGGCCTCCGCGTGCACCTGCTGGACAGTGACGAGGCCGGTCTGGCGCGCGGCGAGTCCACGATCCGCAAGCTGTTCGAAGGCGGCGTAGCGCGCGGGAAGCTCCGCGACGCGGACGCGCAGGAAGGATTGCGGCGCCTGCATACGACACGCGACTACGCCGACCTCGCGGATGCCGACCTCGTGATCGAAGCCGTGTTCGAGAACATGGCGATCAAGAAAGAGGTGTTCGGCAAGCTGGACCAGGTTTGCAGGCCGGGCGCCGTGCTCGCCACCAACACGTCCACGCTGGATGTCGACGCCATCGCAGCGGTTACCGCGCGCCCGCAGGACGTGATCGGGCTGCACTTCTTCAGCCCGGCGCACGTGATGCGGCTGCTGGAGATCGTGCGCGGCGAGCATACCGCGGACGACGTCATCGCGACGGCGCTTGCGCTCGCCAGGCGGCTGCGCAAGGTCGGCGTCGTCGTCGGCAACTGCTTCGGCTTCGTCGGCAACCGCATGCTCTACAGCTACGGCCGCGAGAACCAGTTGCTGCTGCTGGAAGGTGCGGCGCCCGAAGCCATCGACCGCGCGCTCACGGACTACGGCATGGCAATGGGGCCGAATGCCGTCGGCGACCTCGCCGGCCTCGACGTCGGTTACAAGATCCGGCAGGAGCGCACCGACCTGCCGGACGACCCGCGCTTCTACGCGGTCGCCGACCGGTTGGCGGAACTCGGCCGCTTCGGGCAAAAGACCGGTGCCGGCATGTACCGCTACGAGCCGGGCTCCCGCACGCCCCTGCCGGACCCCGAGGTGCAGCAGCTCATCCGCGACGAGGCGAAGCGCCTCGGCGTGGAGCAGCGCACCATCGACGACACGGAAATCGTCGAGCGCTGCATTGCCGCGCTGATCACGGAAGGCACGCGCATTCTCGAAGACGGCATCGCCGCGCGTTCGTCCGACATCGACGTCATCTGGATCAACGGCTACGGCTTCCCGCGCCATCGCGGCGGCCCGATGCACTTCGCCGACACGATCGGCACGGACACGGTCTTCAACAAGGTCTGCGAGTTCAGGGACCGCTTCGGCGACCGCTACTGGGAGCCGCCCGGCCTGCTGGAGAAACTCGCGAGAACCCGCAGCCGTTTCGGCGACCTGTAAGCAGGTCCCGGGCTTGCCTTTCCGCGGGCGGGAAGGAGCCGCGCGCGCACGGCGTAAACGCCGATGGCAAAGCGGTGCCGGAGCGGCGTCCTACGGGAGGGGATGCCAGCGGCCGCCGTCGCGGCGCGCGCGGGATTCTGCTTCGAGCTTCTCCAGGTGGGCGAGCAGCGAGCGCTCGGCGAGCGCGTGCAGCGTCCGGTCCACCTCGTCGTAGGCGTGGCGGACCAGCTCGCTCAACGTCGTGCCCGGGTGCGCGGCGAGCGCGCGGGCGACCTTCGCTTCGCGCGCGAGCCGGTGCGCGATCAGCGCGTCGATGGCCTCGCGTGGCCGCTCGATGACGTTGCCGTGCCCGGGTGCGATCGCGTCGATATCCAGCCTTTTCAGCTTTTCCAGCGAGCGCAGGTAATCCACCATGCTGCCGTCCGGCGGATCGATCACGACGGTCGAGCCGTCGATGATGTGATCGCCCGTGAACAGCCAGCGCAGCGCGGCGTGCCGGTAGCACAGGTGATTGGAAGCGTGCCCGGGCGTGTGCACGGCTTCGAGCTCGAAGTCGGCCGTGGCCAGCACGTCGCCGTCCTCGAGCACGCGACCGGGCCGGAACGCGGCGTCCTGGTGCCGGCCCGCGGGTGCCGGACGGCCGAGGAGCTCGGCGCCAGTCGCTTCGGCCAGCGCCTGCGCGGCCGGCGAATGATCGGTATGCGTATGCGTCACCAGCACCCAGCGCAGCTTCCCGGCGGCGCGCTCGAGGATGGCGTTCACGTGCCGGTCAATCGCCGGACCGGGATCGATGACGGCGAGCTCCGCTTCGCCCAGCAGGTAGGTGTTGGTACCCGGGCCGGTCATCATGCCGGGGTTGGGCGCCACCAGGCGCGTGATGCCGGGCGCGAGCTCGACCGGTCGCCCGGGTTCTGGCGGGTTCATCGCTCGTCCTCAACGGCATCCGGCGGGTAATCCGGATCGTCCGGCATCAGGATACGCTCGCGGCCGCCGCTGTTCACGATCACCGGCAGGATGCGCGACACGCCGGCTTCCCGGCGACCGCACGCCCACTCCAGGAGGCCATCGAGGGTTGCGACGCTGACCACGTCCGCGAGCGTGGCTCGCGTCGGCGGCGGCAGCACCATGTCTCCCGATGCGTGCGCGTCCAGCGCCTCCGCCGCCGTGATCCAGCGGCTGCCGGTAAGCTCGCGGCCGTCGTGCGAGGCAGCCTGTGCTTCCGGCAGTGCCGCCAGGAAAAAGCGCGTGGAAAAGCGCCGCGGCCTTGCGCGCGGAGTGACCCACCACGCGAAGTAGCAAAGCGCCCCGCAATCGAGCGTGAGGCCGCGCTCGCGGAGAAACGCCGACCAGTGCAGGCTGCCCCCATTCAGCGCGGCGCGCGCCTTTTCGAGGTCGAGCGCCGCGGCGGACGGGCCCGTCACCGGCTCGCCGCCGGCATCGCGCGCGAGCAGCACGCCCGTTTCCTCGAACAGCTCGCGAATGGCGGCGCAGTAATAGTCGAGCCCGCCGGCATCGAGGCCGAGGGAGCGGTTCGCCGCCTCCGCGGAAAATTCGGGGCTGAATGCTTGCGCCTCGCAGTCGCTCGCGTCGACCAGGCCGCCCGGGAACACGTGGCTCGCGCCGAAAGACGCGCGTGCGTGACGGTGCACGAGGAACAGCTCCGGCGCGTGTTTCCCGTCACGCGCCAGTACCACCGTCGCGGATGGCCGCG
The DNA here is from genome assembly GCA_965651325.1 of uncultured Chromatiales bacterium. Classification (GTDB taxonomy): domain Bacteria; phylum Pseudomonadota; class Gammaproteobacteria; order Steroidobacterales; family Woeseiaceae; genus IDS-8. Next base: position 7,327 of record CBFGSB010000068.1, on the reverse strand, counting down.
GCACGGCAACTCGTATCCCGGTCTCGTTTGCATTCGAAGCGCGCATCGCTGCAACCCTACCTGAATGCAGCGCTTCGTGGCACCACCCGGCGGGCAGCCGCCAATCGGGCGGTTTACAGGAACGGACGCAAGCTCTCCAGCAGGAACAGCGCCGACAGAAGCGCCAGCGCGAAGTACCATCTTCTCCACTTTCCCATGCGAAGCTCCGCCGATGTCATAATCCCGATGACCTGGAGCAGGAGAAGCGATCCTTTCGATTCTCCTGCCGCCGGCCACCAGTATGCCGGGCGAACCTGAACCCCGACTGAAACGGCCATCGCGCCGAAATGCATGAGCTTGCATGCCTGAAACCCTGCCTCTCACCGCCGATCACTCCTCCGCCGCCGCAGGGCTGCGCGAATTCCTCGCCACGCACGAGCGCATCGCCGTACTCACCGGCGCCGGCTGCAGCACCGGCTCCGGGATCCCGGACTACCGCGACGACCTGGGCAACTGGAAGCACCGGCAGCCGATGTACTTCGCCGAATTCAGGAACAGTGCCGCGGCCCGCAGGCGCTACTGGGCCCGGAGCTTCGCCGGCTGGCGCCGCATCGCCGACGCCCGGCCGAATGCCGCGCACGCGGCACTCGCAAGCCTGGAAGAGCAGGGCCGGGTCAGCACCGTCATCACGCAGAACGTCGACAACCTGCACCGGCGCGCGGGCAGCCGCAATGTAATCGACTTGCACGGCGTGCTGCACCGTGTGCGCTGCCTCGATTGCGCGGCCGTCACGCAACGCGCCCGTTTGCAGGAACGCCTCGCGGAATTGAACGCCGGCTGGCGGGCCGCGCACGCGGCGCTCGCGCCGGACGGCGATGCGCAACTCGCGGACGCGGACCTGCCGGATTTCGTGATCGCCGATTGCGAGGGCTGCGGCGGCGTTCTCAAGCCCGACGTCGTATTTTTCGGTGAATCAGTACCGGCGGAACGTGTTGCCGAGGCCCGCGACAGCGTGCTTGCAGCCGATGCGCTGCTCGTCGTCGGTTCCTCGCTGATGGTCCTGTCGGGGTTCCGCTTCGCGCGCATGGCATCCGATGCCGGCCTGCCGGTCGCCATCCTGAACCGCGGCGTCACCCGCGCCGACGCGATGGCCACGCACAGGCTGGCGGGCGACTGCGGCGAGCTGCTGGCCGGTGCGGCAGGGCCCGGTTGCCCGTAGTGCAGGAAGCCGCCGTCGTTTTCGAGAGCGCCGATCCGCGTGCCGCCTCCGACCGCGCGCTGGTACTGCACTCGCTCGGCATCCCCTACGAGCTCGTCCGCGGCGAAGCGCATACGCTCCTCGTCGTACCGGGCGAGTTGGCCGAACGCGCCAGGTTCGAGATCTGGCAGTACGACCAGGAGAACCGGCAGCGGCGGCCGACGCGGCGCCCGGCCGTGACCGTGACCGAGTATCACAACGGCCTCTCGGGCATCTTCGGTTACGTGCTGTTGCTGTGCCTTGCCGGGTGGCTCGCCGGCCGTTCCGCGTTCGGCTTCGACTGGTTTGCCGTCGGCCGTGTCGACGGCGAGCTGATCCGCGCGGGCGAATGGTGGCGCCTGTTCACCGCCCTGACGCTGCACGGCGGCGTCGGGCACCTGCTCGGTAACATCGGCTTCGGCGCGCTGTTCGGCGGCCTCGCCGGAAGACTCGTCGGCAGCGGCGTCGCCTGGGCTTGCATCGTGCTGGCGGCAGGCGCCGGCAACGCGCTCAACACGCTGCTGCTCGAATCCGCGCATCGCTCGATCGGCGCCTCGACGGCGGTGTTTGCCGCGCTCGGGCTGCTCGCCGGCTTCGTCTGGCGGGGCCGGCTCATGGCGCAGGACCGCTGGCCCTACCGGCTCGGCCCGATCATCGGCGGTATCGCGCTGCTCGCCTACACCGGGACGGGCGACGCGCAGACCGACATCGGGGCCCACCTTGCCGGCTTCCTCTGCGGCTTCGCGGCCGGCATCGCGCTCACCCCTGCGGCCCGCTACCTGGGCAGCCTGAAGCTGCAGGCGATTTGCGGCGCGCTTGCCGCTGCCCTTATTCTGGCCGCCTGGGCGGCTGCGCTGGTGCCGGGCTTGCTGTTGCCGATTCGCTGAAATGGCAACGACAGCGAGCCCGCTACCGGTCATACGGGAGGATCAATAAGAATGAACGACGTGCAATTGCCGGACCTCGGCTTCGACTGGAATCACCTGTGGGTGCAGATACAGACGGTGGGGCTCGATCTCGCGCTCGGCCTGGTCGCCGCCCTGGCGATCTTCTTCATCGGGCGCGCGGTCGTGCGGCTCATCGACCGGGGCCTGCGCAGGCTGATGCAGGCGCGGGGGATCGACCCCATTCTCGAGTCCTTCGTCGCCACGGTCGTCTACTGGGCGCTGATGGCGTTCGTCATCATCGCGGCCATCCAGCAGATCGGCATCCAGACGGCCTCGTTGATCGCCCTGATCGGCGCTGCCGGCATCGCCGTCGGTCTCGCCATGCAGGGCTCGCTCGCCAACTTCGCTGCCGGCGTGTTGATCGTGATCTTCCGGCCGTACCGCGTCGGCGACTGGATCGAGGCCGCGGGCACGGCGGGCTCCGTCGTCAAGGTCGAGCTGCTGACCACCGAGCTGTCGAGCGCGGACAACCGCCGCATCATCGTGCCGAACGGCCAGATCATGGGCAGCATCATCACCAACTATTCGGCGCGGCCGACGCGGCGGGTCGATCTCGTGTTCCGCATCGGCTACGAGCAGGACATCGAGACCGCCCGGAACGCCATCCGGGAGCTCGTCCAATCGGACGACCGGGTGCTCGAGGACCCGCCGTGCATAATCGTGGTCGGTGAGCTGAGCGAGTACAGCATCCACCTCTACGTGCGGCCGTGGGTCAACACTGCCGACTATTGGGCCGTCTACTGGGACCTGAACGAAAAGGTGAAGAAGCGGTTCGACGAGCTCGGTATCAGCGTGCCGTTGCGCACCGACCTGCGCGTCGTCGGGGACGCGGCAAAGCGGCAGGCTTGACCGGCGCGGGCAGGGAGAATACTGTATCCATATACAGGTTTCCTCTCTGCCACCATGCCCGACCACGGACACAAGGGCCGCGGGGCGATCTCCAGCCCCGCCGGCCGTTTCGCCGCCCGCACCGTCGATGCCTGTCACGACGACGCCGTCGAGGACGAGCCCGTCGCGATGGCGCCGGAGACGGTGCTGCGGCCGATCCGCGCGCGCTCCATCGTCAGCCGCAACGACTCGCCGGACGTGCCCTTCGATCGTTCGATCAACCCCTACCAGGGCTGCGAGCACGGCTGCGTGTACTGCTACGCCCGGCCGAGCCACAGCTATCTCGACCTGTCGCCCGGCCTGGATTTCGAAACCCGGATCTTCTACAAGCCGAATGCCGTGGAGCTGCTGCTGGCCGAATGGTCGAAGCCCGGCTACGTGTGCAAGCCGATCACGATCGGCGCCAACACGGACCCCTACCAGCCGGCGGAGAAGAAGCTCGGCCTGACGCGGCGCCTGCTGGAAACCTTCCTCGCGCATCGCCATCCCGTCAGCCTGATCAGCAAGGGCATAGCGATGCGGCGGGACCTCGACCTGCTCGGCGAGCTCGCGCGCGCTAACCTTTGCTCCGTCGCCATCAGCGTGCCGACCGCCGACAACGCGCTGAAACGGCACCTCGAGCCGCGCGTGCCCTCCGCCGACGCCCGCTTCCGCCTCATGCGGGAGCTTGCCGACGCCGGCATGCCGGTGAGCCTGCTCATGGCGCCGATTATTCCGGCCGTCAACGACCGCGAGATCGAGGACATCGTGGCCAGGGCGGCCGCGGCCGGCGCCCGGGACGCAGGCTACGTGCTGCTGCGGCTGCCGCACGAGCTGAAGGCGATATTCGCAGAATGGCTCGACACGCACCTGCCGGATCGGGCCGCCCACGTCATGAGCCTCGTGCGCGCGGCGAGCGGCGGCAAGGATTACGACCACCGCTTTGCGGTGCGGCAGAAAGGCAGCGGCCCCTATGCTGATATGATTGGACAGCGGTTCAGGGCGGCGTGCCGGAAGGCAGGCTTGACCCCGGGGCGCAACCGGCAGCCTCTCGACTGCGGCCAGTTCGCCGGGCCGGGCCAGCGGCAGCTCGCGCTCACCCTGGACTGAGCGTCCCGGCTAAACTTTGTCTACGCATCTCGGTCTGAAAGCGAATACTGGCATGTCGATCCCCATGAGAACCGGTTTGTTCCTGCCGATTTTTTCGCTGGCAACGGCGGCCCTGGCGCTGGCCGGCGCGCCTGCGGGCGCACAGGAAAGCGCGGACGAGGCGGCGGCTGCCGCGCAGGAGCCGGCAGGACCGCCGGGCGGGGACGCGGGGCCCGGGGGCGGGAGCGCGGCCCCGCCGGTCGAAGATGCCGAGCCGCAGGTCCAGGACGCCGGGCCGCCGGTCGGAGATGCCGAGCCGCCGGTCCAGGACGCCGGGCCGCCGGTCGGAGACGCCGAGCTGGTTGATGAGACAGCGGAATCGACGGACCAGGCAAAGGCGCCCCCCGACGACACGGCGGAGCCCGCCAACAAGGCCGTGTCCGACAGCAGGAATCCCGGCGGGCTCGCGGAGGACAAGCCGGACGCACCGGCCAAACAGGAGGCGCCGGGCCAGGGCGTGACCGTCACCGCCACGCACCTGGGCACGCCGGCGGAATCCGGAACGGATGCCGACGCACCGCCGGCCTTCGGCGAGGAGACGCAGGAGGAAGAACTCCAGCGCTACTTCGAACTGTACAAGGCGGCGATGGAGAACGACGCCTACGTCGAAGCGGACGCACTCGCGAAGCAGGTGGTCGAGCTCTCGATCCGGTTGTTCGGCATCGACAGCCTCGACTCGGCGCGCGCACTCACCAACCTCGGGATTGCGCAGCACCAGAACGAGCAGTACGAAGCGGCCATCGCCAACTACGGAGCCGCGATCGACATCATCGAGCGGACCGAGGATCGCCTCAATGCCCACCTGGTCAACCCGCTGAAAGGGCTCGGAGCGGCGCAGCTCGCGTCGGGACGGCCGGACCTGGCCTCCGAGACGTTCCAGCGGGCCGTGCACATCACCCACGTGAACGAGGGTCCGCACAACCTGGACCAGGTCGAGGTGCTGGAATCGCTGGCGGAGACCTACCTCGCCGTCGGCAAGTTCGACCAGGTGGAGATACTTACCGAGATCATCTTCGGCCTCGAAGCCCGCGACAAGGATCTCGAGAGCATGGCCATCCTGCCCGTGCTGGAGAAACAAGCCTACTGGCAGCACCGGCTGCAGCTTTTCGACAAGGAGCGCTACACCTGGCGCAAGGTCATCGACATCATCGAGGACAATGCCGGCAATGACGACTTGCGGCTGATCCCGCCGCTGACCGGGCTAGGCAAGTCCTACCTGTACATCGGCAGCGCGGAAACGACGTACTACCAGCCCGCGGCGGTCACGTCCGGCGAGGTTTACCTCAAGCGCGCCGTGCGCATCGCCGAGGACAACCCGGAGGCGACCTGGGAGATGCAGGAGGACGCGCTGCTCTCACTCGGCGATTTCTACATTCTCTCCGGCCAGGCGAGCCGTGCCCGGCGCGTGTACAAAGAGACCTGGGACCTGCTCTCGGCGGACGAAGAACGTCTCGGTAACCGGCATGAGCACCTCGAAAAGCTCGTCGTCCTGCAGGAGATCCACCCGCCCAAGTACGTCGGCATCGACGGCGAGGTGCGCGCGCAGCTCCCCGGAGACGACTACGAGGAGGGCAAGGTCGTCTTCGACTACTCGGTCACGACGCGCGGGTTCACCAACGACGTGGTGCTCGTCGAGGCGGAGCCCGCGGCCTTCGAGAATATGCAGCGCACCGTGCAGAACGACCTCAGGACCCTCATCTACCGGCCAAGGCTGGCGGAGGGCGAGACCGTGGACACCAGCGGCCTGACGTACACGCACAAGTTCTTCTATCGCCGCTCCGACCTGGAAAAGATCGAGCAGGAGGGCGCTACCGCGGCAGCCGCGGACTGAGCTGGCACGGATGCCGGGCACCTGGTGCGCGGCGCACGTGCGACTGTGATGCTTGCAATTTCCACGCGAAGCGCCATATTGCGGCCATGCTCGTACAACATGACAAGTCCCGGCTGCCGCCGGAGCACGAAGCCCTGCCCGGCAGGTCCACCGCGATGCCCGTTCCCGAGCAGCATTTCGTCAACGGGCATCCGCTGAAGCCGCCGTTTCCCGAAGGACTCGAGCAGGCCATATTCGCGATGGGGTGCTTCTGGGGCGTGGAGCGCCTGTTCTGGGAAACGCCCGGCGTCTACACGACGGCCTCCGGCTACGCCGGCGGCAGCACCCCGAATCCCGACTACCGCGAAGTCTGCAGCGGCCTGACCGGGCACGCCGAAGCCGTGCTGGTCGTGTTCGACCCGGCCCAGGTCAGCTACGCGGACCTGCTGACGCTCTTCTGGGAAAGCCACGACCCGACCCAGGGCATGCGCCAGGGCAACGACCGCGGCACCCAGTACCGCTCGGCGATCTTCACCCTGAACGACGAGCAGGAACGGGCGGCACGCGAGTCGCTGGCCGCTTACCAGGAACGCCTGGGGGAAGCCGGCTTCGGCGGGATCACCACCGAGATCCGCCCGGCACCCGAGTTCTACTACGCCGAGGACTACCACCAGCAGTACCTGGCGAAGAACCCGGGCGGCTATTGCGGCATTGCCGGCACCGGCGTGTCCTGCCCCATCGCACCGGCCCGCCAGTGAGCGCTTCCAGTAGACCGAGCCGCGAAGAGGCGGAAGCGGCGGTCGTCACGCTGCTCGAATGGGCGGGCGAGGACCCGTCGCGCGAAGGCCTCGTCGACACGCCGCGGCGCGTGGCGCAGGCGTACGAGGACTGGTTCAGCGGCTACCAGGCCGACCCGGTGCTGTTTCTCGAGCGAACCTTCGAGGAAGTCGAGGGCTATGACGAGATGATCGTGCTCCGCGACATCACATTCGAGTCGCACTGCGAGCACCACATGGCACCGATCATCGGCAAGGCGCACGTGGGTTACCTGCCGAACAACAAGATCGTCGGCATCAGCAAGCTGGCGCGCGTCGTCGACGCGTTCGCGCGCCGCTTCCAGGTGCAGGAGAAGATGACCGCGCAGATCGCGCAGTGCATCCAGGAAGTGCTGAAGCCGAAGGGCGTCGGCGTCGTCATCGACGCCGTGCACCAGTGCATGACCACGCGCGGCGTGCACAAGTCGGGCGTCTCCATGCTGACGAGCCAGATGCTCGGGCTCTTCCGCAAGGACGCGCGCACGCGCGCCGAGTTCCTGCAGATGATCGGCAGGGACGGGGT
>CBFGSB010000067.1:0-15403 GCA_965651325.1 uncultured Chromatiales bacterium | reverse complement strand
CGGAGATCCTTCGATGGCCCCCGGCGGTTTTCCACGCGCTCAGGACACCGCTTTCGGTCCACAGCTGGATCGTGCGCAGCGAGACGTTCAGTAACCTGGCGGCTTCCCGGGTCGTCACGAAAGTCTTTTCGTCCATAAGCCCTCGCAGTCGGAGCAGGCCGTGATTATTGCCGTATTTCTCATTTTTACAAGCTAACCCGTCTCACCGTCTCCCCTGGTAGCGGGCCTGCTCCACCGCTGTCGGCCAACGCTGCCGAAACTTGAGGCCGCGATTATCGATTTTGTGAAATTTATCACTTTTGCGGGATTTATTAGATGGCAGTATGCAAGGCCGGCCAGAACTGGGCAAGGAGACGCAGGTGCGACGGGAGGACAACGCGGGAGCCATCGCAATGCCGGCATCCGCGCCGGAACGTTTCGCCGGCGCGAGGCATTGCGACCGGACCGGGCTCAATGAGGTCACGCTGTGATGGCAGCCAACCGTTTGCTGATCATTGACGACGAGACGAGTGTTCGCGAGCTGTTTGCCGCAGCAGCAAGGCGGCTCGGTTTCAAGGTGGAGTTCGCCCGCCACAATGCGGCCGTACTGGCCGGCATTCGGCAGTTCTCTCCCACGGCCATTCTGTTGGACCTGCAGACTCCCGATTCCGACGGTATCGCAATCCTTCGTCTCCTCGCCGACCAGCGATGCGACGCGAAAATAATCGTGGTGGGCGGCGATGAGCCTCGTTTGCTCGAAGCGGCTGCACGCTTCGGAACCGCACGCGGCCTGGATATGGCTGCCTCGCTACAGAAGCCCATGGCTCTTCAGACGTTGCAGGAAGCCCTTTCAGGGGTGCTCCTCAGCACCTGGACGGTCGCCGAGTTGTCGACGGCGATCGACAAGGGGGAGCTCGTAGTCCACTACCAGCCGAAGGTCGCACGATGCCGAAACAGCCGCCGCTGGACGATCCATGGAGCCGAGGCGCTGCTGAGGTGGCCTCACCCGGTGCACGGAAGCATTCCGCCGACTGAGTTCATACTCGTCGCGGAAGATGCGCACTTGATGCTGCCACTTACCGACTTTGTCCTGCAACGAACACTGGAACAGGTTCGATTCTGGCAGTCCAGGGACCTGGCACTGAACATTGCGGTCAACGTTCCGCCCAATCTCGTCGGCGACGAGGAGTTTCCGGAACGCCTCTGCGCCTATCTCGCCAATTACGGCGTGGAGAACAGCCGGTTCACGCTGGAGATCACCGAATCAGTCGCCATAGAGGATCCTTGCCTGCTGGTGGATGTGCTGGCGCGGTTGCGCCTGCGAGGAGTGCAGATCGCGATCGACGATTTCGGCAGTGGATTCGCATCCCTGAAGCATCTTCTCTACTTGCCGTTCAATGAGCTCAAGATCGATCGGGCCTTTGTAGCCCAGGTCGATCGCAGTGAGGAAGCCAGGCACGTCGTAAGCGCAAGCATAGACCTCGCGCACCGGCTTGGCATGACGGTCTGCGCCGAGGGCGTCGAGACCCCGGAGTCGCTTGCGTTCCTCGAGGCACACGGTTGCGACCGGTTCCAGGGATACCTGGTTTCAAAGCCGCTCTGCTCCGTGGATTTGGAGCAGTTCCTGCGAAACTGGAACGAGCAAGGCATGCAGGGGAAACTGCCGCTCGATGAGTCCGCGGCGGCTGCCGGCGCTGCGACAAACGACCGAGAGGCCGATACGTCGCTCGACCTCATTTCGCATCGGCACCCTGACGGCAGCGATAGCAGCACGGCGCGCGGTGCCGGCCGGGGGACGCCGATGTCCTCCGAATTCAGCACGGAGAATTGCTGATGCAAAGCCGCCTGCAGCCTTACGTCGCGCGAAAACTTCGAAAAGCGCTGGACTGGGTAGAGCGCCGCCCGTCCCGTCACGAAGGCCTGTACAGCGCCTACGAGGAGAGCCTGCAGTGGCTGGAGGACCTCGACGACCTTCCGCCTCCGGTCAATCACGTACTTCACGAGCTCCGTGGCACGTCCAGGCACGTCGCTGCTGAAATTCGGAGCTCTCATGTCAGGAAAAGAATCGCAGCGATGTCGCAAGCGGATGTTTGCGTTTTGATCGCTCGCCTCGAGACGGCACTGCAAAGCGTACCCCGGAAGGTGGGTTGCTGAAGCGCCGTAAATCCACGGGTCCGGGGCGGCATCAAAGCCGCCTTCGCTGCAGGGAAGACAGCGGCGGGGCCTGACAGTCGCGGCCGGAAACCCGTGCGTAGCCACGTGGTCGCGGGCACACAACAAAACGTTATGGAGGACGCTATGACTGCACTGCGAATTCGTGCACACGATCTTCTCTTGGCCTTGATCCTGCTGGCCGGCATCGCTCCGGCGGCTACAAGCGCCGCCCAGCTATGGGTGGATCCCACCGGTGACGGTTTCCTGTCAGTGCAGGCGGCAGTGGACGCGGCAGCAGACGGGGACACAATCCTGGTCCGCAGCGGCGTCTATGAAGAAGGGACGTCGTACAACGGCGGAGCCATCGGCCTCGTGATCGACAAGAGCGTGACCATTCTCGGGGTCACGGGCGACGATGACCAACCGGTAGCAGACGCCGGTGCGGTGCAAGCGACGATCGTTTCCGGCGCCGAAGCGCCCTGGGGTGCGAATTTCCTGGTATCCGCGCCGGGGGTAACGATACAGGGTGTTCGACTCGAGGCGGTGGCGCGCGGCAATGACCCGAGCCTGCCGGATGGTGCGATCAACAAGGCGCTCGAGGTCCATTCGAACGGGTTTACGCTCGCGCACTCGGTCGTCGCGCCGGCGGAAGGGTTCAATTTCGACGGCGTAACCAGCACGGCCGTGTACTTTGGGGACGATGAACCCGATGACCTCGAGAGCTTCACCGTCGACGGCAACGTCCTCTGGGGCGGTATCACGATTACGAACGGCGCGGGAGACTCGGGCGACCCGCGGTTCATTGTTACCAACAACGAGCTGCTCGGCAGCCATTTCCTGCGCGTGCGCGGCCAGGTGAATGGTGTCGCGTGGCTTAGCCGGCATGCCGGCCTTCCGAGTGTCGTGTCAGGGAACGATTTGTCCGGGGTAAGCGGATTCCTGCTCCAGAGCTGGGACGAGGACACCGCCTTCCTGGCCGATCGCAACTTCATTCGGACGCTGATCCACCGGAACGAGACGGGGCCGTACGCGTACGTGACGGTCGCGGACGGTAGCGTGCGCACAGTCGAATACGAGGAATACGGCGGTGCCGCGCCGGCCGTGTTCCTCGCGCGCAAAGCTGCCGACCTGGCGCCGCTGCAGGCCGGTGATTCGCTGCATGCGGCCGACGGTTCGACGGACGGGCAGTTGCTGGTCGACCGGGGCGGCGACGGCTTCTCGTCGATTCAGTCGGCGATCGATGCAGCAGCGGACGGCGACACAATCCTGGTGCGGCCCGGCGTCTACGAAGAGCAGGGCACGCACAACGGTGTAGCGATCGGCCTCGTGATCGACAAGAGCGTGACGATCCTCGGCGTCACGGGCGACGGTGACCAACCGGTTGCGGACGCCGATGCCGTGCAGGCGATAATCAGGTCCGGCGCGGAAGCGACCTGGGGAGCGAATTTCCTGGTGTCGGCGCCGCGCGTAACGATCCAGGGCATCCGGCTGGAAGCGGTGGCCCGCGGCAACGATCCGAGCTTGCCGGGGGGTGCGATCAACAAGGCGATCGAGGTGCATTCCGACGGGTTCACGCTCGCGGACTCGGTTGTGGCCGCAGCCGAAGGCTTCAATTTTGGCGGCGTGACCAGCACCGCCGTTTATTTCGGCGACGAGGAACCCGATGACCTCGAGAGCTTCACCGTCGACGGCAACGTCCTCGGGGGCGGTATTACGATCACGAACGGCGCCGGAGACTCGGGGGAAGCACAGTTCGCCATCACGGACAACGTGCTCCTCGGAAGCCATTTCCTGCGCGTGCGCGGCCAGGTGGACGGAGTTGCCTGGCTGAGCCGGCGCGCCGGTCTTCCGAACGTCGTGTTCGGTAACGACCTGGCCGGGGTGACCGGATTCCTGCTCCAGAGCTGGGACCGGGATGCCGCGCAGCTCGCCGACCGGGCATTTATACAGGCTTTGATCGCTGGCAACTCGACCGGCCCGTGGGCGTACGTCACCAACGCGGATGGCAGCGTTCGTGCAGTGGACTACGAAGAGTACGGCGGTACCGCACCCGCGGTATTCCTGGTTCGCGACGCTGACGCGCTTGCGCCGCTGCAGCCCGGCCAGTTGCTGCACACCGGCGACACGCTGGATGCCGACGACGACGGCACACCCGATTACCTGGACGAGGATGACGACAACGACGGCATTCGCGACGCCAAGGAGGGTGACGGCGACAGCGACGGTGACGGCATTCCCGATCGCCTCGACGATGACAGCGACGAGGACGGAATTCCCGACGCTACGGAAGGGGTGGGGGACAGTGACGGAGACGGCACACCCGACTATCTCGATGCCGACAGTGACGGCGACGGCTACAGCGACGCGCTGGAAGGCGCAGGCGATTCGGATCTCGACGGTACGCCGGATTATCTGGATGTCTCGCTGGATGAAGACGGCGACGGCATTCCCGACATTGTCGAAGGCCGTTCCGACGTCGACAGCGACCGCGTGCCGGCCTTCCAGGACATTGACAGCGATGGAGATGGTGTTCCGGACCGGCTCGAGCTTCCCGGCGCGGCCACCGACCGTGACGGCGACGGTGTCGGTGATGGCTTCGACGTGGACGTTACCGGCGGCGTGGACGAAAACGGCGATGGTATCGATGACGCGGCGCTGCCGGACAGCGATGCGGATGGCCTCAACGACCTGTTCGATGCCGACCAGGATGGCGACGGCATCCCTGACTTCGTGGAATCCGGCGCCTATGGCTTCGACTCCGACGGTGATGGCATCGACGATCGCTGGGATGCGGCCATGCTCGGCAGTGCCGACGAGAATGGCGACGGCATCGCCGACGATGCGAGCGTGATCGACAGCGACGCCGATGGCGTCCCGGACCTCCGGGACCTGGACAGCGATCGCGACGGCGTGGCCGACGCCGCCGAATCCGGCGCTCCGGCCCGATCCGGCCTGTTGCTCGCCCGTGCGGGCAAGAGCGCGTTTGCGGCAGTTCCTGCCGCGATCGACAGTGACGGCGACCAGGTGCCCGACTACCTCGATCTCGACAGCGACAACGACGGTATTGGCGACGTCGCCGAATCGGGTGGACTGGACGTCGATGGCGACGGCCTGCTGGATGAGGGCGGGGTCATTACCTCGATACCGCTCGACACGGACGGCGACGGTATACCCGACATGCGCGACCTCGACAGCGACGGCGACGGCGTGCCGGACATTGCGCTCACGGCATGGGCGGCTCTCGATATGGACGGCGACGGACGGATCGATACCGCTACAGACGCGGACGGCGACGGTATTGCCGACGTCGTCGACGGCGAACCGGGCCAGCCCGGCTCACGCAGCGACAACGATGGCGACAGCGTGCCGGCGCACCGCGACGGCGACGATGACGACGACGGCCTGTCCGACGTGCTCGAAGGCGACCTGGATACCGACGGCGATGCTGCGGTCGACCGCCTGGACCGTGACAGCGACAACGACGGCATCGTGGACCGGCTGGAAGCCGGCTTGCCCGAGCCGTCCGGCCTGGACGCGGACCTGGACGGCATCGACGATGCCTGGGACGCGAGTGCGACCGGGGGCACCGATGCGGACAGCGACGGTGTCGACGATGCATTCGCGGACCGCGATTCGGACGGCGACGGCACAAGCGATCGGCTGGATGCCGACAGCGACAACGACGGCCTCTCCGATGCCTACGAGGCGCTGCTGGCAGAACTGGCCGGCTCCGACTCGGACGGCGACGGCATCGACGACGCGATCGACGTGGACGAGACCGGAGGCGTCGACGCGAACGGGGACGGCGTCGACGACGGCTTACTCGAGCTCCGCGATACCGATGGCGACGGCCTGGAAGATCATCGCGACCCCGACAGCGACAACGATGGCATCGAAGATGGCGCGGAAGACGGCGACGTCAACGCCGATGGTGTCAACGATCGCCTCCAGCATGGGCCTGGTCTCTCCCCGAGCCGGGGCGCCGGAGGCGGCGGCGCCGGTGGTTTGCCCGGCCTGGCGCTTCTCGCCTTGCTCGCACTCGTCCGCTTGGCATCGGCAGCGCCGATGAGCCGGGGCCACGTTCTCGCGTAGTTCCGGGCTGTGCCCGCGCCGGTCCTCGAGGGCCGGCGCGGGCCAGTTACGGGCGTCCAGCGCAGTTTCATAGAACACCGTAGCCGAAAGCGTGAACCTCTCTCCGTGACGTGCGCGGTAGCCGAGGTCGAAGACGTTTGCCACCTCGGAAACGAAAACCTTGAATCAGGATGCCGCTCGGGGGAGGCAGGAGCACATCCCGATCCAGGCGTGAGGGCGCACGTACGGCGCGTGACACACTGGACCAGAGAAACTGCGTGGACGATGCCTGCCAGGCGAGCTGTACACCGGGTAGCCATTTGCTGCCGGTGTAGTCGTTCTCCTCCAGTTCGACGCCGACCGTCAGCTTCCAGCGCTCTGCGAGCGAGAACTCCGTCTGGGCGAACAGGTTGGACCAGTCCAGCTCGCTCGTGGGCCTGAAGCCGAACAGCAGCCCGTCGTCCACTTCATCGCTGCCCCGGCGATAGCGCGCCCGAAGTCGAGGGGTCCGAAGGTCCCACGGTGCTCCGGGTGCCCGCTGTAGGCGTCGCCCTGGATTGTGAACAGACCGTCCGTCATTCAAGAGGTTAAGTCACATTTTCCGGTCGGCCGGGGAACGGCGACGCCTGTTTTTGTGAGCAGGACCGCAGAACCACGGGCGAACTGCAGTAAGAATTGTCGACCGCGTCACTGCCATCGTGGGCTGCTGCACGCTCAAGGAAGGAATGGACACAGCAGGGTAGCCCGATGTCAAAAAGCAGGCTGTTGGTCGTCGATGACGAACCGGCCATTTGCACAATCATCTCGCGCATCGCGGAACCTCTCGGGTTCCAGGTCAAGTCGCTGAACGAATCCAGCGGCTTCATGCAGGCTCTGAAGGAATTCCGGCCGACGCTGGTGATCCTCGACCTCAAGATACCCGGTGTCGACGGCGTTCAGCTCCTTCACCAGTTGAAGGAGTGGCATAGCGACGCCCAGGTGGTGGTCATCAGCGGTATGGACCAGCGCGTGCTCAACACGGCGGAAAAGCTGGGGCGGTCGCAGGGGCTCCAGATGCTCGGCGTGCTGCAAAAGCCCTTGCAGCGCCAGGAGCTGGAGCGGCGCCTGCAAGAATCCCTGGCCGCGAGCCTGACCCGTGCCTATAGCCGCGCGGAGCTCGTGCAGGCCCTGGGGGCGCGCCAGTTCGTGGTGCAGTACCAGCCCAAGATCGAACGCAAGTCGCACGGGTGGCGTGTAACCGGCGTCGAGGCGCTCGTGCACTGGCGGCATCCGCAGCAAGGGCTGCTTCCGCCTGGCAAATTCCTGGCCCTCATGGAAGAGTACCGGCTCATCGGAGAGCTGACGGACTTCGTGCTCGACTCCGCTATTCGGCAGGCCGCGGCCTGGCAGCGGGCGGGGTTGCCGCTGAAGGTCGCCGTCAACCTTTCGGCCAGCCTCGTCCAGGACCAGGAATTCTCGAACCGGCTGACCGAGCTGTTGCAGCAGCACGGCGTTCCCGGGAGCCTGCTTACGATCGAGCTCACCGAGTCCACCGCCATGCGCGATCCTGCCCGGGCCATGGATACGTTCCTCAGGCTCTGCGTCAACGAAATCAGCTTGTCTATCGACGATTTCGGTACCGGCTTTTCGTCCCTGCAACAGCTTTACCAATTGCCCTTCGACGAGCTCAAGATCGACCGTATGTTCATTGGCGGGCTGCCGAGCGACGAAGAGGCGCGGGCGATCGTACGTGCCACCGTTGAAATGGCGCACGCTCTCCAGATCACCGTCTGCGCTGACGGCGTGGAAACCCGCGAAGCGCTCGATTACCTCGAATCGGTCAATTGTGACCGCGCACAGGGTTGCCTGATCGGTGCTGCCGTGTCCGCGGACGAGATCGAACCGATCGTGCGCAACTGGGGTTCGAGTTCCGGCGTGCCCAATGTCTGAACGACGCTTCCCACAGTGGTCGCGCCGCGGCCCCGATCAGCGCATGCCCCGCCGAAAGTCGGCGAACCTGCAGGCCGCTGCCGCTTGCCTGGCTTTCATCTTCCAGGGTTCGATTGCGGGCGCTCAGGCAGTTGAATCTGCACCCGAATACAGTATCCAGGCGGCGTACCTTTACAACTTCGTCGCCTACATTGACTGGCCGCCCTCTGTCCTGGGCGGGGAAACGCCTATCGAAATCGGTGTGCTGGGCGACGAGCGCGTTGCGTCGGCGTTGGAGCTCATGACGCACGATCGCACGGTCCACGGAAGGTCGATCGTCGTCAGGCGGCTGCGGCCGGACGATCCCCTGGGGGGGTTGCAAATGCTCTTCATCGCGAGTGAGAGCGCCCGCGCAATCGCAGAGCTGCGTGAACCGGCACAGGACAGCTCGATTCTCATCGTGACCGAATGGGACGGAGCACTAGTCGACGGCAGCATCATCAATTTTCTCCTCGTCGGAGACCGAATTCGTTTCGAGGTTTCGCTGGATGCGGCCTCCGCCAGCGGCCTGTCGATCAGCTCCCGGCTGCTGGCAGTCGCGGAACGCGTATCGTCGGGGAGCGGGCAATGAGTCTCTTCGGGCAGCTTTCCGTGCGCGCGAAGGTGCTGCTCGTCGTGTTGATTACGGCTGCCTCGGCGCTCCTGATCAGCGGAGCCGCAATGGCCTGGTACGAGCTTCGCGATTTTCGCCAGACGCGGGTCGACGAACTGACGGCCCAGGCGGCCGTTATCGGGCTCGCTGCGGCCCCGGCCTTGCAGTTCCTGGATCCGCAGGCCGCACACGAGTATCTCGCCCCGCTGGCGGCGAACGACTCCATCACCAGCGCTGCCATCTATACGGCCAACGGCACGTTGTTCGCGAGTTATTCTGCCACGGGCCAGGCGGTGAACTTCCCGGAGCTGCCGGAGATCGACGGCAATTACGTCGACGGCAACGAGCTCGTGCTCTTCAGGCGGATCGTCGCAGGCGACGAGATCATCGGCTCCGTAGGGCTGCGGACGCGTCATGATCTCGGGCAGCGGCTCGTCGATTACCTCGGCATCCTGGGCGGAGTAATGCTGCTCAGCTTGCTCGCTGCCGGGCTGATCTCCGGGTGGCTGCAACGTACCATCACGCGGCCGATTGCCGCAGTCACCGCCGTTGCCCGCGCGGTTATGGAGCAGCGTGACTTCAGCCTTCGAGCGCCGAAATCCACCAACGACGAAGTCGGCCTGCTGGTCGATGCTTTCAACGGCATGCTGGACGAGCTCGGGCAGCGGGCGGAGCGGCTCGAGCACTCGGTACGCGAACAGGAGCGCGCGGAGGAGGAACTGCGCACGCTGAACGTGCAGCTCGAGGAGCGCGTTGAAGCGCGGACGTCGCAGCTCGAAGCGGCGAACCGGGAGCTGGAGAGCTTCAGCTATTCGGTGTCACACGATTTGCGCGCTCCTTTGCGCGCGATCACCGGCTTTTCGAATCTCCTCTGGGAGGATCACAAGGAGCATCTCGACGAGGAGGCGCGCCGCAAGCTCGGCATCATTCGCGGCCAGGCCGACCGGATGGGCGCGCTGATAGACGACTTGCTGCGGTTCTCCCGCCTCGGGCGCAAATCCATCGCGCCCACTCTGGTCGATATGGCGGAGCTTGCGCAGGGTACGCTGGAGCGGATGCTGCAGGATACCGTGAACGACCAGCTGGAAATCCGCGTGGGCAAGCTGCCTGCCGCCATGGCCGATCGCAACCTCATGGAGCAGGTATGGATCAACCTGCTGTCGAACGCGATCAAGTTTTCTTCCAAGGTCGAAAAACCGGTCGTGGAAGTAGGCGCCATCGTGGAGGAAGAAGAGAACGTCTATTACGTCCGCGACAATGGCGCAGGATTCGATCCCCGATACCAGGACAAGCTTTTCGGGGTGTTCCAGCGCCTGCACGACGAGTCGGAGTTTTCCGGGACCGGCGTAGGGCTCGCACTCGTGAACCGCATAGTGGCGCGCCACGGAGGGCGCGTCTGGGCCGACAGCCGGTTAGGGGAAGGTGCGACCTTCCATTTCAGCATACCCAGGGAGAGACCCGATGACGTATGAGCAAGTCGAAATTCTGCTGGTCGACGACAATCCGCTGGACGCGGAGCTCGCGATGCGCGGCCTGAAGGAGCATAACCTCGCCAACAACATTGAATGGGTGAAGGACGGCGAGCAGGCACTTGACTACGTGTATCGCCGCGGCGCGTTCGCGGGACGTTCCGGCAGCGGTCCCCGCCTGATCCTGCTCGACCTCAAGATGCCGAAGATCGATGGCATCGAGGTTACACGGGTTCTCAAAGCCGACGAGAAGACCCGGCACATTCCGATCGTGATCATGACCTCGTCCGAAGAGGAGAGGGACATTACTGAATCCTACAGCCTGGGTGTCAACAGCTACATCGTCAAGCCGCTGGATTTCTCGGCGCTCGCCGGCGTTGCGAGCAGCGCCGGCTATTACTGGCTGGCGATCAACCGCGCGCCCTCCGCATGAACGGCCTGCGCGTCCTCTTCGTCGAAGACTCCGAGGTCGACACGGAGCTCATCTGTGCCGAACTGAAGCGCGGCGGTTACATCGTCAGCTATACGCGGGTCGATACCGAGCCCGATTTCCTCGCAGCCCTGGAAAAGGGTGAGTGGGATATCATCATCAGCGATTTCTCGATGCCGAATTTCGACGGGCTGTCGGCGTTCAAGGTGTTCAGCCGGCTGGACCGCGACATCCCCTTCATCTTTGTTTCCGGCGCGATGGGCGAGGAGCGCGCGGTGGAGGCCATGAAGGCCGGCGCCCGGGACTACATCCTGAAAGGGCATCTCGGACGGCTCAACGCCGCCGTGCAGCGGGAGCTCGAGGAGGCCAGGCGCCGGCGTCAGGGGCGGGAAGCGGAGGCCGCGAAGGCGAAGGAGCAGCACCGGCTCGCTGTTGCCTTGCAAGCAACGGGAGCCGGCGTGTTCGAGTACAACCTCCCCGGCCACACGAACGCATTTTTCAGTGAACGGTTTGCCGAGATCCTCGGGTTCCGCAGCGATGAGCTGCCCGAGCCCGGGAAGTTCCGCGACTGGTTTTTCGGGCGTGTTCACCCGGACGACCAGGAATACGCCAACGAACGCCGCCAGGATTTTGTCGCCGGCCGCACGCCCGGGTACGCCGCGGAGTTCCGGATCCGGCATAAGGACGGAAGCTGGGTCAGCGTAGCCTGTCATGCGTCCGCCGCCGCGCGCGGGCCGGATGGGGCGCTTACGGAGCTAATCGGCATCCTGCTGGATCGCACCGAGGAAAAGCGGCTGGAGGAGCAGTTCCGCCAGGCCCAGAAGATGGAGGCAATCGGGCGCCTCGCCGGCGGCATCGCGCACGACTTCAACAACCTGCTGACCGTCATCTCGAACTTCGGAGAGTTCGTGCTCGAGACCCTGGAACCAAACAGCGGTCCGTACGACGACATGCAGGAGGTGCTGCAAGCAGCACGCCGCGCGGAGAAACTGACCGGGCAACTGCTTGCCTACTCGCGCCGGCGTCCGGTTGCGCCGGCCGTGCTCAACGTAAACGAGCTGGTTGCGGATGTCGACAACATGCTGAGGCGCCTCATCGGTGAGGAGATCGAGTTCCGCACGGACCTGGCTGCCAACCTGTGGAATGTCAAAATCGACGCGGGCGGGCTGGAACAGGTCCTCGTCAACCTGGCGGTGAATGCCCGCGATGCGATGCCGGATGGCGGCAGGCTCGCGATCGAAACCACCAATATTCGTGTCGGCGACAACTACGTGGCTGCAAAGGGCAGGGACGTGCCGGCCGGCAGCTACGTCGCCATCTCCGTATCCGATACCGGCACCGGCATGGACGAGGAGACCAAGGAGCGGCTGTTCGAGCCGTTTTTTACGACCAAGGAGCCGGGCAAGGGAACCGGGCTCGGGCTCGCGACCTGCTACGGCATCGTCAAACAGGCCGGTGGCTTCATCTGGGTGTACACCGAGATCGGCCACGGGACGACATTCCGGGTGTTGCTGCCGCGCGAGGTCGCGCAGACGGATCCGGAGATCGAACAATCCCACGCGGAGAAAGTGCGCGGCACCGAGACACTGCTGGTCGTAGAAGACGAGGAGTCCGTACGCAGCCTTGTCGTGCGACTGCTGTCGGTGCTTGGCTACTCCATACTTGAGGCAGCGAATGCTTCGGAAGCATTGCAGATCGCCGAGAAGAATGAGACGCCAATCCATGCCATCGTGACGGATGTCGTCATGCCGGACATGAACGGACCGCAACTCGTGCAACATTTGTCCAGGTTGCACCCCGAAATGAAGGCGATCTACATGTCCGGGTACACGCGCGGTGCCATCGAGATGGACGAAACAATCGTGATGGTCCAGAAGCCATTCTCGCCGAAGGAGCTCGCGCGCAAGGTGCGGGAGGCGCTCGATGAGAGGGAGTGAGGCGGACTCCGCACCGCGCGCGGACGCAAAGGTATTGCTCGTCGACGACGAGCCCGCTGTGCTGGAAGCGCTGCGCCGGCTGCTGAGTTCCGTGGTAGCCGTCGAGACCGCGACGAATGGTGCCGAAGGGCTTTCGTTGATCGAAAGCTCGGGTCCCTTTGCGGTCGTCATCAGCGACATGGGCATGCCGGGTATGAACGGTGCTGAATTCCTGCATCGGGTCCAGACGCTAACGCCCGACAGCGTCCGCATAATCCTGACCGGACAGGCTGAACTGGAATCCACGATCGCCGCCGTGAACCTCGGCCGCATCTTTCGCTTCCTCACCAAGCCCTGCAGGAAAGACGAGTTGCTGGCGACTCTCAAGGCAGGGCTGGATCAATACAGCCTGGTCATCGCACAGCGGGAGCTACTGGAGCAGACCCTGCACGGCACGGTGGAGGTCCTAACCGAGATTATCGGCCTGGCCAACCCGCTCGCCCAGAAGCGCGCCGCCAGGATGATGCGCTATGCCGAAGAGATCTGTGCCGGGCTTGCCTTCCCGATGCCATGGCAGTTGCGCATTGCGCTGATGCTCTCGCAGATCGGCTGCATCACCTTGCCGGAGCAGGTCCTGTCGACGCTCGACTCCGGCGGCCAGTTGTCGGACGAGTCCAATGCCATCTATCGTTCGCATCCGGCCCTGGCGGGGAAGCTCCTCGGCGGCATCCCGCGTCTCGAGCCGGTGGCCGAGATCGTTGCTCGCCAGCACGAGTCGCTGGACCTTGCAGGCGAGCCAGAAGATTTCAACGAGTGGGACGTTTGCGTCTTCGGCACGATGATCCTGAGAATCTGCGGGGACCTCGACGACGCCGTCAACGCCGGTTTAACGAGTGAACAGGCATTCAGGATGATCACGGAGGCCATACCCCGTTTGCCGCCTCCTCTCCTGCGGGTTCTGAGGACGCTGAAGCACGGCGCCGCGAAAGCCGAACGGAGCCTCCTGAAAGTTTCGCAACTGCAGATCGGCATGGTGCTGGATGAAGATGTCACTAGCGCCAACGGCATGCGCCTGGTGGCGAAAGGCCAGGAAGTTACCCGGTCGATCATGCTGAGGCTCCAGAGCTTCGCCGACGGTGTCGGCGTCACCCAACCCTTCTGGGTGAGCCACAAAACCTAGGCCCGGCGGGTCCCCGGCGACGCTTCATCGCCTGCATTCCCGGAACCCCGGTGGAAGTCGACGGCCGCGTCCCGGAGTGCGTCGATCAGGACACCGGCTGCCGGAGACGGGTTGCCCTGCAGCCTCGTCGTGAGGCCGATCGGGCGGGACGTTCCCTCGAGACGTATCGGCAACGTCCTGAGCAGGCCGGCCGATACGTCGAGGCGCACCTGGTCCGCGGACAGCAGGGCCAGCCGATCGCTCTCGAGGAGCAGGCCCCGGGCCGTCGACAGCGAACCTGTTTCGATCACCTGTTTCGGGTTGGGCGCTCCGCGCCTGTGCAGGAACCGGTCGAACAGTTGGCGCGCCGGAGTCCTGGGTCCCGGCAGCACCCAGCCGTACCCGAGCAGCTCGCCAATCGCTACCCGGGGGGCGAATGCCAGCGGATGCTGTGCGCCGCAGATCACCGCGAGCTCATCCTCGAACAGGTCCTCCGTGCGCAATGACGAGTCGACGTCGAGGTTGCGGGTCGCCCCGATAATCAGGTCGATGCTTCCGTCGCGCAGCGCGCGCTCGAGCGTATCGTAGGGTCCTTCGCGTGTGCGGATCGCAACCTGCGGATGCTCCCGCAGCACTCGCACGATAGCGCGTGGCACGATCAGGGTGCGCGAGTAGGGCAGCGTGCCGATTGCGACATGACCCCGGATTGGTCCGTCGAGGCTCGCAATCTCGTCCAGCCCGTGCTGGATCAGGGCGAACGCCAGTCGAACGTGTTTGGCCAGGACATCGGCGATGCCTGTGCTGCGGAGACCGGAACCGCTGTTCTCGAAGAGCGGAAGTTCCAGCAGCGATTCCAGCATGCGCAGGGAATCGTAAACCGCCGCCCGGGTGATCCCCTCGGCGGCGGCCGCATCGCGTACGTTCCGCGTGTCGTAGACGGTAAGGAAAGTAGCCAGTCGCCGCTGGCTGATTTCCATCGAGAATACGGGGTTGTGGGCCAGGCGTGGCGCGCGGCGCAGCGCCGTGCGATGGGCCTGCGCCGCCAGGTCGAACTGGATTTCGGCTTCCCGTATGCGGGCGAGGAGCAAGGCGCCGTGCTCGGTTCGTTCGACGCCGTGAGCGTAGCGGTGGAAGAGGCGCGCGCCGACCTTGAGCTCGAGTTCACCGAGTGCTTTCGATACCGCCGATTGTGTGCGGTTCATGGCCCCGGCCGCAGCCGACAGGCTGTGGTGATCGTCGATACAGCGCACGATTCGAAGTTGGCGCAGGCTGAGATCGACGAGCGGGGCTCTCGTCCGGGAGCCCGGCTTGGATTCAGTAAAATTCATGTCCCCCGGGGGGCTATCGACCTTCAATTTGAAACATTCAGATCCCACGAACGATCCAGTGTTAATCAAAATTCATGGGCTTTCAAGCCGTTTCCATTGGCTCCGCAGCGGCGTGCCGCCCTAACATGAGCCAGGGAGAGGCTCAAGAAGCGAGGCTGCAGAATGGCGCTGGTGATAACGGGCATCGAGCGGGTCGAAAACTCCGTCGTTGCCGCTTTTGGCACCCTGGGTGTCGCCACCGTGCACGAAGCACAGGGCCGCCGGGGATTGATGGCCGCCTACATGCGCCCGATCTATCGTCCTGCGCACGTCGCCGGAACGGCCGTGACCTGCGAAG
>CBFGSB010000066.1:0-15545 GCA_965651325.1 uncultured Chromatiales bacterium | reverse complement strand
CCGCCCATGACCTTGGTCAGGCCGGCATCGTAGGTGGACGAAGCGGGATCGTGGTTGAAGTCGATCGATACCAGCGGCTCGTCGTTGTAGGCGAGCACGCCTTTCAGGTCGCCCTCGCTTGCCGCCTTCATCACCTCGTTGATCTCGTCGACGCTGGTGTCCCGTTCGGCCACGAAGGTGAGGTCGACGACCGACACGTTGATCGTCGGCACCCGCATCGAGAAGCCGTCCAGGCGGCCTTTGAGCTCGGGCAGCACGAGCGCCACCGCGGTCGCGGCACCGGTGCTCGTCGGTATCTGCGACATCGTCGCCGAGCGCGCGCGCCGCAGGTCCTTGTGATAAACGTCGGTCAGCACCTGGTCGTTGGTGTACGCGTGCACCGTGGTCATCAGGCCGTGCTTGATGCCGATCGACTCGTGCAGCGGCTTGACCAGCGGCGCCAGGCAGTTCGTCGTGCAGGACGCGTTCGAGATGATCGTGTGCTCGGCTTTCAGGACATGGTGGTTCACGCCGTACACGACGGTTGCATCGACCTCGTTGCCGGCGGGTGCCGACACGATGACTTTCTTCGCACCGCCTTTGAGGTGCGCGGACGCTTTCTCACGAGAGGCAAACAGGCCTGTCGATTCGATCACGATGTCCACGTCGAGCTCACCCCAGGGCAGCTTCGCCGGGTCGCGCTCCGCCAGCACCCGGATGGGATCGCCGTTCACGATCATGTTGTCGCCCTGCACCTCCACCGTTCCCGGGAAGCGACCGTGCGCGGTATCGCGCCGCGTCAGGTGCGCGTTCGTTTTGGCATCGCCCAGGTCGTTCACGGCGACGATCGAAAGCTCGCCTCCCCTGTCGCCTTCGTACAGCGCGCGCAGCACGTTCCGGCCGATCCGGCCATAACCGTTGATACCGATCCTGATCGTCATTGTTCTCTCCTGACCTGGTTGGCCAGGACCTCCCTGGCCACCTTCAAAACATTCCCTGCCGTAAACCCGAAGTGCTCGAAGAGCTGCGCCGCCGGCGCCGATTCCCCGAAGCGGTCGATGCCGATGACGCGGCCCTGCGGCCCCGCGATGCGCCACCACGTGTCGGGCACCCCGGCCTCGATCACCACGCGCGCCGTGACCGCGGACGGCAGCACGGCTTCACGCCAATCGGCCGGCTGGGCCTCGAAGCGCTCGACGCACGGCATCGAAACCACCCGCACGGACCGGCCTTCCGCGGCGAGCTCCGCGGCCGCGGCGACCGCGAGCGCCACCTCGGAGCCGGTGGCGATGAGCAGGAGCTCGGGTTCGCCGCTGCCGTCCTTCAGAACATAGCCGCCGCGGCGGATCGCCGCGACCTGTTCCGCCGTGCGCGGCTGGTGCGGCACCCCCTGGCGCGTCAGCGCGAAGCAGGTCGGGCCGTCGCGGCGCTCGATGGCATCGCGCCAGGCCACGGCGGTCTCCACCGCGTCACAGGGCCGCCAGACGTGCAGGTGCGGAATGAGCCGCAAGGACGCGACGTGCTCGATCGGCTGGTGTGTCGGGCCGTCTTCCCCGAGCCCGATGGAATCGTGCGTGTAGACGAAAATGTTCCGCTGCTTCATCAGCGCGGCCATGCGCACCGCGTTCCTCGCGTAATCGGAAAAGGTGAGGAAGGTGCCGCTGTAGGGAATCAGCCCGCCGTGCAGCGCGATGCCGTTGCAGATGGCCGACATCCCGAACTCCCGCACGCCGAAGTAGAGGTAGTTGCCGGATGCGTCCTCGGCCGTTACGGCCTCCGAGCCATCGTGCAGCGTCAGGTTCGACCCCGTCAGGTCGGCAGAGCCGCCGGCGAGCTCCGGCAGGTGCGGTGCGAGCGCATTCAGCGCCACCAGCGAGGCTTTGCGCGTCGCCATATCCTTGCCGGCGTCGTCAATCCCGGCGATGGCTTCGTCGGCGAGCCGCGCCCAGCCCTCCGGCAGTTCGCCCCGCATGCGCCGCTCGAACTCATTCGCCAGCTCCGGGTGCTCGGCCCGGTAGGCCGAAAAGCGTTCCGTCCACTCGCTCTCCAGCCGCTCGCCCCGCTCCATGGCGTTCCACGCCGCGGCGACGTCGTCGGGCACCGTGAAGGCGGGCGCGTTCCAGCCGAGCTCGCGCCGCGCCGCCGCGACCTCGTCCTCGCCGAGCGGCGCGCCGTGCGTGGCGGCGGTGCCATGCTTGTTGGGAGAGCCGAAACCGATGACCGTCTTGCAGTCGATCAGGGTCGGCCGGTCGCTATCGGCGAGCGCCTCGTCGATAGCGCGCGCGATCGCGGCGCTGTCGTGGCCGTCCACGTCCGCAATCACCTGCCAGCCGTAGGCCTCGAAGCGTTTGACGGTATCGTCGGTGAACCAGCCGTCGACCTCGCCATCGATGGAGATGCCGTTGTCGTCGTAGAAGACGATGAGCTTGCCGAGTTTCCAGGTGCCGGCGAGCGAGCAGGCCTCGTGCGAGATGCCCTCCATCAGGCAGCCGTCGCCGACGACGGCGAAGGTACGGTGATCGACGATGTCGAAGCCGGGCCGGTTGAAGGTCGCGGCCAGCATCTTCTCCGTCAGCGCCATGCCGACGGCGTTGCTGATGCCCTGCCCCAGCGGGCCGGTTGTCGTCTCGATGCCCAGCTCCGGGTCGTGTTCCGGGTGCCCCGCGGTCTTGTAGCCGAGCTGCCGGAAATTCCGGAGTTGCTCCATCGGCAGCGGGTAACCGGTCAGGTGCAGCAGGCTGTACAGCAACATCGAGCCGTGGCCGTTCGACAGGATGAAGCGGTCGCGGTCGTACCAGCGCGGGTTCGCGGGATTGTGCCTGAGGTAGTCGTTCCACAGCACCTCGGCGATATCCGCCATGCCCATCGGCATGCCGGGATGGCCCGAGTTCGCCGCCTGCACGGCGTCCATGGAAAGCGCGCGAATGGCGTTCGCGAGCTTCCGCCGCTCCGGGCGGCCGGCTGCACTGGAATGGCGCGGTTGTTGCATTTGCTGTGACATAAGCCGGCAGCTTGCCCTCTGCTGATCGAGTCGGGTACAGAACGGGGGGTGGAAGGCAGGCATTTTCGCTGTTTACCGTAAGACCCGCAACATCGGCGGCGCACGCTGCGAAACATGGGTTACAATGCGGGCCGTCAGGAATACCCATACCGAAAACTCATGAGCCATTCCTACCTTTTCACCTCGGAATCGGTTTCCGAGGGTCACCCGGACAAGATTTCCGACCAGATCTCCGATGCCGTGCTCGACGCGATCCTCGCGCAGGACACACGCGCGCGCGTCGCCTGCGAGACGCTCGTCAAGACCGGCATGGTCCTGGTCGCCGGCGAGGTCACGACGACCGCGTGGGTGGACATCGAAGCGCTGGTGCGCAGGACGGTGCTCGACATCGGCTATTCGGACTCCCGCATGGGCTTCGACGGCGCCTCGTGCGCGGTCATCAACGCCCTCGGCAAGCAGTCACCCGACATCGCGCAGGGCGTGGACCGCGGCGACGCAGAGGCCCAGGGCGCCGGTGACCAGGGCCTGATGTTCGGCTACGCCACCAACGAAACCAGCGTGTTGATGCCGGCGCCGATCACCTACGCGCACCGGCTGGTGCGGCGCCAGGCGGAAGCCCGGAAGTCCGGCAAGCTGCCCTGGCTGCGGCCCGATGCGAAGAGCCAGGTCACCTTCGTCTACGAAAACCACCAGCCCGTGGCCGTGGACGCCGTCGTGCTGTCGACCCAGCACGAACCCGACATTTCGCTCGAGGACCTGCGCGAGGCCGTGATGGAGGAAATCATCAAGCCCGTCGTGCCGCTCGAGTGGCTCAGCAAACGCACGAAGTTTCATATCAATCCCACCGGCCGCTTCGAGATCGGCGGCCCCATGGGTGACTGCGGCCTGACCGGGCGCAAGATCATCGTCGACACCTACGGCGGCTCCGCACGCCACGGCGGCGGCGCGTTCTCGGGCAAGGACCCGTCGAAGGTCGACCGCTCGGCCGCCTACGCCTGCCGTTACGTCGCCAAGAACATCGTGGCGGCCGGCCTGGCCGACCGTTGCGAGGTGCAGGTGTCCTACGCCATCGGCGTGGCCGAGCCGACGTCGATCAGCGTGCAGACCTTCGGCACCGGCAAGATCGGCGAGGATCGCCTGACCGACCTGGTCCGCGAGAACTTCGACCTGCGGCCCTATGGCATCCTCGAGATGCTCGACCTGATCCGGCCGATTTACCAGCCGACCGCCGCCTATGGGCATTTCGGCCGCGAGGACATCGAACTGACCTGGGAACGCACCGACAAGGCGGAAGCGCTGCGCGGCGCCGTCGCCGCCTGACACTCGCCGCCGCGCGAAACCGACCTGGTGCCGCCCGCCCCGGGGGCGGCCGAACAACGCCGACTTTCAAGGAGACCAGCATGAGCAGCGAAGCCGTTGCGCTGAAAAAGCAGGACTACAAGGTGGCCGACATCGGTCTCGCGGCCTGGGGCCGCAAGGAGATCGCCATCGCGGAGACGGAGATGCCCGGGCTCATGGCGCTGCGCGACGAGTTCGCCGCCAGCCGGCCGCTCGCCGGGGCGCGTATTGCCGGCTGCTTGCACATGACCATCCAGACGGCAGTGCTGATCGAGACGCTCACGGCGCTCGGCGCCGAGGTCCGCTGGTCGTCCTGCAACATCTTCTCCACGCAGGATCATGCGGCGGCGGCCATCGCCGCCAGCGGTGTGCCCGTGTTCGCCTGGAAGGGCGAGACGGAGGATGAATACTGGTGGTGCGTCGAGCAGACGATCGTCGGCAGCGACGGCTGGCGCCCGAACATGCTGCTGGACGACGGCGGCGACCTCACGCTGCTGATGCACGACAAGTACGCGGATCTCATGGACGACGTCCGCGGCGTCTCGGAAGAGACCACCACGGGCGTGCACCGCCTGTACGAAATGCAGAAGGCCGGCACGCTCAAGTGCCCGGCCTTCAACGTCAACGATTCGGTGACCAAGTCGAAGTTCGACAACCTGTACGGCTGCCGCGAGTCGCTGGTCGACGGCATCAAGCGCGCCACCGACGT
The DNA here is from genome assembly GCA_965651325.1 of uncultured Chromatiales bacterium. Lineage (GTDB taxonomy): Bacteria > Pseudomonadota > Gammaproteobacteria > Steroidobacterales > Woeseiaceae > IDS-8. The sequence goes on along the minus strand of CBFGSB010000066.1, from coordinate 10,518 downwards.
GATGATCGCGGGCAAGATCGCGATCGTGTGCGGCTACGGCGACGTCGGCAAGGGCTGCGCGCAGTCGCTGCGCGGGCTCGGCGCCACGGTCTGGGTCACCGAGGTCGACCCGATCAACGCGTTGCAGGCGGCAATGGAAGGCTACCGGGTCGTCGTGTTCGACGAGGTCTGCCACCAGGCGGATATCGTGGTCACCGCAACCGGCAACTACCACGTCGTGACCGGCCCGCAGATGGAGCGCATGAAAGACCAGGCGATCCTCTGCAACATCGGGCACTTCGACAACGAGATCGACGTTGCCTACCTGCGGAAATTCGAGTGGGACAACATCAAGCCGCAGGTCGATCACGTGATCTTCCCGGACGGCAAGCGCATCATCCTGCTCGCCGAGGGGCGGCTCGTGAACCTCGGCTGCGCCACCGGCCACCCGAGCTTCGTCATGTCGAATTCCTTCAGTAACCAGGTGCTGGCGCAGATGGAGCTGTGGCAGCACGCCGACAAGTACGAGGACAAGGTGTACGTCCTGCCGAAGAAGCTCGACGAGAAGGTCGCGCGGCTGCACCTCGGGCGCATCGGCGCGAAGGTCACCGAGCTGACCGACGAGCAGGCGAAGTACATCGGCGTCGCGAAAGCCGGGCCGTACAAGCCCGACCACTACCGGTACTGACCTGCCGGAGTCCGGGCCCGGGGATCTCAACGTGCCAAGGACGGATCCCGCCGCGAAGGGTTCCCTCAAGGTCCTGCACGTCACGGATCCGCACCTGTTTGCCGACGCGGCCGCGGCGCTGCGCGGCACCGTCACCCACGAGTCGTTCAAGGCCGTGCTGCGGCACGTCGCGGCCTCCGGCTGGCGTGCCGACCTCGTCGCCATGACCGGCGACGTGGTGCAGGACGACAGCCGCGGCGCCTACGAGCGCTTTCGCGATCTCGTCGCGCCGCTCGGGCTGCCGGTGTACTGCGTCCCGGGCAATCACGACGTGCCGAAGCTCATGCAGGAAGTGCTGGACGGCGAGCCGTTGTTCCGCTACTGCGCAGCGGGAACCCACGGCCCCTGGCTCGTCGTGGGCGTCGACACGTCGGTCGCAGGCTCGCCCGCCGGCCGCGTCGCCGTGCACGAGCTCGAGCGCCTCCGCCAGGTTCTCGACACCACCCCCGCGGAGCACGCACTCGTGTGCCTGCATCACCCGCCCCTGCCGGTCGGCAGCCGCTGGCTCGACCAGGTGGGGCTTGCCAACGGCGCGGAGTTCCTCGAGACCATCGGCGCGTCTGGCAAGACCCGTGCCGTGCTTTTCGGGCACGTGCACCAGGCATTCGAGGACACGTTCGGCTCGATCCGAATCATCGGCACGCCTTCCACCTGCACGCAGTTCGAAACCGGCAGCGACGAGTACGCTGTCTCCGACCAGCCGCCCGCCTACCGCCGCGTCGCGCTGCACCCGGACGGCTCGGTCGAATCCGGGCTGGTGTGGGTCGAAACCTGAGATGGTCGCATCGACTCCTCGCAGAAGCGCGCCGGGAGCGCGCGAGGTGGCGCCGAACCCGACTGCCGCCAGGGCGGGCTCATGCGGCATTGTCGCGTGCCTGTGCCTGCTGATCGCCGCTGCGGCGGGCGCCGCGGACGGCCACCCGGTCACGATGTGGCGCGTCGACGGCGAGCAGAACCGCGTCTACCTGCTGGGCTCCGTGCACCTGCTGCGCGCCGGGGACCATCCGCTGCCCGCGATCATCGACGACGCTTACGCCGATGCCGAGACCATCGTCATGGAGGTCGACATGGACGACCTCGATCCCGTGGCGGCGCAGCAGCAGGTCACGCAGCTCGGTCTGCTGCCGGAAGGCCAAAGCCTCGAGCAGGTGATGGGCCCGCCGCTGTACTCCCGTGCGGAATCCTTCGCGGGCGCGGCGGACATTCCCCTGCCGATGCTCGCGCGGACCGAGCCGTGGCTCGCGGCGATGACGGTCGAGCAGCTCATGCTTGCCCGCATCGGCTTCGATCCGCAATACGGCGTCGAAAGCCACCTCACGGGGAAAGCCACGGCGGAGGGCAAGCCCGTCATCGGGCTCGAAACCGTTCGCCAGCAGCTCGAGTTCCTCGACGGCATGTCGCTCGATGCACAGCGTGCGCTGCTCCTGGCGTCGCTGGAGGAAAGCGCCGAGATGGAACGGGTGATGGACGACCTCGTGCGCGCCTGGCGTCACGGGGACATCGACTACCTGGAAACCGAAATGCTGGCGGACATGCAGGACTACCCGGAGCTGTACCGTGCGATCGTCGTCCAGCGCAACGAGAACTGGATTTCCGCAATAGAGGGCTTCGCGCGGGAGGAGGACGATTACCTGGTCGTAGTCGGCGCCCTGCACCTCATCGGCGACGACGGCGTGCCGGCCTTACTGGAAGCGCGCGGCTACGACGTCGTCCAGATGCACCAGCCCTGAGGCAGGTGCCCGGGCCAGGCCCGGCAGCCGCCGGCGCCGCAGCGATCAGACTTCGACCATCTCGAAGTCTTCCTTGCCGGCGCCGCAATCCGGGCAGCGCCAGGACAGCGGAATGTCGTCCCAGCGCGTGCCGGCGGGGATGCCCGCCTGCGGGTCGCCTTCCGCTTCGTCATAGATGAAGCCGCAGATGAGGCACATCCAGGTTTTCATGCCACGGGGATTTCCAGTCGACCAGCCAATTCGGGCGCAATAGTTTAACAGGGCCGGCGGCGGGGATTGACCGCCGCGGGGCGTTCGGTAGCATGCATCGTTGCCCCTGCGCAGCAGCCAGCCATGAATTCCTCGAATCCGTTCACCGAAGCCAGGAAATACATCGCCGGAGGCGTCAACTCGCCCGTCCGGGCGTTCGCCGGTGTCGGCGGCGAGCCGCTGTTCATCCGGCGGGCCGAAGGTGCATGGCTCGAAACCGAGGACGGGCGGCGGCTCATCGATTACGTCGGCTCCTGGGGCCCGGCGATCCTCGGGCACGCGCACCCCGCCGTAGTCGACGCGGTCACAGAGGCGGCGGCGCGGGGATTGAGCTTCGGGGCCCCGACCCTCGTCGAGACCGCGCTTGCGAAAAAAATCCGCGCCCTCGTGCCGTCCATGGAAAAAGTGCGCATGGTGAGCTCGGGCACGGAGGCGACGATGAGCGCGATCCGCCTTGCACGCGGCTACACGGGCAGGGACAGGATCGTCAAGTTCGAAGGCTGCTACCACGGCCACTCGGACTCGCTGCTGATCAAGGCCGGCTCCGGAGCGCTGACATTGGGCGTTCCGAGCTCGCCCGGCGTGCCGGCAAGCCTCGCCGCGCACACGCTCACCCTCGAGTACAACGATACGGAAGGCGTCGAGGCCGCGTTTGGCGAGGTGGGCGACGAGATCGCCTGCGTCATCGTCGAGCCCATTGCCGGCAACATGAACATGGTGCTGCCGGCGCCCGGCTTTCTCGACACCCTGCGCCGCCGCTGCACGGAGCATGGCGCGCTGCTGGTGTTCGATGAAGTGATGACCGGCTTCCGGGTCGCGCGCGGCGGCGCGCAGGAGCTGTTCGGCATCCGGCCCGACCTGACCACGCTCGGCAAGATCATGGGCGGCGGGCTGCCGGCGGCGGCCTTCGGCGGGCGCGAGGAGATCATGGCCGCGCTCGCACCCGACGGCCCCGTGTACCAGGCCGGCACGCTCTCCGGAAACCCGCTGGCGATGGCCGCCGGGCTTGCGACCCTCGGTGAGCTGGAGCACGGCGGGTTCTACGCCTCGCTCGGACGGCGCACGGAGGCGCTGGCGAACGGATTGCGCGAGGCGGCCGACGAGGCTGGCGTGCCGCTGGCCACCTGCAGCGCCGGCGGCATGTTCGGCTTCGTGTTCAGCAGCGAGCGGCCTGTTGCCCGCTATGCCCAGGTCGCGGCGGCGGACGTGGCGCGCTTCCGGCGGTTCTTCCACGGGATGCTGGACGAGGACGTGTATCTCGCACCATCGGCCTTCGAGGCCGGGTTCGTATCCGCCGCCCATGGCGAGTCCGAGATCGAGCAGACGCTCGCGGCCGCTCGCAAGGTGTTCCGGGCGCTGTAGGCGCCGCCGGCGGAGGTCAGTTCAAGTCCGCCCCGCGAACGTCGTGCAGCACCTTGCGCACGATCTTGAGCCGCTGCACGGGATCGTCGGTTTCGAGGCAGGATTGCTTCTCCTCCGGGCTGATCGGCAGGATTTCCGCGAAGCGGTAGCCGACCCAGCCGGCGTCGTCGTAGCGCCGGTCGAGCGCCTCGTACAGCCGACCCAGGTCATCCAGCACGTCGGCCAGGATACCCGCGAGCGGCTTGTATTCGTCCGGCAACGGCTTCGCGCGCCGCTCCGGCAGGAGTTCCACCTCCCCGACGTACAGGCCGTTCGGCCGCCGCTCGGTGGACAGGACGCGGAAACGCTGGCCCCCGACCGCGGTGACGCCGAGCACCCCGTCGCTGCCCCGGTACCAGTCGGTGACGCTCGCCAGGGTACCGATGTCGAAGATGCTGGCCGCCCCGGTCTCGCGGCCGCGCCGGATCAGCACCACGCCGAACGGCTGCTCTCCCTTGAGGCTTGCGCTCAGCATGTCGAGGTAGCGCGGCTCGAAGATCCGCAGCGGCAGCGGACCGCCCGGGTACAGGACCGTGCGCAACGGGAATAGCGAGACTTTCATCGCGGCAGACGCTTCCGGGAATTCCTCTCCCCCCCAGTATAGGTCCTGTCTCACGATCCCGCGTTGCCGCCCGCCTTCTGCAAGGCGGCCGTCAGCTTCTGCCGCACCCCGCCGAAGCCGCCGTTGCTCATGAACACGAGCTGGTCCCCCGCCGCGGCTTGCGCCGCCAGGGCCGACACCAGGCCGTCGTAGTCATCGTGCAGCCGCAGGCGCTCGCCCAACGGCCCCAGCGCCTGGTCGAACTCGCTGCCCATGTCCCCCGGCCGGAACACGAACACGAGATCGGCGGCGTCGAGCGACGAGGCGAGTGTCCCGTTGTGCACGCCGAGCTTCATGGTGTTCGACCGCGGCTCCAGCGCGACCACGATGCGCTGGCGGGGAAAGCGCTGCTTCAGGCCCGCGAGCGAGCGGCGGATCGCCGTCGGGTGATGCGCGAAATCGTCGTAGATCGCGATATCCGCGACGGTGGCGGTCCGCTGCATGCGGCGCTGCACCCCGCCGAATCGGGACAGCGCGTCGACCGCCCGCGCCACCGGCACCCCCGCCGACTGCGCGGCCGCAACGGCGGCGAGCGCGTTTTCGAGATTGTGCAGGCCGCCGAGCGACCATGCGGCCCGCGCCTCGGCGCCATCCGGACCCGCGATCGCCAGCCGGCGCTCGGCGGAATCCAGGAAGCGGGCCCGCCAGCCTGCGCCCTCCTCGAGGCCGAAGGTTTCCACCGGCGTCCAGCAGCCGGCGTCCAGCACCGTTTGCAGGTTGGCATCGCCGGCGTTGACCAGCACCCGCCCATTGCCCGGCACGGTGCGCAGTAGCTGGTGGAATTGCCAGACGATCGCGTCGAGGTCCTTGTAGATATCCGCGTGATCGTATTCCAGGTTGTTCAACACGAGCGTGCGGGGGCGGTAGTGCACGAACTTCGCGCGCTTGTCGAAGAACGCCGTGTCGTACTCGTCGGCCTCGACGACGAAGTACGGGGCCGTGCCGAGTCGCGCAGACACGTCGAAATCGACCGGTATGCCGCCGATGAGGAACCCGGTGTCGATACCGGCATCGTCCAGGATGAACGCGAGCAGGCTGCTGGTCGTGGTCTTGCCGTGCGTGCCGGCAACGGCGATGACATGCCGCTCGTGCAGCACGTGCTTTGCCAGCCACTCCGGCCCGGATACGTAGGGCAACCCGCGTTCCAGCACGGCTTCGACGGCCGGGTTGCCGCGGCTCAGGGCGTTGCCGATCACGACGCAATCCGGGGCCGGATCGAGCTGGTTCGCCTCGAATCCTTCGACCAGGTCGATGCCGAGCCGCCGAAGCTGGGTGCTCATCGGCGGGTACACGTTGCGGTCGCTGCCGGTGACGCGGTGACCGGCAGCCGTGGCCAGCGCGGCGATGCCACCCATGAAAGTGCCGCAGATGCCCAGGATGTGAATGTGCATGCTAGTGTCGTGTCCCGTAAGTGAGTTGGCTGTTTTCGGTTGCGGGACAGGACACTAGCCGGCCCCCCAGGACTGAGTGGCGTAGGAAAGAAAAGCAAACTGCAGGACGTAAGCGGCGATCGCTATGGCAATGCCTGAAAACCAGTGCTTGTCGATCGCCCGCGCGATGATATGACCCTCGACCGGGACTGACCAGAAGCTGGTGAGTGTCCCGATGACGGCGGCGAAGTCGGTGCCCAGGAAGGGGCGCAGGAACACGAGCTCCGCGACGACCAGCATCGTCAGGATCGCGCCGCAGCCGAGCACCGCCGTCAGTGTCTGCAGCATGCGGCGGGCGTAGCCGGTGACGACGAGCACGGCCGCATAGAAGCCCACACCGACCGCGATCGTGAGCAGGTTCACCCGAAAATCCTGTTCCGCAATGGGTTGAATGAGCACCAGCGCGCACAGGGACGCGACCAGCAGGAACGCGATCGCGAGCAGGAACAGGAGCCAGGAGTGCGGGATCTGCTCCGGGCCCTTTCTGAGCGCGACGATGTCGAGGAAAGTGCGGAGAAGGAGAAGCAGCGTTCTGTCACAATACCTAATCGACCAGCCGCAATAATCGCACATCCGGAATAGAATGCCCGAATTCGAATACGTCGAGCCGCAATCCTTCGCGCAGCTCTCCAGCCGCATCACAGCCGAGGACGTACTCGGCATCGACACGGAGTTCATGCGGGAAACGACGTTCTTTCCCGAGCTGTGCCTCCTGCAGCTCGCGACACGCGACACGATCGTGTGCGCGGACCCGCTGGGAACGGACGAAGCCGGCGTGGACCTCGGCGGGTTCTGGGAGACGCTCGCCGATCGCCGCTGGGTCGTCCATTCCGCACGCCAGGATATCGAGGTGTTCTACCTCACCGCCGGGGTCATGCCGCGTGAGCTGTTCGATACCCAGGTTGCCGCCGCCCTCCTCGGCTACGCGCCGCAGCTCGGTTATGCGGCGCTGGTCGCCGAGCTGTTCGGCGTCGTGCTCGCGAAATCCCACACCCGCGCGGACTGGCGGCGGCGGCCCCTGCCGCGCGAGTACCTCGAATACGCGGCCGAGGACGTGGAGCACCTGCTGCCGGCCTGTGAGCTGCTGACGGAGCGGCTCACCGAGCGCGGCCGCCTCGAGTGGGCGCGGCAGGACTCGATCGACCTGCTGGATCCCGAGCTGTACGCGGCCGATCCGGCCGCGGCCATCCACCGGCTGAAAGGCGCCCGCCACCTGCGGGGCCGCGCGCGGCGGGCCGCGGCGGCGCTTGCGGCGTGGCGCGAAGCCCAGTCGCTGCGCCTGAACCGTCCGCGCCAATGGATCCTGAAGGATGCCGCGCTGCTGGAAGTGGCGGTGGCGGCGCCCGCGACCGCCGCCGAGCTGTCGCGCATCCCGGCCGTGCCACCGAAGACGGTTCGGCGTTCGGGCAGCGAGCTGCTTGCCATCGTTGCCGCCGCCCGCACCGGCACCGACGATTACGAGCCGCCGCCGCGGCCCGACGAGGCCGCCAAGGCCGTGCTCAAGGAAATGCAGGGACGGGTCGCTGCCGAGGCCGCGCGGCTCGAGATCGTCCCGGAGGTACTGGCGTCGCGCAAGGAGCTGTCCGCGGCACTGGGCGGCGAGCGCAACCTGCGCGTGTTCAGGGGCTGGCGGCGGGAGGTGATCGGCGAGGAGCTGCTGTCGCTTTTGGGCTAGCGCTTCAGGATGTCCTGCATACGCGCGTGGACTTCCTCCACCGTGCCCTCCGCGTCGACCGTCTCGAGCTTGCCGCGCTTGCGGTAGTACCCGATCACCGGCTCCGTCTGGGAGCGATAGACGTCGAGCCGCGTCGCGATCTTGTCTTCGTGGTCGTCCTCGCGCTGCAGCAGCTCGCCACCCGCGCGGCGGCATTCCTCCAGCTCTTCCGGGGCCGAGAAATAAATGTTCAGGACCTTGCCGGTCGCCGAGCAGGTGCGGCGGCCGGTGAGGCGCTTCTTCAAGACGTCGAAATCGATATCCATCAGGATGGCGGCATCGAGCGGTTCGCCGCGCCGGTCCAGCAGCTCCTCGAGGTCCTGTGCCTGCTTTTCCGTTCTCGGAAACCCGTCGAGGATGAAGCCGTCAACGGCATCGGGCTCGTCCAGCCGCTCGCTGATGATGCCGAGCATCACGTCGTCGGATACGAGCTTCCCGGAGTCCACGATCGACTTGGCGCGGCGGCCGAGCTCCGTGCCGCTCGCGATCGCCGCGCGCAGCATGTCGCCCGTCGAGATCTGCGGGACCCGGCGTTCCTCCATCAGCATCTTCGCCTGCGTGCCCTTGCCCGAGCCCGGCGCTCCCAGCAGCACTATGCGCATCGCGTACTCTCTTTCATTACTGCCGTCAGCGGCATGATCCGTGGAGGGCGGGATACGCTACCGGCTCTCGCGAGGCAGGTCAAACGCGGCCATGAAGGGCCGCGGCGATTTCGGTTATCCTTCCTCGCCACCCTGTTCGTTAACGCTGCCGCCCGCCAGGCCGGCGCCCCTCCACAGGCGGAAATCCATGAAGAAGATGAATGCCTTCTATGCCCAGTCCGGCGGCGTCACCGCCGTCATCAACGCCACTGCCTGCGGGGTCATCGAGACCGCGCGCAAGCACAAGAACCGCATCGCCAACGTCTATGCCGGGCGGCACGGCATCATTGGCGCTCTGACCGAGGACATGATCGACACGAACAAGGAAACGGCGCGCAAGATCGCCGCGCTGAAGCACACGCCCGGGGGCGCCTTCGGCTCCGCGCGTTACAAGCTGAAGGGCATCGACGAGAACCGTGCACAGTACGAGCGGTTGATCGAGGTGTTCAAGGCGCACGACATCGGCTACTTCTTCTATAACGGCGGTAACGACTCGATGGACACCGCGCACAAGGTGTCCCTCATCAGCAAGAAGCTCGGCTTTCCGGTCACCTGCCTCGGCATACCGAAGACGGTCGACAACGACCTGCCGGTCACCGACACCTGCCCGGGCTTCGGCTCGGTCGCCAAGTACGTGGCAGTCTCCACGCGCGAGGCGGCGCTCGACGTGCTTTCCATGGCGAAGACCTCCACCAAGGTGTTCGTGCTCGAGGTCATGGGCCGCCACGCCGGCTGGATCGCGGCCGCGGGCGGCCTCGCGGGCGACAAGCCGGAGGATGCGCCGCACGTGATCCTGTTCCCGGAGATACCGTTCGACCGCGAAGCCTTTCTCAAGCGCGTCAGGCAGTCGGTCGAGGATTACGACTATTGCGTCGTCGTCGTGAGCGAAGGCACGCGTTTCGCGGACGGGCGCTTCCTTGCCGACGCCGGCACCAAGGACGCTTTCGGCCATACCCAGCTCGGCGGCGTGGCGCCCGTCGTTGCCGACATGGTGCGCGCGGAGCTCGGCTACAAGTACCACTACGCCGTCGCCGACTACCTGCAGCGCTCGGCCCGCCACATCGCCTCCGCAACCGACGTCAAGCAGGCCTACGCCGTCGGCCAGGCCGCGGTCCGCATGGCGCTCGCGGGCAAAACGGCCGTGATGCCCGTGATCAAGCGCGTCTCCGACTCGCCCTACCGCTGGCGGATCGAGGAGGCGCCGCTCGCACGCGTTGCCAACAAGGAAAAGAAGCTGCCGCGGCGGTTCATCACCCGCGATGGCTTCGGGATCACCGAGGCCGCGCGGCGCTACCTGGAGCCGCTGGTGAAGGGCGAGGATTACCCACCGTATATCAGGGGTTTGCCGGATTATGTCACGCTCCGCAACGCCCCCGTGCCGAAGAAGCTGGGCACGGATTTTGTGATATGATCCGCGCCCTGCCGCGCCCGGCGAGGCGCAAATAATTAAAGACGGCCCCCGGAAACCCGGCGAGGCCGGCCTCTCAAGCCCCGGCAGCCGCACCGCACCGGGGCATTTGTTTGATCAGGAGAAGAACCGATGTCCAATGAGGTCGCACTGTGGCTGTCTATCGGCGCAGGCATTCTCGCCGTCCTGTACGGCGCCATTTCCGTGCAATGGGTGCTGAAACAGCCTGCCGGTAACGAGCGCATGCAGGCCATCGCCCGCGCCATCCAGGAGGGCGCCGGCGCCTACATGAACCGGCAGTATTCCACGATCGGCATCGTGGGCATCGTGCTGTTCCTCATCCTGGGCTTTGCCCTGAGCTGGACGACAGCCATCGGGTTCGCGATTGGTGCGGTGTTCTCCGGGCTCGCGGGCTATATCGGCATGTTCGTGTCCGTTCGCGCCAACGTGCGCACGGCCGAGGCGGCCAGGCAAGGGCTGAACCCGGCGCTGAACGTCGCCTTCCGCGGCGGTGCGATCACCGGCATGCTGGTCGTGGGCTTGGGGCTTCTCGGTGTCGCCGGCTACTACATGATCCTGCGGGGCACGGGGGTCTCGGCGGACGACACGATCCACGCCCTGGTCGGGCTTGCCTTCGG
>CBFGSB010000065.1:0-15598 GCA_965651325.1 uncultured Chromatiales bacterium | reverse complement strand
TCCGGCGCGTGCACCTCCAGGCGCACCTCCGGCAGACGGCGCTGCTGTCGGATGCCCAGGTTACCCTACGCCGAATTGCGCGGCTACACGCGCAGCGACCACGACAGCGACGGGGCCGCTCACCGGCACCACTGACGGTCGGCCGCCCGATCGTCAGTCGACTTTCCCGGAGCTGCGACCACCCGTCGCGGCTCGCCGGCGCCGGGCAACTCCTGCTGTGCTACGCTGATGCGGCGCGGGGAGCCGGGGACGGAAGGAGCGTATACGATGTTCCGTCCCGCGAAGCCGCTGTCGATCCTCTTTGCCCTGCTCACGCTCGTCGCGTGCGGCGGCAATCCGGTGCTGCCGATCGAGGCCGGCATGGGCCCCGATCCCGTGCTGCCGGAGCCCGATCCCACGCTCGTTCCCGTCGTCAACATCGCCCCGGCCGTCGGCTGGCCGGAAGACGCGACCCCGACGGCTGCCGACGGCCTCACCGTCAGAGCCTTCGCGCGGGGCCTCGAGCACCCACGCTGGCTGTACGTGCTGCCGAACGGCGACGTGCTGGTGGCCGAGACCAACGCACCGCCGCGGCCGGAGCACGGCGAGGGCATCCGCGGCTGGGCCATGGGCAAGGTCATGGAGAACGCGGGCGCCGCCACGCCGAGCGCGAACCGCATCACCCTGCTGCGCGACGCCGACGGCGACGGGCGGGCGGAAACGCGAACCACGTTTCTCGAGAACCTGAGCTCCCCTTTCGGCATGGAGCTGGTCGGCAACGACTTCTACGTGGCGAACACGGACGCGGTCGTGCGCTTCCCCTACGAGGAAGGTGACACGACCATCACCGCGCCGGGCGAGGTGGTCGCCGAGCTGCCGGCCGGCAACTTCAACCATCACTGGACGAAGAACGTCATCGCGAGCCCGGACGGGTCACGTCTCTACGTCACGGTGGGCTCGAACAGCAACGTCGCCGAGCACGGGATGGAGATGGAGGAGAACCGCGCCGCCATCCTCGAAATCGATCCGGCAACGGGCGAGACGAGGCTGTTCGCATCGGGCCTGCGCAATCCGAATGGCCTGGACTGGCAGCCGCGAAGCGGCGAGCTGTGGACGGCCGTCAACGAGCGCGACGAGATCGGCGACGACCTCGTGCCGGACTACATCACCGCGGTCCGTGAAGGCGGCTTCTACGGCTGGCCGTACAGTTACTACGGACAGCACGTCGACGAGCGGGTCGAGCCGCAGCGCCCGGAGCTCGTTGCCCGCGCGATCGTGCCGGACTACGCGCTGGGCTCGCATACCGCGTCGCTCGGCCTCGTGTTTTACGACGGCGAGCTGCTGCCGCCGCATTACCGCGGCGGCGCTTTCGTCGGCCAGCATGGCTCCTGGAATCGCGAGGTCCTCAGCGGGTACAAGGTGATTTTCGTGCCGTTCGGGAACGGCGAGCCCACGGGGCCCGCGGAGGACGTGCTGACGGGTTTCCTGAACGAAAAAGGCGAAGCGCAAGGCCGTCCGGTGGGCGTCGCGGTTGCCGGCGACGGCGCGCTGCTGGTCGCGGACGATGTCGGCAATGTCGTGTGGCGGGTCGGCGTTACTCCGGCGGATAGGTGATTTCCGTACCGTCCACCTTCGCCATCGGGTTCAGCTTGCGCGGCTTTGCGCTCTTCTCGCTCATGATGTCGCGGACTTCGAAGCCGCGCACGATGAGCGCGTCCGCGACCAGCGAGCGGTGGCAGCGCCACGGCACCGCTTCGGCGCACATGATCGCGGTCCTTTTCTCCTCCGCCAGCTCGATCAGCCGGGAAAGTGCCTCTTCGAATTCGCCTGTCTGCATGTAGTCCGCATAACCCCGAAACGAGGTGTTGCGCCAGCCCGTGTTGACGGAATCGGGACGCGTGCGGCGCAGGCCGCCGAGCTTCTGCATGTGGCGGTACGCAATGCGCCGGTTGCGCAGCGCGGGCCCGAGCGTGTCGCGGTTGAACTGGGGATTGCGGCGCGAGCGCGGGATGGTGCGCACGTCCACCAGGCGTTCGATGCCGTGGGCACGCAGCAGCGTGACCAGCTCTTCGAAACTGCGGGTCGAATGGCCGATCGTGAACACGGCTTTCCGCTCAGGGTTGCGAGGCATCCTCCGCCTCCGCCGGCCGCGGCTCCTCGTCGTCGCGGAACAGCCATTCCGTCAGCGGTCCATTGATATAGCGCGGGAATGCAAAATACAGTGCCGCGAGCAGGAGACCGCCCCATAGCGGCGACATGCCGATCAGCCACACGGGCCATATAAACGCGAACAGCGTGTTCAGCAGCGACTGCACCGTGAAGCGGAAGATGAACTCGAGGACCTGGTCCGTGACGAAGCTCGCAAGACTCGTGCTCGAAGCCACCTCGCCGATCAGCGTAGTCGTCTCGAGCCACAGTAAGGTCACGACAAAGCCACAGGCATAAAGGCCACCGCCCCGCGCGTTCCAAACGGTGCGCACGAAGCGCTTGAGCACCCGCCCGGCCGCGCCGGGGAACGCGCGCGGCTCGGTCGCGAGCACGTGGCCGAGGTTGGCCGTCTCCCGCAGGCGGTTCCCGAGGCCTTCGAGGAAAGACTCCTTCGGGGGGTTCTCTTTTCGCTGGCGTTTGCGCATTTATGAGAACGAAACCTTCCGCTAGCTACCTCGCGGGGAATCCGTGTCCTCATCCAGCATGCGGCGGCTGTCGATGAGGACGGCGGCGTAGCGGAACACGGTCATGAGACTCTTGATTGCCTCGGCCAGTGCGCCGGCGCGGGCCTCATCATAGCGCAGGGTGGCTTCGTCCATGTAACTGCGTTGGGCAATTTCGAGCTGCAGGGCATACACGCCCTCGTCCGGCCGGCCGTAATGGCGCGTGATGTAGCCGCCCTTGAAGCGCTGGTTGGCGACGGCCCCGTACGGGAGCTGCGCGGCCGCGTCGGTGACCGGCCGCAGCACCTCTTCCGGGCAGCTCTTGCCGCTGTTGGTACCGAAGTTCAGGTCGGGCAGCCGCCCTTCGAACAGCCGCGGCACCTCGCCGCGGATTGAATGCGCGTCCCACAGCAGGGCGAAACCGTGCTCTTGCCGGATCCGGGCGAGCTGGCTCTCGAGCTGATCGTGATAGGGCCGCCAATACGCCTGGACCCGTCGCTCGACTTCCGCACCGTCAACGCCGGCGCCGTCCGCGTATATCGGCTCGCCCGCAAACGTCTGCTGCGGGCACAGCCCGGTCGAAACCTGCCCCGGGTAGAGGGCCTCGTCGTCCGGCGAACGGTTCAGGTCGACGACGTAGCGCGAGTAGTTGGCGGCGAGCACGCTGGCGCCCGTCCCCGCCGCGAATTCGTAGAGCCGCCTGACGTGCCAGTCCGTGTCCGGGATGGCCTTGCCTTCCCCGGTCATGCGCGCGGCAATGTCGTCCGGTACCGCGCGCCCGTCGTGCGGAATGCTGACCAGCAGCGGCGCATCGCCGCGCTGCCAGGTAAAGACGTCGTCGCTCATGGCTGGAACGTCGGCAATACCGACTGTGCGTAATCGTAGAAGAAGCCGTCGTTGATGCGGCTCGCCACGACCTGGATATCGCCGGACAGGGAGCGATCCTCCGCGTACGGCGCGGACAGCCCCCGGATCTGCTCGATCACCCGCTCCAGCGTCTCCGAGCTCTGCTTCGGCCGGTGGAACTCGATGCCCTGCGCCGCCGCCAGCAGCTCGATCGCGACGATGTGCTGCACGTTGTCCAGCATCCGGTGCAGCCGCCTCGCGGCGAACGTGGCCATACTGACGTGGTCTTCCTGGTTGGCGGAGGTGGGGATCGTGTCGACGCTCGCGGGATGCGCCAGCGACTTGTTCTCCGAGGCGAGCGCCGCGGCCGTCACCTGCGCCATCATGAACCCGGAATTGAGGCCGCTTTCGCGCACGAGGAACGCCGGCAGCCCGCTCAGGGCCGGGTCGATCAGGAGCGCGATGCGCCGCTCGGCCAGGGCGCCGATCTCCGCGATGGCGAGCGCGAGGTAGTCGGCCGCCAGCGCCACGGGCTCCGCGTGGAAGTTGCCGCCGGAGAGCACCGAGCCCGTGTCGGTGAACACGAGCGGGTTGTCGGTAACGGCGTTCGCTTCCGTCGCGAGCTGCACGGCGACGTGGCGCATGACGTCGAGGCAGGCACCGGTGACCTGCGGCTGGCAGCGGATCGAGTACGGATCCTGCACCCGGTTGCACTCGACGTGCGACGCGCGGATCTCGCTGCCGCTCATCAGCTCCCGCAGGAGCAGCGCCACGGCGGCCTGCCCCGGCTGCCCGCGCACCTGCTGGATGCGCGCGTCGAACGGCGTGTCGCTGCCCTGCACGGCGTCGGCGGACAGCGCGCCGGCGACGACCGACGCGGCCAGCACGTGCTCCGCGCGGAACAGCGCGGCCAGTGCCAGCGCGGTCGAGACCTGGGTGCCGTTCAGCAGAGCCAGCCCTTCCTTCGGCGCGAGCGCGAGCGGCGCGAGCCCGGCGCGGGCCAGCGCGGCGTTTGCATCGAGGGTCTCGCCTTGCACCCGCGCGCTGCCGAAGCCGAGCAGCACGCCGGCCATGTGAGCCAGCGGCGCGAGGTCGCCCGAGGCGCCGACGGAGCCTTGCGAGGGAATGCAGGGGTAAACGTGCTTGTTGACGAGCTCGCACATCGCCTCGACGAGCGCCGGCGTGACCCCGGAATAGCCTTTCGCGAGCGCGACGATCTTGAGGACCATCGTCAGGCGCACGCAGTCGTCCGGCAGCAGCGGCCCGACGCCGACGGAGTGCGAGCGGATCAGGTTTTCCTGCAGGTGCACGAGGTCGGCGTCGTCGATGCGAACGTTGGCCAGCCGCCCGAAGCCCGTGTTCACGCCGTAAACCTGCTTGCCGCTTTTCACGACTTCCGCGATCAGGGCGTTCGAGGCGCGGATGCCCTCCATCGCCGTCTCGCCGAGTGTCAACGTAACCGGCTGCCGCCACGCCCGCCGCAGCTCGGCCAGCTGGATGCGCCGATCGTCTATGTGCAAACGCATTGCCTTGCTCCTTGCGCCGCCGGCACCCACTGCACCGGGTTGCGGCTCATCTGTTCACCATCGGCAGGTCGAGTCCGCATTCTTCCGCGCACCGGATCGCCACTTCGTAGCCGGCATCGGCGTGCCGCATCACGCCGGTCGCCGGATCGTTCCACAGCACGCGCGCAATGCGCCGGTCGGCTTCCTCGCTGCCGTCGCACACGATCACCAGCCCGGCGTGCTGCGCGTAACCCATTCCGACACCGCCCCCGTGATGGAACGACACCCAGGTGGCGCCGCTCGCGGTATTCAGCAGTGCGTTCAGGAGCGGCCAGTCGGAAACCGCGTCCGAGCCGTCCTGCATTGCCTCCGTTTCCCGGTTCGGGCTCGCGACAGAGCCGCTGTCGAGGTGATCGCGCCCGATGACCACCGGCGCCTTCAGCTCGCCCTTGCGCACCATCTCGTTGAACGCGAGCCCTAACCGATCGCGCTGCCCGAGCCCGACCCAGCAGATGCGCGCCGGCAGCCCCTGGAACCGGATGCGCTCGCGCGCCTGGTCGAGCCAGCGGTGCAGGTGCGCATCGTCCGGCAACAGCTCCTTCACCTTGGCATCCGTGCGGTAGATGTCCTCCGGGTCGCCGGAAAGCGCTGCCCAGCGGAACGGGCCGATGCCGCGGCAGAAGAGCGGCCGCACGTACGCGGGCACGAAGCCCGGGAAGTCGAAAGCGTTCGCGACGCCCTGGTCGTACGCCACCTGCCGGATGTTGTTGCCGTAGTCGAAGGTCGGCACGCCTTTCTGCTTGAAGCCGAGCATCGCCTCGACGTGCACGGCCATCGAGCGGCTTGCCGCCTCGACCACCGCATCGGGGTCGCTCTTGCGCTTCTCCAGCCACTCTTCCACGGTCCAGCCCTGCGGCAGGTAGCCGTTGGCCGGGTCGTGCGCCGAGGTCTGGTCCGTTACCGCGTCCGGGGTCACGCCGCGCTCCAGGAGCTCCGGCAGCACGTCCGCGGCGTTGCCGAGCAAACCCACGGACAGCGGTTTGCGATCGCGCGTCGAACGCTCGACCAGCTCCAGCGCTTCGTCGAGATTGTCCGCGCGCGTGTCGAGGTAGCCGGTCTGCAGCCGCTTCTCGATGCGATCCGCCTGGCACTCGACGGCGAGCATCGACGCACCCGCCATGGTCGCCGCCAGCGGCTGCGCGCCGCCCATGCCGCCGAGGCCGGCGGTGAGGATCCAGCGGCCGGCGAGGTTACCGCCGTAATGCTGCCGGCCCATTTCCACGAAGGTCTCGTAGGTGCCCTGCACGATGCCCTGGCTGCCGATGTAGATCCAGGAGCCCGCCGTCATCTGGCCGAACATCATCAAGCCTCGTCTGTCGAGCTCGCGGAAATGCTCCCAGTTGGCCCAGGCCGGCACGAGGTTGGAATTCGCGATGAGCACGCGCGGTGCGTCGGCGTGCGTGCGGAATACGCCGACCGGCTTACCCGACTGCACCAGCAGCGTCTGGTCGCGCTCGAGCCGCTTCAGCGTCTCGACGATCGCGTCGAAGCAGGCCCAGTTGCGCGCGGCCTTGCCGATGCCGCCGTAAACGACGAGATCGTCGGGCCGTTCCGCGACCTCCGGGTCCAGGTTGTTCATGAGCATGCGCAGTGGCGCTTCGGTCAGCCAGCTTTTTGCGCTCAAGGTCGTGCCGGTCGGCGCTTTCACCTGGCGCGGCAATGCATCGTTCATCAAATGACTACTCCTGTTTCAGTCGGCCGCGTGCCGGGCGGCGTGTAATGTCCCTTCAATTCGAAGCGGTTGCCCGGGTGGTAGAGCCGCGCGAAGCTCACGGCCCGGCCGTGCGCGAACGTGCGGCGAATCACCAGCAGGCAGGGTTCGTGGGCACCCATGCGCAGGCTTTTGCGCACCGGCTCGTCGGGCATCGCCGCGCGCACGGTGTGTTCCGCTTCCTGCAGTGGTGAAATGCCGGACAAATAGGCGCCCGGCGTAATCGCGCGAAAATCCTGCTCGAGCGTGTCCGGTGCGAAGGCCGTCAGCACGTAACGATCCTCGAGCTGGATCGGGGCCCCGTTCTCGCGATGCACGATCAGGACGTGAAACACGCCCTCTTGCGCGGGGATGCCGAGCGCTGCCGCCACCTCGTCGCCGGCGCGGTCGGCGGCAAGGCGCAGCACGTCGGACGAGTGCCGGTGCCCGCGGCGCGCGATCTCGTCGGCGATGTTGCGCACTTCCAGCACGTGCGACACGGCTTTGAAGTCGGCGACGAAGGTGCCCCGGCCGGCGATACGCTCCACGTAGCCTTCGTCGTTCAGCTCGCGCAGCACGCGGTTGGCCGTCATGCGCGACACGCCGGCCGTCCCCACCAGCTCGTTCTCGGAAGGCACGCGATCGCTCGGCTTGAGCTCGCCGCGCGAGATCCGGCCGATGATCTCTTCCTTGAGCTGCTGGTAGCGCGGCTTCGCCTGCACGGTCACGCGCGCACCTCGCGCGGATAAAGCCGGCCGACGGTGCGCAGGTAATCGCGCTTTGCCTTGTCGGCCTGCACGTGGCGGCCATCGATTACGCACCATTCGCCGCGCGCCATCACCCGGTCGATCGGCAACGTGAAGCCCGAGAACACCAGCGCATCGAGCAGGGATTCCGGTTCGTGGCCGGCCAGCATGGGGCTGTCGTCGTCGAGCACGATGAGGTCGGCGCAGGCGCCCGTCCGTAGCTCACCGTCGCCCGGCAGCCCGGACGCGAGCGCGCCGCCCGCCACCGCCAGCTCGAACAGGGTGCGGCCGGTATGGCTGTGGCGGCCCGGTGCGACGTTCCGGCTTTGCGAGATCAGCCGCTGCCCGTACTCGAGCCAGCGCAGTTCCTCGAAGGGATTGATCGTGACGTGGCTGTCCGAGCCGATGGCGATGCGCCCTCCGCGTTCCAGGTAGCGCTCCAGCGGGAACAGGCCGTCGCCGAGATTGGCCTCGGTGCTGGGGCACAGGCAGGCAACGGCGCCGGATTCCGCAAGCGCCGCGATTTCCTCGTCGTCGAGGTGCGTGGCATGCACGAGGCACCAGCGTTCATCGAGCTCGAAGTGCTGCATCAGCCAGCGCACCGGCCGTGCATCCAGGGCAACGAGGCACTGGTCGACCTCGCGCTGCTGCTCCGCGATGTGCAGGTGCATGGGCACGCCGTCGGCTTCGGCGAGCGCGGCCACGTGCGCCAGCGACTCGGCGGGCGCCGCCCGCAGGCTGTGCACGCCGATGCCGACGGTGAAGCGGCTGCCGGCGGCCTTGCGGGCGGCACGGTAGTGCGCTTCGAACTGCTTCAGAGTGGTGACGAAGCGGCGCTGCTCCGGGTTCGGCTCGGGCTGGTCGAAGCCGGCGCGCTCGTAGAGTACCGGCACGTAGGTCAGGCGGATCCCGCTGTCGTCGGCGGCCGTTGCGAGCGCCTGCAGCATGGCCTCGCCCGGGCCCGACTCCGCGCTCTCGCTGTGCAGGTAATGAAACTCCACGACCCCCGTGTAGCCGGCCGACAGCATCTCGCAGTAAGCCTGGCGGGCGATCGCGGCGAGGGCGCCCGCATCGATCCGCTGCGCGAGCGCGTACATGCGGCTGCGCCAGGTCCAGAAGTTGTCCCTGGACGCCGGTGCCCGCTGCTCCGTACGGCCGACGAGCGCCCGCTGGAAGGCGTGGCTGTGCGCGTTGACGACCCCGGGGATGACGATACCGGCTTCGATGTCGCCCTCTGCCGGTGCGCTGGCGGGTTCCACGGCCGCGACGAGGCCATCGGCCACGTGCAGCCGGACCCCTGCGGACCAGCCGTCGGCGAGCAGCGCCTTGCGGGCGAATATGGAATGCATCGATGGTCCTCGCGGCCGGCGCGGCGGGGCGCGCCAAGTTGTATATACAGGCTAATGCATGCTACCGTTCTTTGCAATCCGCGGGAGTGCGTCGATGAGCGACTGGGACCTTGTTCTGACCGATGCCAACGTCGCCGGCATGCAGGCCGGCGGCGGGCCGTTCGGCGCCATCGAGAATGCCGCGGTCGCGATTGTTGACGGCGCGATCGCCTGGATCGGGCCTGCCGCCGAGCTGCCGTCCGGGGACGCGGCGGAGACCCGCTCCATGGCCGGGCGCTGGTTGACCCCAGCGCTCATCGACTGCCACACGCACGTCGTATTCGCCGGCAACCGCGCGGCGGAGTTCGAAATGCGCCGCCAGGGCGCGACGTACGAGGAAATCGCACGCGCCGGAGGCGGGATCGTGTCGACCGTCACCGCTACCCGGCAGGCGAGCGCAGACGAGCTGCAGGCCGCCTCCGCCCCCCGACTTGCGGCGTTGCGGCGCGAGGGCGTCGCGACGGTCGAGATCAAGTCGGGCTACGGGCTGGATCTCGAGACCGAGCTCAAGATGCTGCGCGTCGCGCGCGCACTGGGCGATGAATTCGGCATGACCGTGAGGACCAGCTTTCTCGGCGCGCACACGTTGCCGCCGGAGTACAAGGACGGTGCGGACGAATACATTGCGTTCCTCACGGAGACCGTGCTGCCGGCCGCGCACGCGGAAGGGCTGGTCGACGCCGTCGACGCCTACTGCGAGCGCATCGCGTTTTCCGACGCGCAGATCGCGCGGGTGTTCGCGGCGGCGCGCTCGCTGGGGCTACCCGTCAAGCTGCACGCCGACCAGTTGAGCGACAGCGGCGGGGCGAAGCTCGCGGCCGAACACCGCGCGTTGTCGGCCGATCACCTCGAGTACACCTCGGAGGCTGGCATCACCGCGCTGGCGGAAGCCGGCTCGGTGGCGGTGCTGTTGCCCGGCGCGTTCCTGACGCTGGGCGAAACGAAGCTGCCGCCGGTGCAGAGGCTGCGCGAGCTGGGGGTGCCGATGGCGGTCGCCAGCGATTGCAACCCGGGCACTTCCCCGGTGTGCTCGCTGCAGGCGGCGATGGTGCTGGCGGCGTCGCTCTTCAAGCTGACGCCGGAGGAATGCCTGGCGGGGGTGACGCGCGACGCGGCGCGTGCGCTGGGACTGGAGGATCGGGGGACGCTGGAGGCCGGGAAGCGCGCGGACATCGCGGCCTGGGAGGTCGGGCACCCGCGCGAGCTGTCGTACTGGCTCGGCTTGAATCCGCTGCATGAGTTGCTGATCGAAGGCCGGGGCGTGTCGTAGCGGCCGATAGCCAGGCCGCTACTCCCTGGGCGGCCCCAGGTCCGAGTGCAGCAGCGCCTTGACGGTCCTGCCCACCGAGTCGAGAATTTCGCCGTCGTCGAATACGAGGCGGGCCATGAACGCGCCCGAGATCAGGAGCAGCAGCGCATCGCTCAACGCTTCCGGGTCGCGCGCCTGCATCTCGGTGCAGATCTCGCGCAGCCGGTGGCGCACCTTCTCGTGATGCTTCAGCACCACCTGGCGGCCGGGATGCGCGGCATCCGGCAGCTCCACGGCGGCGTTCGAGAAAGCGCAGCCTCGCGACGCCGCATTGCAGCACGCGTGCCGCAGCGCGTCGAACAGCGCCTCGACCTGCTTCTCCGGCTGGCCCTTTAAGGGCTCCATCAGGGCGTCCCACCACTCCCAGAACGCGCGGTCCTGCTCGCAGAGGTACTCCGCCACCAGCTCGTCCTTGGACGCGAAGTTGCGGTACAGGCTCATCTTGGTGGTGCCCGCCTCCGCCGCGATCAGCTCGACGCCGACGCCGCGGATACCGCGCTGGTAGAAAAGGTCGCGCGCCGTTTCGCAGATGCGTTCGCGCGCCGGCCGCTTCCCCTTGCGGCTCACCTGCTTTTCCCCCGGGTTTGCGCTCATGACAAAAATCCTGTTGACACGTTACTGACCGGTCTGTATCGTCCGGACCTGTTGATACCGAACGGTATAGTAACACTTCCCCCACAGGGATGCACGCAATGAATCATCAGCGGAATCAAGGGCATCGCCAGCAAGCTGTCCGTCCATCGAGCAAAATCAAGGAGTTGTTTATGAGCCCGCGCCACACCAGGCTCTTCACCGGCCTCACGGCCGCCGCCCTGTTCGTCGCACTGGCCGGCTGCGACGCCAGCAACGCCGAGCCCCAGCAGGCGGCGCCTCCCGCCCCGCAGGTCTCGGTCGCCGCGGTCGCGGTCGAGCCGATCCACGAATGGCAGGAATTCACCGGGCGCCTGCAGGCGGTGGAATCCGTCGCGGTGCACCCGCGGGTCAGCGGCTACGTCGCCTCCGTGCAGTTCGACGAGGGCAGCCGCGTCGAAGCCGGCGACGTCCTGTTCCGCATCGACGCCCGCCCGTTCCAGGCCGAGGTGGATCGCCTCGCCGCCGAGCACGAGCGGGCCGAAGCCCAGCTCGCGCTTGCCACCTCGAACCGCGAGCGCGCCGCGCGCCTCATGGAGCAGAACGCCATCTCGCGCGAGGAGTTCGACAGCCTGTCGACGGCAGAGGCCATCGCGGCCGCCGGGCTTGCCTCGGTCGATGCCGCGCTGGAAGCGGCCCGCCTCGACCTCGAGTTCACGACCGTCGAGGCACCGATCGACGGCCGGGTGTCGAACGCGCTGGTGACGGCCGGCAATCTCGTCGACAGCTCGACGCTCCTGACGACGCTCGTCTCCGACGCGCCGATATACGCCTACTTCTACGCCGACGAGCACAGCTACCTGCGGTTCATGGAAGGCCAGGACCCGGCCGCCGCGCGCAACGCCAAGGTCTACGTCGGCCTGATCAACGAGGAAGGCTACCCGCACGAAGGGCGGCTCGACTTCCTCGACAACCGGGTCGATCCCGAATCGGGAACGATCCGCGGACGCGCGGTGCTCGCCAACGCGGACGGGCGCTTCACGCCGGGGCTCTTCGTGCGGCTGAAGCTCGTCAGCTCGAAGGAGCAGACCGTGGCGCTGGTCGACGATCGCGCGATTGGCACCGACCTCGACCAGAAGTACGTGCTGGTGCTCGACGACCAGAACGTCGCGCAATATCGCGCCGTGGAGACCGGTCCCCTGGTCGACAACCTGCGCGTCGTCACCAGCGGGCTGCAAGCGGGTGAACGCGTGATCGTGAACGGTCTGCAGCGCGTGCGCCCCGGTGTGACCGTCGCCCCGATGCTGGTGGCCATGGACCGCGACGCGCGTGAGCTGGAACGGCTCGCCGCGGACGCCGGCCTCTGACCTCCAACGGATCTTCCCACCTCACTTCATCAAGGCCTGATCATGAATTTCTCGCAGTTCTTCGTCGAGCGCCCGATCTTCGCGGCGGTACTCTCGATGATCATCTTCATCTCGGGCGCGATCGCGCTCGACAAGCTGCCGATCAGCGAATACCCGGAAGTCGTGCCGCCCACGATCGTCGTGCGCGCCACCTACCCCGGTGCGAACCCCGAGGTCATCGCCGAAACCGTGGCGTCGCCGCTGGAGCAAGCCGTCAACGGCGTCGAGGACATGCTCTACATGTCCTCGATGGCGACCTCCGACGGCGTAATGACGCTGACCATCACCTTCGGCCTCGGCACCGACCTCGACACCGCCCAGCAGCAGGTGCAGAACCGGGTGCAGCAAACGCTGCCGAAGCTGCCGTCCGAGGTGCAGCAGATCGGCGTCGTCACCGAGAAGTCGTCGCCCAATCTCACCATGGTCGTGCACCTGGTATCGCCGGATGAGCGCTACGACATGCTGTACCTGTCGAACTACGCCATGCTGCGCGTGCGCGACGAGCTGGCGCGCATCCCGGGCGTCGGCGACGCGCAGGTGTTCGGTTCCGGCGAGTACGCGATGCGCGTGTGGCTGGACCCGGAGAAAGTCGCGGCGCTCAACCTGACGGCGAACGACGTCGTCAACGCCATCCGCGAGCAGAATATCCAGGTGGCCGCCGGCAAGCTGGGCTCGGCACCGGCGTCCAACGACGCGCAGTTCCAGCTCCTGATCGACACCAAGGGTCGGCTGGCTACCCCGGAAGAGTTCGAGAATATCGTCGTGAAAGCGGGGCCGAGCGGCCAGATCGTGCGGCTGGACGACGTCGCCCGCGTCGAGCTCGGCGCAAGCACCTACGCGCTGCGCTCGCTCCTCGATAACCGCCCGGCCGCGGGTATCGGTATTTTCCAGCGCCCCGGCTCGAACGCGCTCGAGCTGTCCGAGTCCATACGCGCGCGCATGGCCGAGCTGTCGGCTGACTTCCCCGACGGCGTCGAGTACCAGATCGTCTACGACCCGACCACGTTCGTGCGCG
Source organism: uncultured Chromatiales bacterium (assembly GCA_965651325.1). Taxonomy (GTDB): domain Bacteria; phylum Pseudomonadota; class Gammaproteobacteria; order Steroidobacterales; family Woeseiaceae; genus IDS-8. Next base: position 2,433 of record CBFGSB010000065.1, on the reverse strand, counting down.
ACTCCATTGAAGCCGTCGTGCATACGCTGCTGGAGGCGCTGCTGCTGGTCGTCCTCGTGGTCGTCCTGTTCCTGCAGACCTGGCGGGCGTCGATCATCCCGCTGGCCGCGGTGCCCGTGTCGCTGGTCGGCACGCTGGCGGTCATGCACCTGTTGGGCTTCTCGCTGAACGCGCTGTCGCTGTTCGGGCTCGTGCTTGCCATCGGCATCGTCGTGGACGACGCGATCGTCGTCGTCGAGAACGTCGAGCGGAATATTCGCGAAGGCCTCAAACCGGTTGCCGCCACCAAGCAGGCGATGCGCGAGGTGACGGGGCCGATCGTGGCGACGGCGCTCGTGCTGGTGGCCGTGTTCGTGCCGACGGCGTTCATCAGCAGTCTCTCCGGCCAGTTCTACCGCCAGTTCGCGATCACGATCGCGATCAGCACCGTGATCTCCGCGATCAACTCGCTGACCCTGTCGCCGGCACTCTCCGCCGTGCTGCTGAAAGAGCACGGCACGCGTCCGGACCGCCTGCAGCGCGGTATCGACCGAGCCTTCGGGTGGCTGCTCCGGCCGTTTAACCGGCTGTTCGACCGCGGTTCCCGCGGCTACGTGGGCGTCACCGGCCGCATGCTGCGGCGCTCCGGGATCGCGGTAGCCGTGTTCGCGGGCCTGATCGGCCTGACGTGGCTCGGTTTCAACAGTGTGCCCGGCGGCTTCATCCCGCAGCAGGACAAGCAATACCTTGTCGCCTTCGCGCAATTGCCGGAAGCGGCGACGCTCGACCGCACGACCGCGGTGATCGAGCGCATGGGCGACATCGCCCTCGAGCAACCGGGCGTCGAGCACGCCGTGGCATTCCCGGGGCTCTCGATCAACGGCTTCGTCAACGCGCCGAACGCCGGCATCGTGTTCGTCACGCTGTCGGACTTCGACGAGCGCGAGGACCCGGCGCTGTCGGCCGGCGCGATCGCGGGCGTGCTGAACCAGCAGTTTGCATCGATCCAGGAGGCGTTCGTCGCGGTCTTTCCGCCGCCGCCGATCATGGGGCTCGGCGCGATCGGCGGGTTCCGCATGCAGATCGAGGACCGCGCGGGCCTCGGCTTCGAGACGCTGTATGCCGAGACGCAGAAGCTGATCGGCACGGGCTGGCAGACGCCTGGGCTGACCAATCTCTTTTCCGGCTTCCAGATCAACGCGCCGCAGGTGCGGGCGGAGGTGAACCGGGAAAAGGCGAAGGCACAGGGCGTCGACCTGCAGCAGTTGTTCGAGACGATGCAGATCTATCTCGGCTCGCTGTACGTCAACGACTTCAACCAGTTCGGCCGCACCTACCAGGTCAAGGCACAGGCCGCGATGGACTTCCGCCTGCAGCCAAAAGACGTGGTCAACCTGAAGGTGCGTAACGACATCGGCCAGATGGTGCCCCTGGGAAGTTTCGTGTCGCTCCATCAGACCGCGGGCCCCGACATCGTGCCGCACTACAACGGCTATCTCACCGCCGAGATCAACGGCGCGCCGGCACCGGGCTACAGCTCGGGCGAAGCGCAGGCGGCGATGGCGGCGCTTGCCAACGCCAACCTGCCGAACGGCATGGAGTTCGAGTGGACCGACCTGACCTACCAGCAGATCCTCTCGGGCAACACGGCGGTGTGGATCTTCCCGCTGTGCGTGCTGCTGGCGTTCCTCGTGCTGGCGGCGCTGTATGAAAGCTGGAGCCTGCCGCTGGTCGTGATCCTGATCGTGCCGATGGTGCTGCTCTCCGCGATTACCGGCGTGTGGCTGACCGGCGGCGACAACAACATCTTCACGCAGATCGGGCTGATCGTGCTGGTCGGGCTCGCGTGCAAGAACGCGATCCTGATCGTCGAGTTCGCGAAGGACCGCGAGGCGGCGGGCGCCAGCACCTGGAGCGCGGTGATCGAGGCCTGCCGGCTGCGGCTGCGCCCGATCCTGATGACGTCGATGGCGTTCATCATGGGCGTCGTGCCGCTGGTGCTCGCGAGCGGCGCCGGCGCGGAAATGCGGCACGCCATGGGTATCGCGGTCTTCTCCGGGATGCTCGGCGTGACGTTCTTCGGCCTTCTCTTCACCCCGGTCTTCTACTGGGTCGTACGGCGCCTCACGGGCGCGGTGCGGCCGGGTGACGAGCCGGAAACCGTATCGCGCAGGCCGCGCAGACCGCTGCTCGGCTGGCCGCGGCGCATTTCGAGGGCAACCCAATGACCCGTTTCATCGTTCTACTCTCAGCGACGCTTGGGCTGGGCGCGTGCGCCGTCGGTCCTGACTATGCAGCTCCGGACACGGCGGCGCCGCAATTCCACAACGCCGCGGAAGTGAATTTCGCGCAAACGGCAATCGAGAAGGCCTGGTGGCACGAGTTCGGTGATCCCGCGCTGGACGATCTCATCGAACGCGCGTTCGCCAACGACCTCGACGTCGCGATCGCGGC
>CBFGSB010000064.1:0-15731 GCA_965651325.1 uncultured Chromatiales bacterium | reverse complement strand
GGGCGGTTTCGACAGTCGTGCGATGCGGCGTGTAACATTCGGGCCTCTTTGGCAGCGGGAAATCGGGGTAGTGATCAGCACGGATGTCGTCATCGTGGGCGCAGGGCCCTGCGGGTTGTTCCAGGTGTTCGAGCTGGGGTTGCTCGGGCTGAAGGCGGAGGTCGTGGATTCGATTCCGCAGCCGGGCGGGCAGTGCTCGGAGCTGTACCCGGACAAGCCGATCTACGATATTCCCGCGATTCCGGTGTGCACGGGCCAGGAGCTGACGGACCGGCTGCTGAAGCAGATCGAGCCGTTCGACTGTGGCATGCACCTGGGCGAGGAGGTGACGGTCGTGCGGCGGCAGGACGACGACACGTTTTTCGTGGAAACCGCCGCCGGCACGCAGTTCAACGCCAAGGCGGTGGTGATTGCGGGCGGGGTCGGGTCGTTCCAGCCGCGGCCGTTGAAGGTCGCCGAGGCCGGCGAGTTCGAAGGAAAGACGCTGCATTACCGCGTACGCGATCCGCAGGTGTTTGCGGGGAAGAAGCTCGTCGTCTTCGGCGGCGGCGATTCGGCGCTGGACTGGGTGCTGGAGCTGCACGGCAAAGCGTCGCACATGACGCTCGTGCACCGGCGCGAGGAATTCAGGGCGGCGCCGGCGTCGGTCGAGAAGATGCGCGCGCTGGTCGAAGCGGGCGAGATGGACCTCATCGACGCCGCGAACGCGACCGCGATTGAAGGGAGCGCCGGCCTGGTGGCATCGGTAACCGTGGGGAGGGCGGACGGCGGGACGCAGGTGATCCGCGCCGATCACCTGCTCGTGTTCTTCGGGCTGGCGCCCAAGCTCGGGCCGATCGCCGAATGGGGCCTCGACATCAACCGCAAGACCATCAACGTCGATACGGAGAAGTTCGAGACCTCGGAGCCGGGGATCTACGCGATCGGCGACATCAATATGTATCCTGGCAAAAAGAAGCTCATTCTGTGCGGCTTTCACGAGGCGGCCCTCGCTGCTTTCGCCATCAAGCAGCGCATCGAGCCGGAGAAGAAGGTGCACCTGCAGTACACGACGACCAGCCCGATCATGCACAAGCGGCTGGGCGTGCAGGACTGACCGGCGCGGTGGCGAATGGTTGAAGCGCAACTGACTGTCGGCGTGCTGGGCGGGATGGGCCCCGATGCCACCGTCGACTTCATGGCGAAGGTAATCGCGCTGACCCGCGCGGAGCGCGACCAGGATCACATCCGCATGCTGGTCGAGCACAATCCGAAGGTACCGAATCGGCAGGCGGCGATCGCGAGCGGTGATCCCACCGTCGGGCAGGTGCTCGCCGACATGGCGCGCCGGCTCGAAGCCGCCGGTGCGGACTTCCTCGTCATGCCGTGCAACTCGGCACACGCATTCCTGGGGCCGATCCGGGGAGCGGTGTCCATCCCCTTCGTCAGCATCATTGCCGAAACGGTCGCGGAGATCGGTCGTGCGCTGCCCGGCCCGCGGCGGGTCGGCGTGCTGCAGACCGACGGGCTGCAGCACGCCGGCCTCTACGAACAGGTGCTGGCCCGCGCCGGCCATACACCGCTGGCGTTGCCGCCGGACGAGCTCAACGGACTCATGCACCTGATCCATCGCATCAAGGCGGGCGATCGGGGCGATGAGATCCGGCAGGGCATGGCGACGCTTGCAAGGTCATTGGCCGGCGCCGGCGCGGAAGCGATCCTTGCGGCCTGCACGGAAATCCCGCTGGTGCTGTCCGCCGCTGACCTGGACATACCGTTGCTCGCGTCCACCGACCTGCTGGCGCGCCGCACCGTCGAATTGGCGACCGGCGCGGCGCCGCTCCCTTTGCCTGAACAGGAGTAAACGTGTTGCTTTCCCGCTTTCCGAGGGTGCCGCTCGCGCACCTGCCGACTCCTCTCGAGTTCCTGCCGCGGCTGTCGAAGCACCTCGGGGGACCGAACATCCACGTCAAGCGCGACGATTGCACCGGCCTCGCGACGGGCGGCAACAAGACACGCAAGCTCGAATTCCTCATGGCGGACGCGCTGGACAAGGGTGCCACCGCGATCGTTACGCAGGGCGCGGTGCAGTCGAACCATGCCCGGCAAACGGCGGCGGCCGCCGCGAAGCTCGGACTCCGTTGCGAGCTGGTGTTCGAACGGCGCGTCGAACGCCTTAGCGACACCTACCGCACGTCCGGCAACGTGCTGCTCGACCGCTTGCTCGGTGCGGGATTACGCGAAGTTGCCGCCGGGTCCGACATGACGGTGGCGATGGAAACCGTCGCGGAAGAGTTGCGCAGCGCGGGCGAGACGCCCTACGTCATTCCCGGCGGCGGCTCCAACCCCGTCGGCGCGCTCGGCTACGTGGACTGCGCGCTGGAGCTTCTTGCCCAGGCGAACCGGAGCCGACTGGTCATCGATCATGTCGTGCACGCGACCGGCAGCGCCGGCACGCAGGCAGGCCTCGTCGTCGGCTTGCAAGCCAGCCGTTCCGGCGTCCCACTGCTCGGCATCGGCGTCAACGCGCCACGAGAGGTCCAGGAACAGCGCGTATTCGAGCTCGCGGAAAAGACGGCGGAACTGGTCGGTGCAGCGGGGGCGGTGCGGCGCTCGGACGTAGTTGCCAATTGCGATTACGTCGGCGCCGGTTATGGCGTGCCGACGGAGGCGATGAACGATGCAGTGCTCCTGCTTGCGCGCCTGGAGGGGCTGCTGTTCGATCCTGTCTACAGCGGCAAGGCGCTCGCGGGGCTCATCGACCTCGTTAAAAAGGGATACTTCGCCGACGCGCAGAACATCGTGTTCATTCACACGGGCGGGTCGGCAGGCCTGTTCGCCTACGCCGACCAATTGAACCTGGAGTAGCCCTCGGTACGCTCCAAGGACGGGCGCCCGAGCGGAGAGAAATCGATGAAAACACGTCATCTCCTTGCCTGCGTTGCATTGCTGGCCTGCCCTGCGCTTGCGGCACACTCCGCGGACGACCCCGGCGCCGAGCGCCCGCGCGCCCGCGACATCGGCCTCGTGGTCGGGATTTTCGCGCCCGGTCCGCTGAACGCAATCACCGACGTAGAGGGTGTGCAGGTCGGACACGCAACGGTCATCGAGGGTGACGCGGTGCGCACCGGCGTTACCGCGATCATTCCCGCGCCCGGCAACCTGTACACGCACCCCGTGCCCGCCGCCGTGCATGTCGGCAACGGCTACGGCAAGCTGACCGGCGTCACGCAAATCCGTGAGCTGGGGGAGATCGAGACGCCCATCCTGCTCACCTGCACGCTGTGCGTGTGGACCGCGGCGGATGCCCTGAAGGACTGGCTCTACGAGCAACCCGGCATGGGCCAGCACACGATCAATCCGGTCGTGGGCGAAACCAACGATGGGCAGGTCAACGACATGTGGACCGCCGTGCCGATCGGGCACGAGGACGTGCTGGCCGCGCTCGCGGCGGCGCACAGCGGCCCGGTGGAAGAAGGCAGCGTCGGCGCCGGTACCGGTACCCAGGCTTTCGCGTGGAAAGGGGGCATAGGCACGAGCTCGCGCGTGCTCCCGGAAAGCATCGGCGGTTACACCGTCGGCGTGCTCGTGCAGACGAACTTCGGCGGGGTGCTGTCGATGAACGGTGCGCCGGTTGGCCGGGAGCTTGGCGAATTCGCATTCGAGGAGGTGCTCTCGGAAGCCAATCCGGCGGACGAACGGCCGGACGGCTCCATCATGATGGTCGTCGCTACGGACGCGCCGCTTTACGCGCGCAATCTCGAACGTCTCGCCGCGCGCGCGATCATGGGCCTGGCGCGCACCGGTTCGTTCGCGAGCAACGGCTCGGGGGACTACGTCATCGCTTTCTCGACGGACCCGGGTTTGCGCACGCCGCGCGAAAGCCAGGAGCCCGTGCGCAGCGAAACGCTGGCCAATTCGGCGATGTCTCCCCTGTTCGCCGCCGCTGCGGAGGCGACCGAGGAGGCGATCTACAATGCACTCCTCAAGGCGACGACGGTCGAGAGCAGGCGGGGTACGCTGAGGGCGATCCCGGTCGACGCGGTCGTCGCAATCCTCGAGAAGTACAACGTGCTGGACTGGGACGAGTCGTTGCCGCCATAAGGTACGGAGGCTGGCGGCGCTGACCGTTCAGGGCTGCTTGTAGACTTCCCCCGCCTTCATCACGAAAGCCACGTTCTCCATGACGTGTATGTCCTCGAGCGGGTTGCCCGGCACGGCTACCACGTCGGCCTGCTTGCCGGCTTCGAGGCTGCCGTAACGCTCTTCGATCCCGAGGAACGCCGCGGCGACGCTGGTCGCCGCCTGGATCGCTTCCATCGGCGGCATGCCGGCCTCGACCATCAGCCCGAACTCGCGGGCGTTGTCGCCGTGCGGGGATACGCCCGTATCGGTGCCGAAGACGATCGGCACGCCCGCCTCGTAGGCACGCCGGAAGGTGTCCTGGATGACCGGCCCGATGGCCGCGGCCTTGGGCCGCACCAGCTCCGGGAAAAAACCGTCGATCTCTGCTTTTTCAGCCACCCATTTGCCGGCCAGGATGGTGGGTACGTACCACGTGCCGCGTTCCTTCATCAGCTCCATGACCTCGTCCGTCATGTAAGTCCCGTGCTCGATCGACGCGACGCCCGCCAGCACGGCGCGCTTCATGCCTTCCGTACCGTGCGCATGCGCGGCAACCCGTAGCCCGTAGTCGGCCGCCGTTGCGACGATTGCCTCCAGCTCTTGCACAGTGAACTGCGGGTTCTGGCCGCTTTTCGCGACGCTCAGGACACCGCCGGTGGCCGTGATCTTTATCCAGTCCGCGCCGTCCTTGTAACGTTGACGCACTGCTTTGCGCGCATCCTCTACGCTGTTGACGACGCCTTCCACGGGACCGGGATCGCCCATGATCGTGCTCGCCCAGCCGTTGGTCGGGTCCGCGTGCCCGCCGGTGGAGGCGAGCGATTTGGCCGCCGTGAACACCCGGGGGCCGGTCACGTCACCGGCCTCGATCGCGTTCCTGAGCGCCACGGTCACGTTGTATGAATCGCCGAGGTTGCGCACCACGGTAAAGCCGGCCAGCAGCGTGCGCCGCGCGAACATCGCTGCGTCCAAAGCGTAGTCCGCTTCGTTCATGATGAATTCGCTGAGCCGGCTGTCCTCGCTGTACTCGCCGTCGAGGTGCACGTGCATGTCCATCAAGCCGGGCAATACGGTGTAGCCGCTCAGGTCGATGACGGTGTCTCCCGCGCCGGCTTCGGTAAAGCCGCGCTCGAGGCCCGCGATGGTGTCGCCGTCGATGCGCACGGTCATTTCCCGCAGGACTTCGTCCGACGCACCGTCGATCACGCGGCCCGCGTGGATCAAGGTATCCGCGAGGGCTCCCGCGGCGGGCAGCAGGAGGGCGGCGGCGAGGCACAGCGGCAGGGATCTGTTCATCTTTTTTCGGGCTCCCGTGGCAGGTTGTGGTCCGCATCTTACAGAAGCCGCGCCGGTGCGCAGAAACTCTTTATTCGCCATAAGTTTGGAACGCCGATTGGTTCACAGCGGGCGGCCCCGGGGCCCACTAGTATGTGCGCCTCGAATCACCGCCGCGACCGGGACGCCATGGCCGCTCGATCCGCATCTCTGTCACTGCAGCAGAAGATGTTCGTGACTCTGCTCGCGGTCACGGCAGTGCTCGTTGCGTTGAGCTGGTTCATCCTGCAGCGCACGGTCGCACCCGCTTTCGGAAAGCTGGAGCTATCGGTCGCGCACACCAACATGGTCCGGGTGCAGCGCGCGATACAGGAAGACCTCGACCAGCTTTCGTCGGTCGTCGGCGACTGGGCACCCTGGGACGACGCCTACGCGTTCGTGCAGGGCCGCTATCCGGGTTTCGTGAAATCGAACCTCGACCTGCCGACGCTCGCAAACCTCGATCTCGACCTGCTCGTCATCTACGACCTCGACGGGAATATGCTCTGGGGCAAGCTCATCCAGGGCGATTCGCTGTCCGATCCCGGCGTGCTGGAGGCATTCGACCCGGCGAACCCGTTGCTGGGCAGGCTCATCTCGCACACCAATCTCGAGAGCCGGAATGACGGCCTGATCCGCACGGCGCTCGGACCGATGCTCATCAGCTCGCAGCCGATCATCACCTCGTCCAAGGAAGGGCCAATCGCAGGCACCCTGATGATGGCGCAGTTCTTCGACGAAAAGCGGCTGCAGGCCGTGCAGGCGCGCACGGAGGTGACGGTCGACTGGTTCCCGGCCGACGCCACTTCGGCGCTCGATCGGCCGCTGCAGGCCGACATCGTCGCGGCCGCGCCCGGGTCGATCCGGTACGTCGCGAGCGACAAGACGATCGACGCGTACAGTGTCCTGAACGACTTTGCCGGCAACCCATTGGTGATTCTCCGTGCGGGCACACCGAGGGACACCTCGGCGCTCGGCGCGCGCGCGGTCAAAGGCGCATTGCTGTCGCTGTCGATCGCCGGCGTGATTGTCGCGCTCGTGATGTGGTGGCTGCTGCGGCACATCATCGTGCAGCCCCTCGAAAGCCTTGCCAGCCATATCACCGGTATTCGCCGGAGCGGCGATCTCTCCTTGCGCCTCAACAACAGCCGCACCGACGAAATCGGCGCGCTCGGCGCGGAGTTCGACCGCATGACCAAGGAGTTGGGCGATGCGCGCCGGCAGCTTGTCGAGCAATCCTTCAAGGCCGGGAAAGCGGATACGGCGGCCGAAGTGCTGCACAACATCCGGAACGCCATGACGCCGCTGATCAATGGCATCGATCGGGTATCCCGCAGCTTTCGCAGCATGGGCGCGCTGCGCGTCCGGCAGGCGATCGACGAGCTCGGCAACCCCGAATGCCCGCCGGAGCGGCAGGACAAGCTCCTGGCCTACCTCGCTTCCGCCTTCGGGCACCTGCAGTCCGCAAGCGAGGACGCACAAGGCGACCTGGACATCGCCTCCCGCCAGGCGCACCAGGTCGAAGCGATCCTGACGGACCAGGAGCGCTACGCCAATGTCGCACCGGTCATGGAAAACCTGCACCTGGACGAGGTAGTGGAGCAGGCGGCGCTGGTGCTTCCAGAGCGCGGCGAAGGACGTGTCCGGTTGAATTTGCAGCGGGAGCTCGGCGAGTTCCGGGTGCGCGCGCACAGGGTCAGCCTTGCCCAGGTACTCGGCAACCTGATCCTGAACGCCTACGAATCCATCCAGCGCCACGATTCGGCGAGCGGGAATATCGAGGTGCTGGCCGGGATGGAGCAGCAGGACGACCGGCGCATGGTGCGGGTGACCGTGCGCGATTCCGGATGCGGCTTCACGGACGACATCCGGCAGCGCATTTTCCAGCGCGGATTTACCTCGAAGAAGCCGAGCGAGTTTGCCGGTCTCGGGTTGCACTGGTGCGCGAATGCACTGGCGGCCATGGGCGGGCGGATCGTTGCGGAGAGCACGGGCCCCGGTAACGGTGCCTCGTTCCACATCCTGTTGCCGGCAGCGTAGACGGTTGCCCGGGAGACGAGATGAACACGACAGAGCACAACCAGGATATTCGTATCCTTATCGCGGACGACGACGACGTTATCCTCGAATGCTACCGGAAAGCATTCGGCGACCAGGAGCAGACGGATTACATGAAGGCGCTCGATTCGCTGGAGGCAGAGCTGTTCGAGTCCGTTGCGGCAAGCACCGCGGGACCAAGGTTCAGTGTGACGGCCTGCAGCCAGGGACGTGACGCGATCGAACTCGCGACGCGGGCCGCGGACGAAGGCCGCCCATTCGACGTCGTGATTCTCGACGTCCGCATGCCTCCCGGCATCGACGGCGTCGAAGCCGGCACGCAGATCCGCCAGCTCGATCCGGAAGTCGAGATCGTATTCGTCACGGGGTTCTCCGATATCCCGCGGGACGAGCTGGAGCGCCGTGTGCCGCCTCCGGTGAAGCTTCACTATTTCAACAAGCCGCTTTCCTTCATCCGGCTCGCGGAGGACGTCGCGGGAATGGTGCGGCAGGCGGCTTCATGAAGGCACACACGCCATTGACTAATCGCATCCTCGCGGTTGACGACGATGCGCTGATCATTGGCGAGTACCTGCATTGCCTCGGGAGCAATTTCGAGCCGGATGTCGCGACCACCACGCTCGGCGATCTCGAGAAGGTCCTTTTCGGCGAGGAGACCGACGAAAAGGGTGCCGCGAAATTCGAGGTGCACACCCGCACGCAGGGTGCCGCCGGCGTCGCAGCCGTTGCCGAAGCCGTCCGGGAAGGCAACCCGTTTGCCATCGTGTTCCTGGATATCAACATGCCGCCCGGGATCGACGGGGTCGAGGCGGCGAAGCAGATCCGTGCGCTCGACCCGAACGTGAACATCGTCCTCGTAACCGGTTCCATGAGCCCCGAACCGGACAACCTGGGCCATGACATCCCTCCTGCCGACCGGATCTTCTTTTTCAAGAAGCCGTTCCACGCGCTGGAGTGCCGGCAGCTCGCGGCCGCGCTGTGCGGCAAGTGGCATGCGGACCTGGCGCTCAGGCGCGCGAACGAGGTGCTGGAGCAGCGCGTCATGGACCGTACGGCGGAGCTGCACCGGCTGGCCTATTTCGACCCGGTTACCAGGCTGCCGAACCGCTTGAAGCTGATCGACGAACTGCAGCAAATGATCGATCGGGGCACGGAGGCCGACGGCAGCACCGCGGTCATCCTGCTGGACATCGAACGCTTCAGCTTCCTGAACGAGACCCTGGGGTACGATTCGGGCACGCGCATCCTGCGGGCGCTGGGCAAGCGGCTCGGCGCGATGTTTGCCGGGCAGGTGCCGCGTGTCGTGGTCGGCCGCTTCGGCGCGGACGAGTTCTGCTGCCTGGTGCCGCACTGCGGGAGCGAAGATGCCGTCAGCGACGTGGTCGAACGTATCAAGACCATCGTGCAGGAGCCGTTCCCGGTGAACGGGCGCGACCTGTTCCTCAAGGCGAGCATTGGCATTGCCTGCCACCCGGCGCACGGCGCCGATTCGGGCACCGTCTTTCGCTGCGCCGAGGGAGCCTTGCACCGCTCGATGCGGCGGCTGGACGGCAGCATAACCTGGTATCACCGCGAAATGCAGGACCGCGCCCAGCACAAGCTCGACATGGAAGCGGAATTGAGGCAGGCGATCGAGAACGGCGAGATTACCACCTGGTTCCAGCCGCAGATCGACCTTAAGTCCGGCGAACTGGCCGGCGCCGAGGCGCTCGCCCGCTGGGTGCGGCCGAACGGCACGATCATCGGTCCGGCGGACTTCATTCCGCTGAGCGAGGAGATGGGCATCTCGGACATCCTGTTCGAATGCATCATGCGCAAGGTCTGTGACACGGTCGGCCGTTGGCGGACCGCCGAGAGCTGGGACGTGCCCGTGAGCGTCAACCTGTCGGCGCACCAGCTCAGGAACGAGCAACTGCTCGCGCTCATCAAGTCGATCCTGCAGGAGTACAGCGTCGGCCAGAAGCTCATCAACCTCGAGCTTACCGAGACGGCCCTGCTGGAGGACTTGACCATCGCGCGCCCCATGCTCATTGACCTGTCGGCCTTCGGAGTCGGCATTCACATCGACGACTTCGGCACCGGGTATTCTTCCCTGAGCTACCTGGCGGAGCTGCCGGCACAGACGCTCAAGATCGACCAGTCGTTCGTCGCCCGGCTTACGGAATCCGCGAACAACGAACGCGTGGTGCAGGCGATCATCGCGCTCGGCAAGGCGATGAGCCTCGAGATAGTGGCGGAAGGCATCGAGACCGCGCAGCAGCTCGAGCTCGTCACGCGCTTCGGCTGCGACCTGGGGCAGGGCTTCTACATCGGAAAGCCGCTCCCGGAAGCAGGGTTTCTCGCGTGGTGCCGCAGCCACGCGCCGGCCCCCGCCCGCCTGCTCCGCGCATAGGGACGCTTTCCTCGCTCCAACGAGTCCCCTTTTTGTCCTAATATGAGCTCTTCAACAACAACGGAGAATAACCATGTTGAAGGAGTTCAAGGAATTCGCCCTGCGTGGCAACGTCGTCGACATGGCCGTCGGCATTATTATCGGGGCGGCGTTCGGCAAGATCGTAACCTCCCTCGTCAACGACGTCATAATGCCGCCCCTCGGCTTGCTGATGGGCAAGGTGGATTTCAGCCAGCTCTACTGGAACCTGACCTCGGTTGATTACCCGTCACTCGCCGCCGCCCAGCAAGCCGGCGCCGCGACCGTGAATTACGGCCTTTTCATCAACACGGTGCTGAACTTCCTGATTGTCGCCGTTGCCGTGTTCGTGCTCATCCGGGCCGTGAACCGGCTGCAGAAGAAGGCAGAAGAAAAGCCGCAAGAGCCGCCAAAACCTTCCGCGGAGGTGCAGCTCTTGAGCGAGATACGCGATACCTTGAAAGCCCGCGGCTGACCGTCGCAGGAGCACCGCCGAATGCGAGCGACGGTGAACGCCGTCGCTCGCATAGCTGTTCCGGTCTATTTCGTTAAATATTTCAGGTATTTGTCAGTGTCCTGCCGCTTGCTCTCGGGCACGCTTCGTGCGCGTAACTTGTCGATCTGTCTGATGAATGCCAAACTGAAAGACCGCGCCGCGACCCTGTCGGCGCGGCATTCACACGCAAGAGGTTCCCGGTCTTGAAAGCAGATGCCAAACAGCAGGTCGTGGATAGCGGGTTCGAAGCCACCGTTGCCCGACGTTGCCTGGAACTCGTAGGCAACCCGCGGATCTCGGTCAAACTGTGGAACGGCAATGAATACTGCTATTGCGAAGGCACCCCCGTCGCGCAAATGGAGATCAAGGATCGCTCGGCATTTTTCGCGATGCTGCGGTCCCCGCCCATGGGCTTCGGCGAGAGCTATATCAAGGGCCTCATCGACATCCACGGCGACTTCTATGATTTCGTGAACGAGATATCGCGTGGGTATTCGCTCAAGACGACCCGCCGCTACCGGCTGCAGAAAATGCGGTCGCAGCTCGCGGCGCTGAGGCCCAACACGCTCTCTCGCTCGCAGGACAACGTGCACCGGCACTACGACCTCGGCAACGAGTTCTACAGCCTCTGGCTGGATGAGCGAATGGTCTATACCTGCGCTTACTACCCGCATGCCGAAGCGACGCTCGCGGAAGCGCAGCTCGCAAAGCTCGACCATGTCTGCCGCAAGCTGAGGCTGCAGCCGGGACAGACTGTCGTCGAGGCCGGCTGCGGATGGGGCGCGCTCGCGCTGCACATGGCGGAGCATTACGGTGTGACGGTGACCGCCTATAACAACTCGCACGAGCAGGTTCGCTATGCGAAGGAACAGGCCAAGCTCCGGAACCTCGCCGATCGCGTGACCTTCATCGAGGACGATTACCGCAACATCATTGGCCGTTACGACGTTTTCGTTTCGGTGGGGATGCTGGAGCACGTGGGCTTGCGGAACTACCGGACCCTCGGGTCGATCGTTGCCCAGAGCCTCAAGCCGGAGGGGCTGGGGCTGATTCACTCCATCGGCCGCAGCAACCCGCGGCCGCCGGATCCCTGGATCGCGAAGCGCATATTCCCCGGCGGGCACATCCCCAGCCTCGGAGAGATGACCGCCGTGTTCGAGCCGTTCAAGTTCTCCGTGCTGGACGTCGAGAACCTGCGGCTGCACTACGCGCGTACCTGCCGTAGCTGGCTCAGTAATTTCGAGAAAGTCAGCGACCGCGTGCGCCAGATGTACAGCAGCGAGTTCGTGCGCACCTGGCGGCTGTATCTCGCGGGTTCGTCCGCGGCGTTCCGCTCGGGCACGCTGCAGCTCTACCAGGTGCTGTTCGCGCCGCACGGCAACAACCAGGTGCCCATGACCCGCCGCTACCAGTACGAAGCCGAACCGATAGGCGCCTCCGGCCCGGAGTAAGGCGCCTTGCAAAGAGCAGATGCCATAGTCATTGGAGGCGGCCCTGCCGGCTCGACTTGTGCCTGGAAGCTGCAGCAGGCAGGCCTCGACGTTCTCGTCCTCGACAAGGCGGAGTTTCCGCGCACCAAGCTGTGCGCCGGCTGGGTGACCCCGCAGGTGGTCGAGGACCTGGAAATCGACGTGTCACGCTACCCGCACCGGTTCCTCACGTTCGAGCGACTCGAGTTCAACTGGCGGCGGCTGAAATTCAGGAAGCGCACGGTCCAGCATTCCATCCGCCGCTATGAATTCGACGACTGGCTGCTGCGCCGCTCGGGCGCGGAGGTGGTCACGCACAAGGTCAAGCGCATCGAGGAGCAGGCAAACGGGTTCACTATTGACGGCCGCTTCGAGTGCAGCTATCTCGTCGGTGCCGGCGGAACCTCCTGTCCCGTCTACCGGCAGTTCTTCCACGACGCGAGCCCGCGGGACGGCTCGCTGCAGATCGCCACGCTGGAGCAGGAGTTCGCCTACGACTGGCAGAACGAGGAGTGCAAGCTCTGGTTCTTCGCCGACGGGCTGCCGGGTTATGCCTGGTACGTGCCGAAGGCGGACGGCTACGTCAACGTCGGCCTCGGGGGCAAGGCGGCCTCCATCAAGGCGAAAGGCGTGAAGCTGAAAGACTATTGGGCAGGTTTCACCCGCAAGCTCGAGCGCGAGAACCTGGTGCGGGACTATGAGTACCAGCCAACGGGCTACAGCTATTTTCTTCGCGGGCAGTCGGACACGGTGCGCCGGGGCAATGCCTTCATCATCGGCGACGCGGTCGGCTTAGCCTCCGTCGACATGGGGGAGGGGATCGGTCCGGCGGTGCAGAGCGCCCTGTCGGCCGCGGCGGCAATCGCCGGGGGCAGGGAGCACAGCGTCGAGGGCATTTCGCGCTACAGCGTGCCCGGCTTCTTCGCCGCCCGGCGTACGGCCCACCGGTCCCCGCGCCTGTCTTTGGGCTCCTGAACGGCTGCGGCCAAAACTCCCGCCCTGGTCTCCTCGACCCGTTTCACCTGAGCGTGTACAGGTCGATGATCTGCTCGAGCGCGTGGCGGCAGACGTCGCAGAACGCGTCGGCGCGGGTGAACATGATGCATTGCATCTGCGGCCGGTAGTACCCGGTGGCCGAATAGTTGGCGCCCTGGAAGGCGCCGACGGCGTCCCGGTAGCGGGCATCCGCGAACAGCGCCTCGACGTGGTCCTGTTCCTCGCGGAACAGCGCGCTCATCTCGGCCTCGGGCCGCCGCGCCGCGCGGAGCTCGGCGCGCCGCGCCTGCACGCCGCGCTCGTAGGCTTCGAACTCGTCTTTCGGCCAGGGCGTGGGTACCGGCGTGTGCTGTCGCGTATCGGAGCGCCACTTGAGGTGCGCAGGGTCGAGCAGCGCGGTGACGTTGGGCTCCCATGGCTCCGTGGTCGGGTGGTCGGCGGCCGCGTAGGCTACGGGCGAGGTGTAGTACTCGTCGGCGAGGCCGGCGAAGTGGTGCGCGAACTCGTGCACGAACACGTAGTCGGCCCAGGCATTGCCGGCCGCCACGGTGCTGAACTGGCCGAAGATTCCACCGCCACCGTAGGTCTCGCCGTTGATCACGATCTCGACGACGTCGTACGGGGCATACTGCGCCAGGTCGCGGAACGCGCGGTTGTCCAGGGTAAGGATGTAGCGCTCGCTGCCGAAAGCGTCGTAGCGTGCGCCCGTGGCTGAATAACGCTGCAGCCCGGTCGACGGACGGCTGATGCCGGACTCGGGCACGGGCACTGCCAGGGCCCA
The DNA here is from genome assembly GCA_965651325.1 of uncultured Chromatiales bacterium. Taxonomy (GTDB): domain Bacteria; phylum Pseudomonadota; class Gammaproteobacteria; order Steroidobacterales; family Woeseiaceae; genus IDS-8. The sequence continues at coordinate 2,103 of CBFGSB010000064.1, read as the reverse complement.
GACGTTGAAGTCTGCCTCCCGTTCACGGAACGGCGACACGGCGAAGAGCCGGTCGGCCAGGCGCTCCGCATCGGCACGGAACTCATCCATCTCGGCGGCCGTGTAGCCGTCGCCGAGCAGCAGCAGGTCCACCTTGTGCGCCGGATCACCGTTGTGACGGATCGCAAGAGGGCTGGCGGGCGCGGGTGGCGCAACGCGCGCCACGGCCAGTGCGCCCGGGTCCACGGGCACCGACCATTGCAGCACGAAGCGGTTGTCGCCGTCACGTCCGTACACGCCCACCCGCACCGGGGCGTCCGGTCTCGGGAAGCGCAGCGATTCACCGAAGCTGCGCTGCAGCTCCTTTGCTTCGGCGGTGGTGCGCCACTCGCCGAACACGGTGCTGTAGCCGCGGGAGTAGAGCACGCGCCCGCTTTCGGCATCGACCACCTCGAACATCTGGCTGCCGCGGTTGGTGTCGTCCAGCGGCCGCGCCGGGTTGCCCGGCCAGGGCAACGCTTCCACCGCCACCCGCTCCAGCGCGTAGTGCTCGCTCGTCGCGTCGCCGGCGTGCTGGATATCGACGCGCAGCGTGGGCGGCGGCGCGGAATCCGACCGGTCCGGCGCGGCGGCGGCAGCCGTACCGGTACCCAGCAGGAGCACGGCGGCGACGAAAAGGGATGGGTGCATCAGCGTCTCTCCCGAACGCAAGCAGGCGAAGTCGATACGGCGCGGGCGAAATGGAAATGGTGCCTCGCGCTGCCCGGTTTTCCGGCAATCGCCGCGATGTATGATAGCCGCTCGGGTTCCGCGGCAGGGGGAGTTTCCACGTGAGGTGTTCTACCGTGCATCGCCGGGCAGCGCGCTTGCGCGTGCTCGGCCTCGCTCTGATCGCCGTTGCGCTGACGGCGAATGTGCCTGCAGCCGAAGTTGCTCCGCCCGAAGACGCCGGCATGTCGACCGAGCGCCTGCAAAGGCTCTCGCGCGAATTGCAGGGGTACGTGGACGGAGGCCGGCTTGCCGGGGCCGTGGCGCTCGTGGCACGCCGCGGGCATATCGTATTCCATGAAGCCTTCGGCTACCGCGACATCGAAGCTGGAGCGCCGATGCAGGACGATACGATCTTCCGCATCGCGTCACAGACCAAGGCGATCGTGAGTGTCGCGACGCTGCTCCTGCAGGAAGAGGGCCGGCTGCTCATCTCCGATCCGGTCGGGAAGTACCTGCCCGGGTTCAGCGAGACGACCGTTGCCGTGGCGCGGGACGATGGCGGCTATGACGTGGTCGATGCGAAACGGCCCATCACCATCCGTGACCTGTTGACCCATACGTCCGGCTTCGGCTATGGCTATGGCGCCGGCGGCAGCGCCTGGGCAGAGGCGGGCATACAGGGCTGGTACTTCGCGGACCGCGACGAGCCGATCGGCGCGACGGTTGAGCGCATGGCCCGGCTGCCCGCAGAGGCGCAGCCCGGCGAGGCCTGGGTTTACGGCTACAGCATCGACATCCTGGGCGCGCTCGTCGAGGAAGTCGCCGGCAAGCCGCTGGACCGGTTCCTGGACGAGCGCATTTTCGGGCCGCTCGGCATGGAGGATACGTATTTTTACCTGCCGGAATCGAAGCGCGATCGCCTCGCCGTTGTTTACGCGGACACCGGGGAAGGCATCGCCCGCGCTCCGCGGAACGGCCCGGATGGCTCCACCACGCAAGGTGCCTACGTCGAGGGACCGCGCAAGAGCTTTTCGGGCGGCGCGGGCCTGCTCTCGACCGTGTCGGACTACGCTGCCTTCCTGCAGATGCTGTTGAACGGGGGTGAACTGCGCGGTCATCGCATCCTCGCTCGCAAATCCGTCGAGTTGATGACGACGAACCATCTCGGGCAGGTTGCCTTCGCTCCCGGCCAGGGCTTCGGGCTCGGGTTTTACATCGTCGAGGACGTGGGGGCGCGCGGCCTGCCCGGCTCCGTCGGCGAATTCGGCTGGGGCGGTGCCTATCACACGAGCTACTGGGTGGATCCCAGGGAAGACCTGGTCGTGGTCTACATGACCCAGCTCATACCGGCGGGCGACCTCGACGATCACGAAAAGGTGCGCGCGCTCGTGTACCAGGCCATCGTCGATTGAC
>CBFGSB010000063.1:0-15781 GCA_965651325.1 uncultured Chromatiales bacterium | reverse complement strand
GAGAAGTCGACGCCGGAGAACACCATCGACGGCGCCAGGATCGTGGCGTAGGGATACGGGTCGTTGCCCAGCGCCTCCAGCCGCAGGAAGAGCTGCCGCAGGTTGCCCGTGACGTTCATCTCGCCGACCGGGCGGCCGATCTTGCCGTTCTCGATCATGTGGCCGCGCAAACCGAGCGAGAAATCGCCGGTCGTCCCGTCGGCGTTGCCGCCCAGCCAGGACGTGACGTATACGCCTTCGCCGGCGTCGCCCAGCAGCTCCTCCAGCGTTTGCGTACCGGTGGCGATGCGGACGTTGGACGGTGAGCCGGTCGTAGGCTCCATCTCCGCCTTCCGGCCGTAGTAGGTGTCGACGTAGAGGTTCTCGACCCGGCCCTCCGCCACGATCGGCAGCACCTTCGCGGCGATGCCTTCGCGGTCGTAGAGCCGCGAGCCGAAGCCGCGCACGATCAGCGGATCGTCGGTGATGCTGAGCTTGTCGCTGAACGCTTTCCTGCCCACCAGCGAGGCCCAGAAAGAGCGTCCCTGCTGTACGCTGGCCGCGTCGGCCGGCCCGATCAGGCGCCCCACCAGCGATGCCGCCGCGCGCGCATCCACCACCATGGTGGCTTTCACGGTCGGTCCTTTTTCCGCGTCCAGCCGCACGAGCGCGCGTTCCAGCGCGGTCTCGCCGATGCTCCGGGTCGCCGGCAGGTCGTTGAGGTGGGTGCCGCCCGCGTAGAAGCCGTCCGATGCGCGCCGGTCGCCGCGATCCTTCAGCGTCACGTTCGAGCCCAGCCAGCAGTACGTCGAACGCTGCGAGCCCCTGAAGCCGTTGCTGCTCGCCGCGGCCGAGATCACGGTGCCGTCGTACACGCCGGCGGTAGCGGAGATCACCCGCTCGTGCGTGCGCGTCGCTGCATCCAGGGCCGTGCACCACGCGAGGCGCCGTTCGCGGTCCAGCTCGGCCACCGCGGCGTCATCCAGGTCGAGGTCCACGGCCTTGCGGCCCTTGAACAGTTCCGCGGGCGTGATCTGCCGGAACGGGTCCGGCTCCAGCGCCCGGGTCAGCGCCACCGCCGCTTTCACGAAGCCCCGCAGCCGGTCGGGTTCGAGATCCGTGGTCTGGTGGCTCGAATAGCGCCCGTCCACGTACAGCTCGACGGCGAGGTTCCGCGCCGTCGCGTCCTTCACCTGCTCCAGCGCACCGTCCCGATAGCTGAATTCAACGTCGCGGCTCTGGGTCGCGAATGCGAACGCGTCGTCGGCGCCTGCATCGAGCGCCAGTTGCACGGCATCGGCCGCGCGTACATCGAGGTCAGGCCGCATTTTCGCCTCCAACGGTCATATTGGACACGAGCACCGTCGGGATCCCCTGCGACACCGGTACGCGCTGGCCGTTCTTGCCGCAGGTCCAGCCGCCGGTGTCCAGCCGCGCGTCGTTCGCCACCATGGTGATCCGTTTCAGCGATTCCGGCCCGTTGCCGATGATGTTGACGTCCTTGATCGGCGCCGTGATCCTGCCCTTCTCCACCAGCCAGCCGTTCTTGACGTAGAACGTGTAGTCGCCGGCGCCGATCTGCACCTGCCCGTTCGTGTAGGTCTCCGCGATGATGCCGCGGTCGACTGCCGCCACGATCTCGTCCTTCGTATGCGGCCCGTCTTCCATGAACGTGCAGGTCATGCGCGGCATCGGCGCAAACCGGTACGATTCGCGGCGGCCCGAGCCCGTGACCGGCACCTTGTACTGCGCCGCGCTGATGCCGTCGTGCAGGTACGAGCGCAGGATGCCGTTCTCGACCATGACCGTGCGCCCGCAGGCGTTGCCCTCGTCGTCGTAGTTCAGCGCGCCGCGCTCGCCCGGGATCGTCGCCTGGTCCACCACCGTGACGAACGGCTCCGCGACCTGCTTGCCGATCATGTCGGAATAGATGCTCGTGCCCTTGCGGTTGAAATCCGCCTCCATGCCGTGCCCGATGGCCTCGTGCAGCAGGATGCCGCTCGCGCCGGCCGCGAGGATCACCGGCATCTCGCCGGCGGGCGGGCGAACCGCCTCGAACAGGATGAGCGTGCGGTCGACCGCCTCCTTCACCATCGCGTCGACGCGCTCGTCCGTGTACCAGTCGAAGCCTTCGCGCGCTGCGATGTTGGAGAAGCCGCTCTGCGTTTCACCGTCGCGCACGGCTGTGACCTGCGCGCTCAGGCGGGTCATCGGGCGGCGGTCTGTCACGATGTGGCCGCCGAGCGTCGCGATCAGCACGCGCTCGTCCGCATCCATCCAGTACGCGGACACCTTCTGTATCGATTCGTCGGCCTTGCGTGCCCCTGAATCGATACGCTTCAGAAACGGCAGTTTCTGCTCGACGCCGACGTGCGCCCACGGTACCTCGGTGCGGTAAAGGTCGCCGCTCTTTGTCGGGTTGAAAGCCTGCGGGAGGACAACGCTGCTGCCCTTGGCGATCGCCGCCGCGGTGCGCGCCGCCGCCAGCATCGACGGCAGGGTGAGATCCTCGGTAAAGGCGTAGCCGGTCTGCTCGCCGACGACGACCCTGAGCCCCACGCCCTGCTGGATCTCCGAATAGGCGCGGCTCACGAGGCCGTCTTCCATGCCGATGAAATTGGTCCGCTGGTGCTGGAAATAGAGATCCGCGGCGTCGGCGCCGTTGGCCGTGAGCTCGGCCATGACGCGCGCCACGACCGGCTCGTCGACCCCGAACCACTCGAGGAACGGGTTCTGCGGCGCCGGCGCCGCGGTCCCGATCGCCTCGTTGATACCGCAGCCGGCCAGGAAGGCCGGCATGGTCAGGACGGCGCCGCCGGCGGCCATCCCGCCCAGGAATTCCCTGCGCTTGATTTCCATTGTCCCCTCGCTCTTCGGGTCGGTTATCGTCGCTTGATTAAACCTCAGATGCCGCCCGTCCGGAAACCGTTGCGGCCCCGAACCCGCGAGGGCGTCACACAATCAGCGGCGCCGGGGACGTCTCCAGTATTGCAGCAGCAGGAAGCCGAACAGCATGCCGCCGAGATGCGCGAAATGGGCGATGCCTGGCGCCGCACCGCTGACGCCGAGGAACAGCGTAAGCACGCCGAAGACCACCACGAAGGTTCGCGCCTTCATCGGGATCGGCGGAAACATGAGCATCACGGTGTTGTTCGGGAATGCCATGCCGTACGCCAGCAAAAGCCCGAAGACCCCGCCGGAGGCACCGACCGTCGGGTAGGTGCCGCCCTGGATGGCAGCGACAAGGAGCTGGACAGCGCCGGCACCGACCACGCAGACCAGGTAGTAGGTCAGGAACCGCCGCGCCCCCATGATCCGCTCGAGGTCGCGGCCGAACATCCAGAGCGCGAACATGTTGAAGAAAATGTGCCACAGACCGCCATGCAGGAACCCGTAGGTCAGGAGCTGCCATGGGAAGAACTCGAACGGGTAAGCCGACCCGACCGGCCACAGGGCGAAGTAATACGCGAGCAGGTTGGGCCAGAACTGCTGCGCCGCGAACAGCAGTCCGTTCGCAATGAGCAAGGCAAAAATCACGCTGGGAATGGCGCTGTTGTCGATCGGCCGCCTTTTGTAGACGTATTGGCTCAAAAGTCGCTGGATCCTCTTGCTTTCGCGGTTTCAGGGGGCGGCGAGTCGGCTCACAAGGAAACGATATGAGGCCGCCGCCGGCTTTACCAATGGGGCAGCTTACCAGCCGCCCCCGCCACCGCCGCCACCGCCGCCGCCGGAGAAGCCGCCGCCCCCGCTGCCGGAGGACGATCCCGGGGCCCTCACGGACGAGCTGATGGCGGTTCCGAGGCTGGAGGTCAGGTTCGAGGTCGCCGCGGTGAAATCCCGGGTACTCCAGGCGCCGCTGTACCAGGCAGGGTGGTAAGCCGCACCGCCCGTTCCGCGCACGCCGGCCAGCTCCGCGGCAAAGCGCTCGGACCACTGCTGGTCGACCCCGAGCGCCAGCGCGAACGGCAGGTAACGCTCGAAGAGCTGCGGTGTCATCGCGGGCGGGTTGCGCAGGTTCATGGCGTCTTTTTCCGCCACCTGCAAGTAGTCCCTGAAGCCCGCGGCCTGGTCGAGCAGTTTTCGCCCGGCGATGGTCGGCCGCTTCATCACGATGGCGAAGAAGACCGTGACCGCCACCATCGCGAACAGTAGCACCACGACAGCCGGAGTCACGCCGCTGCCCACGTTGAAGGCGATTACCGCGGTGACGATCGCAATCAGCACGGCCGGCAGGTTCAAGGCGGCATTGGTCACGAAAAAGCGATTTGCATACTCCCGTCGCAGCGCGGAGCGGTGCTTCGAGCGCGCCGCACCGAGGATCTCGTGGTTGTCGTTGTCGAGAACGATGCTGTCGCCGCCGCTGAACAACGCATCGAGCAAAGCCTTTTCCCCGCCGGCCAGCGGAGGCGCTTCCGCTGGCGCCGCCAGGCGATGCAGCGTGTAGTCCCCGCCGTCCTGCTCGATGCGCAGGTAACCTTTCACGGCGAGATTGACGATCGCCGCCGTCATCGCCGCATTGTCGTAGCCCATCTTGTCGATGTAACGCAGCGACGCCGGCGAGAAACCCTCCGGGGGCTCGTAGCGCGTCACGAGCGGGCCTTCCTCCGGATCGCGGCCGTACTTGCGCCAGGTCGGCAGGTACCAGCCGAAGAGCGCCAGCAGGCCCGCCAGGCAGGCGAGCAGGTTGGCATTGTCCGACAGCAGCCAGCTCGCCTTTTGCAGCGCACCGGGCTCCGCGACCAGGCCTTTCGGCCAGGTCACGACGATGGTCAGGCCTTCGTGTAGCCCGAGCGGCGCCGTCGTCTCGAATAAGGCACGTCCATCGGCCGTCGACGCCGCGACGTCCCTGCCCTGTTCCCCGTAAGCACCGGTCCAGGCTTCCACGCCGATGGCATCGGGCGGCAGCTCGAACTCGAAGGACACGGTCGCGGACGCGCGATCGACCGGAAAGTCCCAGCCGAGTCCGGTCACGTTCCAGTACAGCTCGTCGTGGCTGTCGAAAAAACCGAGCATGCGGCCGGCGTCATAGCGGTACACGTAGGTGTGCACGCCCGGTTCCAGCACCCGCTCGGCCGAGCCGAAGTAAGTCCGCACGCCGTTGCCGCGGCGTTCGGTGTGGAAATCTTCTTGCCGATCGTTCCTCCGTACCGACAGCGGCTCGTAGTCCACCTCGACGTCGTTGCCGAACCGGTCCTCGTAATCGGTCGGGTAATCGCGATAAATGCCGCGGCGAATGCGGTCACCCTCGGCCCGCACCGTGATTCGCTCGCTCACCTCGATCCATCCGTCCTGCCGCACGAGAATGTCGCTGTGGTAATCGAGGATGCGTTCGTCGGCGCTGCCGAGGGCCGGCACGACCAGCAGCACGATCGTCCAAAGGCGCCTCATTCGATCCGGCCCAGGTTCACCAGCGGCACGGCTGCGACCTCGTCCGATTCCTTCTGGAAATACTCGCGCGCGGTAAATCCGAAGCCGCGGGCAACGATGTTGCTCGGCACGGTCTCCACGCGCGTGTTGAATTCGCGCACGGAGCCGTTGTAGTAGCGGCGCGCGAACTGGAGGTAGTCCTCGGTTTCGACCAGCTCGCGTTGCAACTGCAGGAAATTCTCGTTCGCCTTGAGATCGGGATACTGCTCGGCGACCGCCAGCAGCCGCTGCACGCCGCTGGAGAGCTCTTCTTCCTTGCGGCCCAGTGCATCGACACCCGTCGTGCGCATCGCCTCGGCGCGCAGCGCGGTGACAGCCTCGATCGTGGCACGCTCGTATTGCGCGTACTGGTCGACCGCCTTGACGAGCTGCGGGATGAGATCGTGCCGGCGCTGGAGCTGGACGTCGATGTCGCTCCATGCCCCGTCCACGCGATTGCGATCCCGCACCAGGCGGTTGTAGAGAACGGCGACCACCGCGGCAAGCGCCAGCAGTATCGCCACGAACCAGGTCATGGGCCCGGGTTACTCATGCTGTTGGAAGCTCGAGGGTGACGCTGTCGCCGAGCGCCACGGGACCGGCTTCGAGAACGGCACAGCTCACGCCGCCGCGCCACGCCGGCAGCAGCGCGCGCGTCAGGCCGTCGTACTGCTCGTCCATGCGCGAGCACGGGTCCAGCTCGCCCGTGATGAGCAGCCGCACCGGTCCGATGCTGAGGATCCCGCCGGTGGAGCCCGGCAGGACGAGTCCTTCGACCAGCAGGTTGGCGCGCCGGGTGGTCCACGGGATCTCCTGCCCGAGATCGCGACAGGCGTCGCGCCACGAGCCGGCCGAAACGACCGTCACCTGCCGCTTGCCGGGCTTACCACGGAAATCCGCGGCGACTCCGCTTTCCTTGCTGATTTCCGCCCGCTCGAGAGTCTCCATGGGCGCTCGTTTCCTGTCGCGCCGTGCGATGCCGGTCAGGGTGGCCATGCGTGTCCCGCCTCGTTCGAGTCGGCGTATTGTACCGGAGTCGGCGGGCTCGCCGCGGGGGCGCGTGGTGCGCGCCCGGGCGGTCAGTACCAGAAAGAGAAATAGAGCTGGAAGATATCGGCGTCGAGCGTGTAGAGCGGCTCCTCGCCGGGCGGCGCCGCCACGGTCAGGTCCCGGAACTCGTGGTAGTCGACGTTCAGCCGGTCGATCGAGAAGTTGACCGTGCCGCGGTCGATGAACTTCCAGCCATCGCTCAGGAACTCGTAGCTCGCCGCGAGCTTCAGCGTCTGGCTCGTGAGCGGCGACAGCTCCTTGTCCCGCCCGCGGAAATTGAACTGCTCGGCGCGCCCGAACAGGTCGCGGAAGAAGTGCGCGCCCGTCTGGTCGTGCCAGCGGTACTTGATCGTGAACGTCCACGGCTCCATCGGGTGCACGTAGGACAGCGCGGCGGTGTGCGCATCGATGTCCCAGGTGTCGGTAAACCAGCGGTATTCCGCCTGCAGGGCGGCGCGGTAAGGCAGGTAATAGCGCGTGCGCAGCCCGACGGCGTTCGAGGTGCGCGTGTGCGGGTAGAGCTCCGGCTCGAAGCTGTAGCCGAGCGCGCTGCCGGAGTCCGCGTAGCGCACCGAACGGTAGGGATTGTTCAGGAATCCCTCGTCGGTGATTGTCTCGAAGTTCAGTGTGGCGATGAGGTCGCGCGTGAGGATCTGCGTGAGGCCGATGCCGTACTGCTGCCGCGTATTGTCGCGCGCGAAGCTGTCGTCGTCGGAGCGCCCGACCGTGTCGTCGCCGAGCGAATAGCTCAGGGTCAGCGTCGTCAGGTCCCCGAACATGTCCTGGCTGACGGAGAAGTTCCAGGTCGTCGCATCGAAGTCGCTTTCGCTGCTGTTCGTGTATCCGAGCGACATCGTCGTATTGCGGTGCAGGTAATCCACACCGAACGAGTACTGTTTCCGTTCTTCCGAGTACGGGCTGGCAGTGGTGACGACGTCGATCGAGGCAGAGCTGACCATGTCGACGTAGTAGTTGCCGACGACCGACACGTTTTTCGCCACCTGCTTGCGCACGAGCACCGACGGCCCGTCGATCTCGACGCCGCCGCCGTCGTACAGGTGATAGAGGATGTCCGTCCGGTCTTCCGGGAGCACGCCCGGCACGCCCGCGCCGCTCACGAGGAGCAGCAGCGCGGCAAGAAAGCGGGTGCGTGAGGCCGGCACGATCCTGCCGGCCCGGCGCCTGGTGGCTTGTTGCGTAACCACGCGCATCAGGGCAGTTAGTTGCAGCCGCAGCCGCCGCCGGCGCTGCCTTCGCCGCCGCGCGCCCCTTCGCGCGCTTCGTACACGTGCTGGATGTAGGCGCTCGACACCGGGTTCGCGTCAAGGGCCATGATGGGATCGGCGAGGTGGTCGCGCTCGTAGGGCTTCACCCACGGCTCGATGCTGCTGCAACCCGACAGGGCGAACAGCAGCGTCGTCACGCCAAGAATTCGGATGCAACGACTCATGTCAGCAGCTTAGACTCCTTGATAGAGGCCGAATGTGAACCCTGCCTCAGAAGAACAGGGTGATCCCGAGGTGGGTTTCGATGTTGTGCACGGTCTTCTCCTTGCCGAGCAGGTCGGTGTCGAACAGGTGATCGCGAAAATCGAGGTGCAGCGCGATCGAATCGGTGACCAGGAAGCGGTAACCGGCGCCCACGTTGACGGTAAACCGGTCGTCCCCCGCGAAGCGGGTGGAGCCCAGGCCGCCGATCACGTACAGGCTGGTGTTGTAGGCGCGGCCTTCGCCGAGGAACACCTCGCCCGGCAGCAGGTTGTAGCCGAGATTGACGTTGTAATACGTGAACTGTCGGTCGCTGTCCGAGAGAATCGGCGCGCCGCCGGAAAGCTCCTCGAAGCTCGTCAGGCCGGCCTCCGACCGCCCGATGGTGGCTTCGGCGAACAGGCCTTCCGTGATGTGGTAGGCCAGGCGCGCGCCGTAGACCACGTCCGTGCCGAAGTCCTCGATGCTCATGACGCCGGCGAATGCGCCGACTTCGAAGTTCTCCGTGTCGATCCGGGGCTCGGCCACGTCGCGGCGCACGACTTCCGGGTCGATCACCTGCTCCGGCGTGGGCGCTTCGGCGGGCGCCGGCGGCGGTCCCTCGTCCCCGCCCAGGCCGAACAGCCCCTTGGTCGCCGCGCAACCGGAAAGGCTCGAGAAGGCCGGCAGCAGTATCAGAAAAAGAACGCGAAACCGACTTTCCATTCTTCCACTTCCTCGTTATCGTCGCGGCTCGTGAACACCACGTAACTCTTGTATTCCGCCCGCAGCACGAAGCGCCGGGTCGCGTACACGCGTAAGCCCGCGCCGACGTGGGCGGCCTGGTCGCTGCGGTCCTCGCCCTGCACGATGGTCGACTTGGGTTCCGTGTGGATGTAGCCCGCGCCCAGCGTGAAGAACGGCGACACCCGCCACTCGGGCCAGGTCTCGTGCACGACGTTAACACTGGCCATCCAGCCGTTCGAAAAATTCCCGAGAATCTGTGAACCCCATACCTCCAGCGACACGTGCGGGTTGAACGAGTAGCCGGTATAGAGCGAAATGACGTTCGCGCCGCCGTAATCGCCGGACAGGAGCCCCGCCTCCCAGCGCGCGTCGATGAAGTCCTGATGGCCCGCCTCGGCAAACTCGACCGTTTCGCCGCCGGGGTGGAGCGTCTGCTCGAGCTGCGAGCGGTGCACCCAGCCTTCCTTGCCATCGGTGTCGCGCACCAGGAACCAGTCGGTCCGGCGCTTGACGATCTCGATGGTCTCGCCCCTTTCGATGGCGTGAAAGCGTGGATAGCCGCTGCCGGGTCCCGTGCGCATCTCGAGATACGGGTCGGCGACCGTGACGGTCATGAGCTCGTCCGCTGCCCACACCGTCCCCGCGGCAAACGCCTGCCCCAGCAGCAGGAGCAGCAGCGGCAGCCAGCGGAGATCAGTTGATCGGGACGTCGAAGGGATTGTTGTAGTATTGCGCTCCGACATCCAGCCATTCCGCAACCAGGCGTTTCTCCGCGTCTGTCAGGTAACCCGCGTGACTCTGGCCGGCTTCGAAGCGATCGAAGAAACGGCCCGAGGCGTTCGCACCCCCCGCGCTCATCGAGGGATTCACCGTGACCGTGGCAAATATCGGATCGCCCGTTTCCGGATCGGTCCCGACCTGCACCAGCACGTCCTGCAGCGCGCCCATATTAAGCTCTTGCTCGTTGTCGGCAAACAAAAGCTCGCGATAAGAATTGAACTGGTCCGGCTCGTCCGGCGACAGCCCATCCGCAAGATCGAGTTGCCCGGCCGGTACGCGCACGGCGCCCATCGCGTCGATCGGCGAGTGGCAGTTGATGCAGTCGTTGGAAAGGGGCATGCCGTTCGGGTCGAGTACCGGGTTGCCCATGTCGTCCAGCACCGGTCGCGGCGCGCTCCACAGCGGATGAATGTGGGTTTCGTAGTTGATGACGATGCGGCAGGCGGCGCTCCATTGCTGCATGCAGGCGAGCGAGGTCGGCCGCGCCGTCGTCAGGTCCGCATACGCCAGGCTGAAGCTCGGGTCTTTCGCGCGCCCCGCGGCAGCCTCGTCCGTCCAGACGTCGTCATAGACGAGGTCGACCGAGGGCTGCAGCGAGGAACAATCCGCCGCCGCGCAGGTAAGGCGCGCGCGAATCTCCGCCATGGTCTCGCCGACCTCACCGACGAAGAGCGCAGGATCGGTATTGGGGAACGGCACACCCGTGGTCGAAGCGCCCGCCCAGGCGCTCGCGAAGGCGTCGCTGCGCCCGTGCGACAGGCCGCTGTTCGGCTCGTGGCAGCCGTTGCATTCGAGGAGCTGCCCCGGCCGCACCTGCAGCCAGTTCTCGTGGCGCGCGGTGATGCGCCGCCCGTCGGCGTCGAGCACGGCGACGGCGAGCGCCACGTTGGCCGGCACCTTCACCATCACCGAGCCGTCCGGCTCGATAGGGGCGTAAGCGACGATCTCGCGCATGCCCTGCTGCGCGTTCCGCCCGAACGCCGTGTTGTCGAGGTCGACGACGTCATCGTCGGGAATCGAGACCGCCTTGACCACGCGCAGGAAGCGTGCCGGGCGCTCGGCGGCCGTGGTCTGCGCGGGATCCGCCAATGCCGCGATATCGGCGATGGCGCCGCCGTCGAAATCGTAGACGCTGCGGATCGCGAGGACGCCTGCGCCTTCGGCGGCGAGGTCCGGATCGGGTGCGAACGCGTTCAGGTCGTCGAGCACGACCGGCGGCACGGCGCTCGGGTCGGCGGCCACCGCCTCGGTGAACATGTAGCCCTCCTCCGGCGGGATCACCGGGAGCTGGGTCTCGTCACGCGGGTCGTAGATCCAGATCCCGTAGATCGGCGGCGCGATTTCGAGCTGCGGGTTCGCGAGCCGCTCTTCCGTGCAGGGCACGAGCAACTCGTCCTCGATCACGCGGCACTGGCTCCAGCTCACGAGCAGCCGGCCCGTGCCGTCCTGGATCGGGTAAATCGAGCTATAGCGCCCGCCCGGCGATGGCGCGCCCGCGGCGGTTGAGACCTCGTTCACCGTCGCCGGTGCCTGCGCCGGTCCGGTGAGGCCGGCGTTGTCGCTGTTCGGCTGTGCATTCTCGAGGTAGGCGGGCGTGTCGATGGTGACGACGTCGCCGCCACCGTGCGTGCCGTTGAAGGGCCGCAGGAGCGCCAGCACCCGGCCGTCGGCCAGCGGCCGCGGCGACAGGAACTGGATGACTTGCCCGCCCGTGCCGGTCGCGTGGCTGTTCTGGCCGTACAGGAGCTCGAGCGCGGAGCCGTCCGGGTTCATGCGGTACAGGTTTATCGCGTTGTTGCCGCCGGCGTTATCCCAGCGGCTGAACACGACCTGCCCGTTCGGCAGCACGGCCGGATCGAAATCGTGGCTCTGGTTGTACGACACCTGCTGGATATCGGAGCCGTCGGCATTCATCACGTGCAGGGCAAACGCGGGCTCGTCGCGATCTTCGTCGAGCGCGGCGAACTGCGGCTTGCCCTCGTCCAGCAGCACGGCCTTCGCGCGCACCTGGCGCGTGGACGCAAAGACGATACGGCCATCCGGCAGGTAATGCGGCGCGACGTCGTGCCCGATCTCGGCGGTGAGGTCCGAGGCGATGACGCGGCGCAGCTCGTCCGTCTCGAAGACGTATTCCCAGATGTTCCAGGTCGGCTGGTCCTCGTCATCCGGGTCGAGCCCTTCGATGACCGGTCCACGCATGGCGAACAGGAGCGTCGAGCCGTCGTACGCGATCTCGACGTCGCGGACGTCCCCGAGTCCGTTCGTCACCCGCTCGCTGATGTTGACGCCGAGGGCGCTCGGGCTCGCGCGGTCGCGATACCACAGGTCCGCACCGACATTGAACGTGATGCGCTCGCGCACGTCCGGAAACTCCGGGGCCCCCTGGTCGTCAACCGGGATCGGGGCGCGCACGTAGGCAATCGGGAAATCGATGACGACCGGGTCCGGGTCCTGCCCGCTGCCGATGCTGACACCGTCGCCGCTGCCGCCGCAGCCGCCGGCGAGCACGGTCGCCGCGAGCAGCACGGCGCCGCGTAACGTTCGCGCGCGTTTCCCGTGCGGGAGTCGGTGCCCCCCGTAGCCAGCATCGATCATCGATTCGTCCCCAAAGCCCGGCGGCGAAGATGTCGCCGCCCCCGTGCAAAGCACTTGCAATCGTCGTGAACGTTGCAAATTTCGCGCCAGCCGGGCACGGGTTAAGTCAAACGCATCTTGGCCGGAAGCCGCGCCGCTGCGCCGTTAACGTGGTCACAAACGCCCGATGCCGCCGCGTGGGCGCTCGGCTCGCGTTGCTTTTGTGCCAATCCTGTCGGCAATGGACACGCTTGTCGCCCAGCGGCGACAGCGGCAATCCCAATCCCCATCAGTCACTTGTAAGTTCCACTCCCTGCCGATGTAAGAAAGCAACGACAAGCGCTTGACATATCCTGCGCCCGGCGCGAGTGCGCAAGTGAATGATCCTTAAAGAAAGTCCGGCGATCGGGCGGCTTTCCCGCGCGCTGGCACAGCACTTGCTATACCGGACCCACAAGCGGCGCGTTCGCCGGCCCGCCCGTGGCGCCCGCGAGACTGTGAGTGCATTCACGGCTGGCCGGGGCCGCGTCGGGCATAGTTTTTCCTAAGGACAAATGCGGGGGCATGGGGATGAAACACAGGATGTGGACGAGCGCCGCCCTCAAGGCCGCCGTGCTGCTGGCGGCCCTCGCCGGCACGGCCGTGGCCGGCCCGCGCGAGCAGGCAAAGCAGATTCACGATCGCCTGGCCGGCGTGCCGCCGAGCGCGGCGGTGCTCGACGCGATGGAAGCGGACATCGCCGGCGGCAACGCGCTCGACGCCGCCTACACGGCGATGGCCAACCCGAGCTTCTATAACGTCACCCTGAAAAACTTCGTGGCGCCCTGGACCAACCGCGACCGGAACGTGTTCGTGCCGCTCAACGACTACATCGCGACGGTCGTCGGCATGATCCGCGACGACGTTCCGTTCAACACGGTACTCTCCGCCGACATCCTGTACGTGGGCGCGCCCGGGCTGGGCCTGCCGGCGTACTCGAACTCGAACAACGACCACTACGAGCAGCTCGAGCAGCGCGGCCTCGACATGATGACGGGGCTGCAGCAGACGACCCAGTCGTCGCTCACCGGCCTGCCGCCGAGCGCCACGGCCGGAGTGCTGACGACCCGTGCCGCCGCGGAAGCCTTCTTCGTCGCCGGTACCAACCGCGCAATGTTCCGCTTCACGCTCCTCAACTACATGTGCAACGACCTCGAGCAGGTCATGGACACGAGCCTGCCGCCCGACCGCATCCGCCAGGACGTCAGCCGGAGCCCGGGCGGCGACAGCCGATTGTTCCTCAACAACTGCATCGGCTGCCACACGGGCATGGACCCGATGACGCAGGCGTTCGCGTACTACAACTTCAACGAGGCGACCGGCAGCATCGAGTACACGCCGGGGCAGGTGCAACCGAAGTATTTCAACAACGACGCCAACTTCCCGTTCGGTTTCGTAACCCCCGACGATAGCTGGGACAATTACTGGCGGCAGGGCCAGAACACCTTCCTCGGCTGGGATGCCAGCCTGCCCGGCAGCGGTAACGGCGCCAAGTCGCTGGGCCAGGAGCTCGCGGCCAGCGACGCGTTCGCGAGCTGCCAGGTGAAGAAAGTTTTCCGCGCGGTTTGCCTGCGGCCGCCAGAGGACGCCGCCGATCGCGCCCAGGTCTCGCAGTTGGCGAGCCTGTTCCAGAACGGCGGCTACAACATGCGGGAGACCTTCGCACGCGCGGCGGTCTACTGCATGGGCCAGTAAGGAGCGCCGGCCATGACCATCACCCAGGGATTTGCGACCGTTCGCGCCACCGGCGTTGCCGCGCTTGCAGCGGCCTTCCTCGCCGCCTGCGGCGGCGGTGCCGGCTCCACCGAGAACCCGGTCACCGGCGGCACCCCGCCGACCGGCTACGACGGACCGCCGCCGGCGACCGCCGACATCCAGTCGTTCAAGCTGAACCTGTGGGACAACGTGCAGGCGTCGAACCGCTGCGGCGGGTGCCACACGAACGACGTCGGGCAACTGCCCCTGTTCGCACGGCACGACGACATCAATCTCGCGTACGAGGCGGCGAACGGCGTCGTGAACCTGTCGCAGCCGTCGGACTCGCGGCTCGTCTCGAAGGTGGGCGAAGGGCACAACTGCTGGCTTTCCTCCCCGCAGGCCTGCGCCGACATCATGACGACCTGGATCGAAGGCTGGGCCGGCGGGCAGGCCACCGGCGGGCGCCAGATCGTGCTCGAGGCGCCGGTCGAGAAACAGCCCGGGCAGAGCCGCAACTTCGCGAATGCGAGCCAGGCGAATTTTGCCGCGCTCGTACACACCCCGGTGCTCGCGGAGTACTGCGCCGGTTGCCATTCTTCCGGGGCGCCGACGCCGCAACAGCCCTACTTCGCCGATCCGGACGTCGCAGTCGCCTACCTGGCCGCCCAGTCGAAGATGGACCTCGACGACCCCGCGGAATCCCGCTTTGTCGTCAAGGTGGGCTCCGAGCAGCACAACTGCTGGGTGGAAGATTGCTCGGCCGCGGCCAGCGAGATGCAGGCCGCAATCCAGGCGTTCGCCGACACGGTGCCGCTGAGCGCGATCGATCCGTTGCTCGTCAACAGCGACGCCTTGACGCTGCTCGACGGCACGATAGCTTCCGGCGGCAACCGCTACGAGGGCGCGCAGATCGCATTGTGGGAGTTCAAGACCGGTGAAGGGCTGACGGCGTTCGATACGAGCGGTGTGGAGCCGGCGATCGATCTCACGTTGTCCGGCAACGTCCAGTGGTTCGGCGGCTGGGGCCTGACGATCAACGACGGCAAGGCGCAAGGCACGACCGCGGCGAGCAAGAAGCTGCACGACCTCATCCGCGCCACGGGCGAGTATTCGATCGAGGCGTGGGTCATTCCCGCCAACGTGACGCAGGAGATGGCGCGGATCGTCAGCTATTCCGCGGGACAGGACGCGCGCAACTTCACGCTGCAGCAGACAATGTACGACTACGAGTTCCGGCAGCGCAGCACCGAGACCGGCCTGAACGGCGACCCGGCACTTACCACACCGTCGGCGGACGAGGTGCTGCAGGCGACCTTGCAGCACGTTATCGCGACGTACAGCCCGGTCGACGGCCGGCGCATCTACGTGAACGGCGCGCTGGTCACCCAGGCCGATCCCGTCGCAGCCGGTTCCCTGGTCGACTGGCAGGACACGTTCGCGCTGGTGCTCGGCAACGAAGCGGACGGCCAGGGCCTCTGGGCCGGCACGCTGCGCCTCGTCGCCATCCACAACCGCGCGCTGACGCCGGAGCAGGTGGTGCAGAACTTCGAGGTCGGGGTGGGCGAGAAATTCTTCCTGCTGTTCGGCATCGAGGACATCATCGGGGTGCCGACCGCCTACATCCTGTTCGAAGTGGCGCAGTTCGACAGCTACAGCTACCTGTTCACCAATCCGCACTTCATTACGCTGGACCCGGCGCAACAGCCGGAGGGTATTCCCCTGAAGGGGCTGCGCATCGGCGTCAACGGCGCGGAAGCCGGCGTCGGCCAGGCATACGCGAACCTCGACGTGACCTTGAGCGCCGCAGCGTTCGGGGAGCTGGGCCAGCCGCTCTCGACGCTCGGTGCCGTCATCCCGCTCGCCAAGGGACCGGACGGTGACGAGTTCTTCCTCACCTTCGACCGGCTCGGCGACGCGACCTTTGCGCGCTCCGAGGATCCGCCGCTGGTGGTGACGCCTGCCGACCTGGCGCCGGCACCGCGTTTCGGCGTCCGGACCTTCGACGAGATCAACGCGACGCTCGCCGCGGTCACGACCGTCGA
>CBFGSB010000062.1:0-15874 GCA_965651325.1 uncultured Chromatiales bacterium | reverse complement strand
GACTGATCTCCTGGTAGATCTGCTCGAATTTGCCCCCGATTTCCGCCTTAATCGGGCACTTTCGACCCTGTTATGGCGATTTTGCAGAAATCCTTAAACGCGATTATCCCGGCCTAAATTCGCGCATCAAGGCGCTGTGAGCGCGATTTCGGCGGCGAAAAGCGCACCAAGTCAAAGGGTTAGGTTGGTCCGACCCCTACGAGGCGACGGCGGCGTTTACGTAGGTGGCGCGGTCGTTGGGGGCTTCGACGGGGCTCAGGGCTTTGGCGTTGTACATGGCCTGGTCGGCGACGCTGACCAGGGGCCAGAGTTCGTGGCCATGTTGTGGCATGAGTGCAATACCGACGCTCGCGGTGCACTCGATTTCCTGGCCCTGGATGATGTAGGGCTCGCAGGCGGTCTCGACCAGCCGTTCCGCGACGTGCTTGGCGTCCTCCACGGAGACATCGGGCAGCACGATCGCGAACTCGTCGCCGCCGAGGCGCGCGAGCACGTCTTCAGGGCGGAGGCAGAACTCGAGGCGGTGCCCGAACGCTTTCAGCAGCGCATCGCCGGCGGGGTGGCCGAAACGATCGTTGATGGATTTGAATTGATTGAGGTCGAGGTACAGCACCGCGCCGGTCTCGCTGTTCGCAATCCGTGCCGCCGCCTCGTTCTCGAAACCGCGGCGGTTGAGCACGCCGGTCAATGGATCGCGCAGCGAATCGGCAAGGATGCGGTTTTCGGTCTGCTTGCGTTGCGTGATGTCGATCAGCGTCACCGAGAAATCGTGGCCAACCGGCTCACCCACGATGCGCAGCCAGGTTTCTCCCTGCTCCGTCTCGACAGCCGCCTCGAAGCTGACCGGAGTGCCGCTTTCCGGACCGCCGAACCGTTCCAGCAGCTTGTCCGGTTCGAGCAGCGCGATCTTTTCGACTGGCATTCCGACCAGGGTGCCGGTGTCGAGAAAGCGTTCCGCCGCACCATTGGCGAAGATGCAACGATACTTGCGCTCCGGATCGCTTTCGTCGCGGGCGAAGCGCAGGATGCCGTTAGAGGAATTCTCGATGAGCGAGCGGATCAGGTGCTCACTGTCGGCCAGCGCGCGCAGGGCCTCCTTGCGCTCGGTGACGTCGCGGCAGGCGACCACGGTGCCCTGCTCCTGGCCCGATGGGCCCATCATCGGGGTGCAGGTGATCTCGAAGTAGCGGTTGGTCGACATGCGCACCGTCTGGGTCACGTTCGGTGCACAATCCCCGTTCGGCAGCAGCGCCCGGAACTCGGGGACGTCCTGCAGGAGTTTCGTGCCGACCAGCTTGCGCTCCCGTGCCTCGAGCAGCTTCTCCGCCTGCTGGTTCACGCTGACAATTTGCCCGGCACGGTCCAGCACGATAATCGGGTCCCGCAAGTGGTCGAACATCGTCTGGTAGGCGAGCGGGCTGAACTCATGCATGCGCAGCGTCGAGGTTGCCCACCAGTAGAGCGGCACCGAGAGCACCATCGACAGCGAGGTAACCGGGAACCCAGGCGGGCCGATGCCGAGAACGCGATCGGCGATGCTCACGGCGAACGGCAACGAGGCGCAGCCGAGCAGGAACACGACGTTGCGCCGGTGTGCGCGGGTGATCGTCTGTACCCGCCCTGCCAATGCGATGAACGCGTAGCCGAAGACGACGTGCACGAACGGCAGGAACACGCTGTTGAACCAGCGCGTTTCGCTGCCGGGCTCCACGAGCATGCCATCCGGGCCGCTCGTGAAGTTCCAGAGCATATGGTGTAGTGGGTTGGTCAGCGCCATGACCGTCGTTACCGCCGGAATGACACACAATCCGGCCACCAGCACGGGATGTGGCCGCCCGATCGCGTAGTAGCGGTAGATCAGGTAGAACACCACCGGCAGGAAGCCGCCGCCAAAATACGTGAGCACTCGTCCCAGGCTGAACAGGCGTGGATCCGTCGCGCCGAATGACAGCGCTGCGCCCGCCACGATGGCACCGTTCAGGAACAGGTAGTAGCTGATCCAGCTCGCGTCCCCCGGAACAGCGCGAAATACGCGGACACCCAGCCACACGTACAGCGTCGCAGCCAGTCCGAAAACGGTGGGTAGAATCAGACCGAGCGTCTCGATCAAACGCAGCTCCCCTTTACCGCGCAGTAAACCACGGGGATGCTAACGGCCGGCGGATCGGTTTACTGCGACCTGTGCCGCATTACGTCACATTCCGGCATGCGGCGCCTGGCGTGCCGCCCGCCAGCGTGCCGCCCGCCTGGCGTGCCAGCGAAGCCGTTTACAGGCCGGCGGCGGTATCTTTGATCAGGAGGTCGACCACGGCTTTGAGACTTTCCTCGTGGTTGGCGCCATTCGCTTGCGCCGCGGCATAGGCCTCGAGTTGCCGGTGAGCGCTGGTGCCGCGCTCCAGAATCTGCTTTAGCGAGGCGATTTCCGCGGTGCAGCCGAGCGCGTCCGCGTCTTCGGCCGTGAGGTTCAGCAACTCGTCCAGCAACTCCGCGAAGGGCACCACCCGCCCTTGCGCCATGTCGATCAAGCCTTCGTCGAAGCTGTAGCGCATTGCACGCCAGCGGTTCTCGCGAATCAGCATGGAGGTATAGATGCGCCAGCGCTGGTTGGCGATCCGCAGCCGGTACAGCATGCGCAGGATCGAAACCAGCAGGCTCGACAGCGCGATCGCGTCGTCGAGCCGCGTGCACACGTCCATGATGCGCGTCTCGAGCGTCGGGAAGCGGCCGCTTGGACGCAGGTCCCACCAGATCCTCGTCGTGTCCTCGATCAGCCCCGCGTTGATCAGCACGTCGACGTGCCGCTGGTATTCCGCGAAGCTCTGGAAGCGTTCGGGTATACCGGTGCGGGGCAGCGCGTCGAAAATGGTGAGGCGATAGCTTTTGAGCCCGGTATCGCGGCCGTCCCAGAAGGGCGATGAACAGGACAGCGCCAGCAGGTGCGGCAGGAAATACGAGAGCTGGTTCATGAGATCGATGCGCAGCTCCTCGTCGCTGATCCCGACGTGCACGTGCATGCCGCAGATCACGAGCCGGCGCGCCGCCGCCTGCATTTCCGCCGTGAGCGAATCGTAGCGTTCCTTCTGGGTCTGCTTCTGCTCCGACCAGCGGCTGAACGGGTGGGTCGAGGCGGCAATCGGTGCGAGGCCATGGCGGGCCGCGACGTCGATGATGCCCTTGCGCAGTCGTGCAAGGTCGTCCCGCACCTCCTGCACACTGTGGCAGACGCGCGTGCCGACCTCGATCTGCGAGCGCAGCAGCTCCGAAGTCACCTGCCCACCTATGCGCTCCTCGCATTCTCCGATCAGCGACTGCGGCGGTTCGACGATGAGCGCGCGGGTCTCGGCGTCGACCAGCAGGTACTCCTCTTCTACGCCGATGGAGAATTCCGGTTCCGCGGGATTCATGCGGTCACCCCTGGCGGCGCTTCATTGCCGCGGCTTCGCGCGTGTAGCTGAAGACCGAGGCCGGCAGGCCCGCGATGATCCGCTGCAGGCTTTTCGCGACCCGCTCCACTCCCTCCGGATGGTCGATCAGGTCCTGCCGCACCTCGATGCCGGCGTGCGGCAGGCCAGCCGCTTCGGCGTGATGGTCAATCGTGAAATCCTGCGGCGCCTTGCCGGAATACGGTTCGTTGTCGCCAACGACGAAGCCGTCGGCCCTGAGTCCCTCGAGCAGCGCGGTAGCAACGCGCGGATCGACGTCCCACAGGATCCCGATTTCCCACGGCCGGGAGACACCGTTCAATACAGGGGTGAAACTATGGATGGCGATGATCGCGGGGACACCCACCGCCTCCGTGAGCCGCCTCACCTCCCGCCGGATAGCCTCGTGGTACGGCCTGTACAACGCGTCGGCGCGCGCGTCGCGCTCGGCGGCCGAGAGGTTGCGGTTCCCCGGAATGACGACGCCGTCCCCGAATTCCAGGAACGCGTCGCGGTCGAGCAGCTCCCGGTTGAGGTCGACGACGAGCCGCGAATACCCGGCGAGTACCGCCGTTGCGGAGAGCGCCTCGGCGAGCCGCCGAGCCAGCTCCGCCGCACCGATGTCCAGCGCCAGGTGGCTGCGCCGCGCCGCCGGATCGAGCCCGAGGTCCCCCACCGACCGCGGCAGGCGAGCGCTCGCGTGATCGCACACGAGCAGCACCGGGTGCGTCGCCCCCGCGTTCAGCACCGTGTAAGGCGCCGGCTCGTCCGCCGCCAGCAGCCCACCGATAACAGCGTCCTCCCGCAACATGCCCCGCAGTATAGGGGGTCGGACCAAGCCAAGGTGCTGAAAAATTTGCGGAACCGGCGAAGTCCAGCCTCAAGGATGGCCCTAATCGCCTTTTTCGCTGCGGAAAAGGCCGTTTAAGGCAGGGGGTAAAACGCCGTTTTCGCCGCCAAAATCAGCGGATTAAGGCCAGATTTCCCGTGCTCCTGAGCGCTTTTGCGGTGTCTTTCAACGGGTTGGCGTGGTCCGACCCCAGGAAAGTCTGGACGGAGGTGGGGCGGGCGATGAAGTAGCCCTGGGCGTAGGCGATTCCCAGGTTGGCGAGCTTGTCGAGGACCTGCTTGGTTTCGACGCGCTCGGCGATGGTCTGGATGCCCATGGCGCGGCCGACCTCGTTGATAGCGCGCACCATGCTCTCGTCGACGCTGTCGTCGACCACGTTCCTGATGAACTGGCCGTCGATCTTCAGGTAGTCCACGGGCAGGTTCTTCAGGTAGGTAAAAGACGAAAGTCCGCTGCCGAAATCATCGAGCGAGAATTTGCAACCGAGTTTCTTCAGCGCTTGCATGAAGTGGATGACCCGCGAAAGATTCGAGATCGCCGCGGTCTCGGTGATCTCGAAGCAGATCGCGCCCTTCGGTAGCTGCTGCTGGCGCAGCTCGTCGACCACGAATTCGAGGAAGCGATCTTCGCTCAGCGACGTACCGGACAGGTTGATCGCCAGCGTGAAGCGCGCCTCGCTCCCGGGCGGGCCGCGGTCCGCGAGCTGCGACAGGGCCTCCCGGATCACCCAGCGATCCAGCACCGACATCAGGTTGTAGCGCTCCGCGGCCGGAATGAACTGGTCGGGACTGACGAGCTCGCCGTCTTCGTCGCGCATCCTGAGCAACAGCTCGTAATGGCCGCGGGCGGTGCCCCGGTTGTTGCCGATGCCGATGATCGGCTGGAAGAACAGCTCCAGCCGGTTGTCCTCGACCGCGCTCGTAATGCGCGACACCCACTTCATCTCCTCGTGCCGCACCGACGCATCGCTGTGCTGGTAGAGGTGGACCTGGTTGCGGCCCATGTCCTTCGCGGAATAGCAGGCAACGTCCGCCGAGCTCATGACACTTGCCACGCTGGGGCTGTCGTCATCGATCAGCACGACCCCGATCGAGCAGCGCACGCTGGTGAACGCGTCCTGCCAGGTAAACCGATGCGCCTCCACCGCGTTACGGATCGACTCCGCAACGGAAATCGCCCGCTCCTCGCTGCAGCGCTCGAGCAGGATGCCGAACTCGTCACCCCCGAGCCGCGCCAGCACGTCGGTCGACCGCAGGTTGCCCTGCGCCAGCTCCGATATCTGCCGCAGCAGCTCGTCTCCCGCGGTGTGCCCGAAGGTGTCGTTGACCACCTTGAACTGGTCGAGGTCGAGGTACAGCAGCGCATGCCGGAGGCCGCTGCGATGCGCACTGTCGAGCGCCGTCACCAGCCGGTTCTCGAACTCGCGCCGGTTGATGAGCCCGGTGAGCGAATCGTGCGACGCCTGGTACGACAACTGCCGGAACAGGCGCGATTCCTTGCTGACGTCGTGGAACACCATGACGGCGCCGATCACGTTGCCGATGCGGTCGCGGATGGGTGCCGCCGAATCCTGGATCGGTACCTCGTTGCCGTGGCTGTTGATCAGCACCGAGTTGTCCGCAAGCGCGATTACCCGGCCTTCGCGCAGGCAGCGCAGCACCGGGTTCTCGACGGGCGCACGCGTGTGCTCGTTGATGATCATCATGATCTCGTGGATCGGCTTGCCGCGCGCGTTGCGGATCTCGAGCCCGATGAGGTCCTGCGCCACGGGATTGATGTAGTCGACGTAGCCGTCCGCATCCGTCGTGATCACGCCGTCGCCTATCGACTGCAGCGTCACCTGGGCGCGCTCCTTCTCCTCGAACACGCGCGTTTCGGCGATCTTGCGTTCCGTGATGTCGGTGATGGTCCCTTCGTGTGCGACCACGTTGCCGTGCTCGTCGTAGATCGCGCGCGAGTTCTCCAGCACCACGATCTCGGTCCCGTCCTTGCGCCGCAGGCGGTACTCGAAGTTGCGCACGAAGCCTTGCGCCTCCAGGCGCGCCCACACCCGTTCACGGTCGATCGGGTTGACGTACAGTATCGGCGTGCGACCGATGCTGCTCAGCTCCTCGGGGCTTTCGTAACCAAGCATCTCGACCAGGGCCGGGTTCACCGCGATGATCTCGCCGTCGCGCGACGTGATGTAGACGCCGTCCACGACGTTCTCGAACAGCCCGCGATAACGCGCTTCGCTCGTGCGCAACTTGTCTTCGTCGAGCTGCCGCTTGATGGCGATACCGGCGAGCCGCGCCATGCGCCCCAGCCGGTCGAGCTCATCGGTGTTCGGGCGCCGCGGCTCGTCGAGCCAGACGTCGAGCGTGCCGATCACGCGCTCGGCGGCCCCGAATACCGGGAATGACCATACCGCGGCGATCCCGTGCTCCGCCGCCATCCGGTGCAACGGCCCAGACGCCTTGTCGGCGGTGAGCTTCTCCACGATCCGTTCGCGGGCGGCAAAGGCGGCCGCACCGCACGGCAGGCTCGTTTTCGCGATCGCAACGCGCTTCAGGGCCTGCTGGACCGCGTCGGGCAGCCCGGGCGCCTGCAGGAGGCTCAATGCATCGCCGCGCGCGTGAACACCCATCACGGCGGCGCGCATGCCGTCGCCGATTTTCTCCACGCAGCGGCAGATCGAGCGTAGCGTCCGCTCGAACGGCGCACTGGACGCGATCATCTCCAGGATCTTGTTCTGCGCGAACGCCAGCTCGTCGTTGCGCTTGCGCTCGGTAATGTCGGTGATGCTGACGCGGATGAGCTGGCGCCCGCGCGCCGGCAGGCGGCTGAAGCGTACCTCGCAGGGAAACTCCCGGCCGTTGGAATCCATGTGCAGCCACTCGAACGTCGGGTGCGCGCCGCTCAGGGCCTTGTCGATCAGCCCGCGCTTGATGCCGAAGGACGGCTGCCCGTCCGGCTGCATTTTCGGGCTCAGCGCCTGCGGCCCGACGTTCAACAGCCGTGCGCGGGACAGGTTGAAGAGCTGGCAGGCGTACTCGTTCGCGTCGCAGAAGCGGTTGGTGTCGACGTCCAGCACCACGATCGCCTCGGGCGCGTTCTCGACCAGCGCCCGGTAGCGTTCCTCGTTTTCCTTCAGCGCCTTTTCCGACTCACGGCGGCCGGTCACGTCGCGCAGGCTGATGACGAACACCTGGCTGCCCGCCGCGTGCAGCGAGCTGGCATGAATCTCGGCGATGAAGCGCTCACCGTCGGCACGCGCGGCCTCGACTTCGCCGCCGCTGAAATCCACCTGCGTGTCGTCCACGTCGCTCGTGAACGGCTTAAGGAACTCCTCGACGGACAGCCCTTCCGCGGCCGGCAGGATGCTCGTCAGCGGCGCCCCGATCAGCAGCTTCCGCGGCAGGCCGAAGTAGCGCGAGCAGACCTTGTTGCAGTTGCGAATGACACCCTTCGCACTGACCGAAAGCAGGGCCTCGGTTACGCTGTCGAAGATGGTTTCGATCGGGGTGGTGACGCTCAGCGTCTGCGTGGCGGACGCCTGGCTCGCGATCACCGCCTGCGGGGCGGTGGCTTCCTTCTTGCCATAATCCGCATCGACCGCCTTCAGCAGGTCGGTGAACTCCTGGTGGTACGCACCGGAACGTTCTATCGCGTCCTTGAGCCGTTGTCGGAGTTCTCGATCCATCAGTCCCCTGGCCTCGCCTGGAGCATTTCCGGAACCGCCTTGTTCCGGGAGTGGCCGGACGCGCACCCTGCACCGGCCCGCGCCTTGCGGCGCGCGCGACCGCCCCGACGACCACGGGCGCGTTCGCCTCCTGCTCCGCCGGCTGCCGCTTCTTCCCGCGGCTCACCGGCTACGTGGAAGCGACAATAGAGATGCGGGCCCGCGGGGTCTGTGACCGAGATCTCGAATTGGAAAAAAAGTTGGGAAAATTTTCCCGGAAGGCCCAAACGCCCGCGCGGCGGGCCTTCAACCCCTGTCGGCGGGCAGCGACATGACCGCCTCGCCCCCGGCATCCTCCTTGAGCTCGCCGGCCGGCGCAGGCTCGCCGGGCGCGTCGCCGACCTGGATCGGGATGGCGATGCTCTTCAACATGGCGCCGTCCGGCGTTTCGACCTCCGCGGTCACGTTGAGGTACAACCGCCCTTCCCGCTGCGGCACGACGGTGACCTGCCGCGTTTCCACCTGCCGCGAGGTCACGCGCACGGCAACCTCGCGCGCCTGCGACTCGGGAAAGCTCAGGCTGCCACTGTCCAGGACGTGCCAGCTCAACCTGACCGGCGCGTCGCCCCGGGTTGACGAGAGCGCGACGTCGATGTTGACCGGATGCCCGACGATCGGCACACCGATGATGGCGTAATCGATCGCGACCGGAGCGCTCGGTTTGCCGGGCGAGCGCGTCGCCTCCGGCTTCGGTTTCGCCGACTCACTTTCAGCTTGACTGCTGTCGGCGACGCCTGCCGGCCCGCGAGCCTCCGCGGCAGTGTCAGCAGTACCCTCGACGCGGCCGGCGTCCCCGGCATCGTTGCAGCCAGCGGCGATCGTGAGCGCCGCAACCAGGCACAGCTCAAGTGCCGACTTTCGTTTCATGCATAGCTCCTCTCAAGCTCGAGTTGATCATGGCGCGGGCGCAACGGTGACGTCAAAGCAGCTTCGCGCGGGAAAATCCGGCGACGTCGCTTCGTCCTGGTAACGGAACTCGACCAGCGCCATGACGTATTCACCGGCCACCATCGGGTTCGGAGTGGTAAAGATCTCCACGTTGGGGTCGCCGCTGAACCCCTGCAGATCGCCATTCTCCACCTGGTTCTGCTGCACGCCGTTCAGCAGTATCAGGATGTCCGGATCGCTCATGTCCGGATCGCTCTGCTCGCGATCGTTGCCAGGGTCGTCCGGCGGCAGCTCACCGGTGTTCGTCATCCTGATTTCGAACCGGTAACGACCGGCCGTACCGATGTTCATGCGCAGGAAGCGATGCTCGGAGAGCTTGTTGCCGGTAGCCAAAAGCCCGCTACTGTTGCGGTCGTACCGGCTGTTGCTGCAGACGTTGACCACCGATCCGTCGGGCACGATGGACGTATACACCGGCAGCACGTCCGCATCCTGCCCTCCGCCGTCATCGCTCGGATTACCGTCGTTGGTCTCGCCGTCACCGAAGGCCGTCATGTTGGCGGAACGGATGCCTTCCGCCTCGAGCAGGCCGTTGATGAACGGATCGTCCGGCGCATTCTCCGCTTTCAGCGCCGTGGCGAAAGAAAAAATGCTGGTGAACGCCGGCGTCACCGCCTGCTCCCCGGTCATTACGCGCCAGATCGGGCCAAAGCCCAGGGTGCCCGTGTCGGCGCCGTCGTTGGCGGTGTCCCAGAGGTCGTAAATCACCTTCATGACGGAGATTTCGTTGAACCAGCCGGCGGCGCCGCTGCCCTCGTCCTCAATGTCGATGTCGAACCCCGACGAGAGCGTGGTGTCGCAATACAGGGGGTCGTCCAGCGCCATACCGGACAACGCCGTCGCGAAGCCCTCGCCGAAAGCGACCCGCATGTCGAGCGCGTCGCCGACGGCGTGCTGGCCGCCGATGCTGTCCGAACGGGAGAACGTATCCTCGAAGTAATGCCCCCATTCATGCGCGACGACGTGGTCGTCGAACTCGTCGGCGTCGCTGCTGGCGGCACCGAGCAGGAACAGGCGATTGTCGCTGCTGTAGAACGAGGTTCCGATTTCGCCAAGATCGATCTCGCCATCCGCGGGCCTGTTACTTGTGCTCCAGAACACGTCCAGCGGCTCGAAAACCACCGACGGTTCCTCTGCCAGCACGAGCTGCATGCCGGCATAAACCGTGTCCAGCACCGCGAACGGCGCCGCGGCACGCGCGCCCGTGTAGCTGTTCGTGCTGTTGTTCCAGCCGGTTGCCGCGGTGACGTCGCGCGTGAGATCAGTATCGCCGGAGTCGAACGGTGCGGTGTCCAGCACGTAAAGCGGCCTGGCCTCCAGCGGCAGCGCCTCACCCGCCGGCGTTTCGGCGGTGGTGTTGTCCCGGACATCGACATCCCAGGCCGGGCCGCCCGTGCGCTTCAGCTCGGCGCGGACCCGTATGTACACCTCGGTATTCGGATCGACCGTCAGGGCGAAATCGCCGGTGTCGGTGGTGACCCCCGCCGCGAGCACGGCATCCGTTGCCGCGTCGAGGACCTGGACCGTGGCCTGGCGGATCGGACGTGTTTGCAGTGCGTTGAAATCCAGCCCCTGGCAGCCCGCGATGGGCGGCGGAAACTCGTAGAACGCCTTGCCCGCGATCGTGACCGGACCGCCCGGGTCGCCGCCACCACCGCCGCCGCCCCCGACGGCATCCGCACCCCCGCCACCGCCCCCACAGCCGCCCAGGAAGGCCGCCATAGCCATCACCATCAGTCGGTTCTGCGGGTACAGGCTAAAGGGGCGCTTCGGCACGACGGCTCCGGATTCGGGGTGGACTGGTTGTGGAAGGCGGAATGGCGCAGTATGGCCGGCCGGCGGGCGATTTGGACGTGATTCTCACTGTTTGGCGTACGCAGCGCAAAATAATTCCCGGCAGACCCGGCAGAATTCCATGGCCCCGGACGGGATTCAGCCGCGAAATTGTTAAAATCGGCGGCCGGACAACGACAGCACCAGCAACAGGATCAAAGCGTGGGAAATAAAACGGTACTCGTGACCGGCGGTGCCGGTTACATCGGCAGCCATGTCGTCCGCCAGCTCGGCGAGTCCGGGGAGCAGGTCGTCACCCTGGACAACCTGTGCACCGGCTTCCGCGAGGCGGTCACGTCCGGCGAGCTCGTCGTCGGCGACACGGGGGATGCCGCGCTGCTCGAGCAGCTTTTCGACACTTACGACATCGACGCGGTCATGCATTTCGCGGCCCACACCATCGTGCCCGAATCGGTGGCCGAGCCCCTCAAGTACTACGGCAACAACACCGCCAGCAGCCGCACGCTGCTGGAGGCGGCGGCCCGCCACGGAGTCCGCCACGTCGTGTTCTCGTCCACTGCCGCCGTCTACGGTATCCCGCCGGAGGGCCGCGCCTCGGAAGAGACCCCGACCCGCCCCATCAACCCGTACGGCACGTCCAAGCTCATGACCGAGTGGATGCTGCGGGACCTGGCCGCGGCCGGCGGGCCGGCCTACGTGGCGCTGCGCTATTTCAACGTGGCCGGCTGCGATCCCGGCGGGCGCATCGGGCAGTCGACGCCGAACGCGACCCTGCTCGTGAAAGTCGCCTGCGAAGCGGCGGTCGGCCGGCGCAGCCACGTCTCGGTGTTCGGCACCGACTACCCGACGCCGGACGGCACCGGGCTGCGCGACTACATCCACGTGGAGGACCTCGCGACGGCGCACCTCGATGCCCTCGCCTATCTCAGGAGCGGCGGTGAGTCCCGGGTCCTGAACTGTGGCTACGGACACGGCTACAGCGTGCGGGAAGTCCTTGCCGCCGTCGAGCGTGTGCAAGGGGCGCCACTCAAGACGGTCGAGGAAGGCCGCCGCGCCGGCGATCCGCCGGAGCTGGTCGCCGTGGCCGATAGAGTGCGGGACGTGCTCGGCTGGCAGCCGCGCTACGACGACCTGGACACCATCGTGCGGACCAGCCTCGACTGGGAGCGGCGCATCGCCGCCGGCGACAAGAGCGCCTACTGGGCCGCATGAACGACTACCGGAACAGGCGGAGGGACGCTCGCCGGCCTCGTGGAATTTGGGGACGATCCTGCGCGCCGCGTGTAGGATGAACGCTGCAGCGCTGGCGCTCGGACCGACAACATGAGACTACCTCGTCCACGCTCTCTCAACGGCCTGATCCTGGTCGGGTTCGGGCTGGTAGCACTGCCGCTGCTGCTGGCGATCGTGTGGGCGCTCGTCAACCTCGACCGGCTTGCCGAGCAGAGCGGGCAGCTCGTCGAGACCGGGGTGACCACCGCGGAGAACAACCGCCAGCTCGCCCAGCAGGTGGCATCGCTGGAGCGCCTGGCACGCCAGTACCTGGTGCTGAGGACACCGGAAAGCCTCGCCGTGCTGCGCCAGGAGCTCGATTCGCTGGAGAACACGCTGGACTACATGGCGCCGACGGCGGAGCGCGCCGACGCTCTGCCGCTCGCGGCCGGCATCCGCGCCAACGCCCGGCGCATCGTCAATGGCCTGCCGTCGGACAATGTCACACCGGTGGATACCGAGAGAACCATCGCCGAGTTCGCCGAACTCCGCCAGGACGTGGGCAGGCTGAGCGGCACCCTCGCCTCGCACATCGAGCAGCAGCTCGCCGACCTCCAGGCCAGTATCCGGCGCGCACAGCAGATCTCGGCGTGGCAGACGGCCGCGCTGGTACCGGGAACCGTGCTGCTGGTGCTGTTCTTCACGCTGCTGGTCGCGCGCCCGATCCGGCAGATCGACAAGGCGATCAGGCAGCTCGGCCAGAGCGGCTTCTCGCGTGCCATCCACGTCACCGGGCCCCGTGACCTCGAGCGGCTGGGCCGGCAGCTCGACTGGCTGCGTATCCGGCTGCTGGAGCTCGCGCAGGAGAAAAACCGTTTCCTGCGCCACATGTCGCACGAGCTGAAGACCCCGCTCGCCAACATCCGCGAAGGCACCGAGCTCCTGCTCGACGGCACGGTTGGCGAGCTCGACAAGCCGCAGCGGGAAGTGACCGACATCCTGCGCCTGAACGGGCTGAAGCTGCAGCAGCTCATCGAGAACCTGCTGAGCTTCAGCGCTTGGCAGACCAAGAGCGAGGTGCTGACGCTTACGGAGTACCCGTTGCGTGCCCAGGTCCTGTCGGTCGCCAAGGCGCAACGGCTCGCCCTGAAGAGCGCGCAGGTGCGGCTGCGCCTCGAGGTCGAGGACTTTTCCGTCACGGCGGACCATGACAAATTGCGAACGGTTTTCGACAATCTGCTGTCCAACGCTCTCAAGTTCACGCCGAGGGGCGGAATGATTACAGTTCGCGCAGCGCGCAATCCCGAAAGCTTTGTCGTCGAGTTCGCGGACACCGGCCCCGGCATCCCGGAAGACGAGCGGCCACGGATATTCGAGGCCTTCTTCCAGGGCAAGCAGAAACAGGGCGGGCATATTGCGGGCACCGGCATCGGGTTGTCCGTGGTGCACGAATGCGTGCTGGCGCACGACGGCGCGATCGAGCTCGTCGATTCGGACGAATTTTCCGGGGCACATTTCCGCATCACGATCCCGCAGAAGCGCGAAGCTCCGGCCGAGAGGCTAGCCGCCAGTGCGTAACGTACGGCCGGCCAAAACTTGCGTGCTCGCCGGCGCGGCGGCGGCGCTGCTGCTGGGCGTGGGCTGCGCGCCGATCAAGGACTGGCTGCAGGCCAGCGACGCGGACGCGGACCGCCCCGTCGTAGCGGGCAGCGATACACCCAGCCTGTACGTGCAGGAGATGTACGAGCTGGCCAGCGGGGATCCGGCGACCCAGGCCGAGATTTACGCCGACGCCGCGACCGCGGCCTCCCTCACGTCCGACACGGCATCGAAGCTGCGCTTCGCCCTGGTCCTGGCAATGCCGAACCACGCCGGCAGCGACCCCGAGCGCGCCCAGGATCTCCTCCGCGACCTGCTGTCACGCCCGGAGCTGTTGACGCCGATGGAGAAATCGCTGGCCGTCATCCACCTGCGCGACATCGAGGAGCGCCTCGTGCTGGGCGCCGAGACACGCCGCCTGCGCGCGGAGAATTCGCGCGCGGCGCGCACCGAGGAAGCGGCGGTCGCGCAGCGGATCGCCGCGATAGAGGCGGAAAACCGCCAGCTCCGCCAATCGCTGGCCGAAGCGGAGCAAAAGCTCGAGGCAATCACGACGATCGAACGGTCGATTCGCGAACAGACGGACAACAACAACAGCAATCGGTAGAATCGGCATCCTTCTTTGCAACGCTTGAAATGAGTTGGATGGCAACGAAACTGACTGAAACGAAAGGCAAGATCCTGCTGGTCGACGACGACCCGGGCCTTTTGCGGCTGCTCAGCATCCGTTTGCGCGCGGAAGGCTACGAGGTCGAGGCCGTGGAAAGCGCGGAACTCGCCCTCGCGGTCCTGCACCGCTTCCGCCCGGACCTGGTCATCACCGACCTGCGCATGGACAAGATGGACGGCATCGGCCTCTTGAAAGAGCTGCAGCACCGCTCGCCGGGGCTGCGCGTCCTCATTATCACGGCGCACGGCACGATTCCCGACGCCGTGGTGGCGACCCAGAGCGGCGCATTCGGCTTCCTGACCAAGCCGATCGACAAGGACGAGCTGATGACCACGGTCGAGCGCGCCATGAAGGTCTCGGGCGTGCCGGCGGTGGACGACGACTGGGCCGAGGAGATCATCACGCGCAACCAGGGCATGAAAGAGATCCTGGCGCAGGCGCGCATGGTTGCGGGCTCCGACGCGCGCGTCCTGCTCACGGGCGAATCCGGCACCGGCAAGGAATTGCTGGCGCATGCGATTCACCGGGCCAGCCTGCGGCGCGACAAGCCGTTCGTGGCGATCAACTGCAGCGCGATGGCGGAGAACCTGCTGGAATCCGAGCTCTTCGGCCACGAGAAAGGTGCCTTCACGGGCGCCACCCGCAGCCACAAGGGCCTGTTCCAGGCCGCGGAAGGCGGCACGCTGCTGTTGGACGAGATCGGCGACATGCCGATGCGGCTGCAGGTGAAGCTCCTGCGGGTATTGCAGGAGCAGCAGGTACGCCCCGTGGGCAGCACCGAGGCGATCCACATCGACGTGCGGGTCATCTCGGCCACCCACCGGGACCTCATGGACATGCTGCGGCAGGGGCGCTTCCGCGAGGACCTCTATTACCGCCTGAATGTCGTCAACATCAACATCCCGCCGCTCAACAACCGGCGCGAGGACATTCCGCTGCTGGTGGCGCATTTCCTGCAGGAGATCGCCAAGGAAGCGGGGCAGGAACGCAAGGTGTACGCGCCGGAAGCGGTCGAGCTCATGGTCACGGCGGAGTGGCCGGGCAACATCCGGCAGCTCTACAACGTCGTGCGCCAGAACGTGGCATTGTCGCGATCGCCGGTGATCAGCGGCGAGCTGGTCGCGAATTCGCTCGGCGAGCACGCCGGCAAGCTCGCCTCCTTCAGCGAGGCGCGCGACGAATTCACGCGCAATTACCTGTCACAAATCCTGCAGATCACCATGGGCAACGTGAGCCAGGCGGCGCGCCTCGCGAAGCGGAACCGCACGGACTTCTACAAGCTCCTCGCCCGTCACGACCTGAACCCGGACGCGTTCAAGACCCGCTGAACCGGCCTCTTCCCGGCACCCGTCAAAAGGTGTCAGGTTTATTTTCCATGAACGGCGCTCTGAAACGTGTCAGGTTTATTTTCCGCTGAAACGTGTCCTGAAACGTGTCAGGTCTATTTTCCGAGAAATAAACCTGACACCTTTAGCGCAGGTTTATTTTCCCCATCGAGGGAGAATAAACCTGGCACCTTCAGCGTGTTAGCGTTTAGCGCAGGCTTATTTTCCCCATCGAGGGAAAATAAACCTGACACCTTCAGCGTGCCTTCAGCGTGTGGACACCTTCAGCGTGTGACACCTTTAGCCGACACCTTTAGCCGGTAGACCACCGGC
>CBFGSB010000061.1:0-16003 GCA_965651325.1 uncultured Chromatiales bacterium | reverse complement strand
AGCATTCCGACACCACGTTCGATCCTGGGGACGGCAGTACCGCCCCGCGGCGATTACCCGAACGGTGGGAAGAGGCGGGAGGGGACATGCACCATCGAACAATCGGCGTCATGGGGCGCACACTGGACCAGGATGACGGTCTCGGCGTCTATGCAGAACGCCTGCTGCACGAGCTCCTCGCGCAGGATCCCTGCAGCCGCTATGTCGTGTTCCTGCAGTCCGACAAGTCGCGCGAGTTGTTCAAGAACTTCGGCAACGTGGATGCCTGTGTCCTGCCCGCACGTCGCAAGGTCTACTGGGACCAGGTGCTGGTGCCGATGGCCGCCCGCAAGTACGGTGTCGACCTCATATTCAATCCGAAGTTTTCCGTGCCGCTGTTGACCCGCCGTCCTTGCGTGTTCGTCCAGCAGGGATCGGACTGGTACGTCAATCCCGCCAACTATCCGTGGTGGGACAACCTGTACATCCGCCTGATGCTGCCGCTGTACAGCCGCAAGGCAGCACGCATGCTGGCCATTTCCCAGGCCACGGTGGACGATCTCGCGAAGTACACGCGCATCGACGTATCCGACGTCGTCGTCAGCGGCGCGGGTGTCGGGCCGAACTTCCATGCGCCGCGGGACCCCCAGGCGCTGGCCGCATTCCGGCAGGCGCACGCGCTGCCTGACGAATACATCCTGACCCTGTCGCGCGTGCATCACGGTGCAGACCCCCGTATGCGGAACTATCCCGGCGCAAACACCCCGCGGCTGGTCCGCGCCTGGCTCACGTACCGCCAACAGGGTGGTTCCCTACCGCTGGTCATCGTCGGCAAGGGCATCGAAGCTTTCCTGCGCCAGCAAGGGTTCGGCGACCGCGAGTTGCGCGACGTGCATTTCACCGGGTTCCTGCCCAACGATCGCGTCCATCTCGCCTACCAGGCCGCCCAGTGCACCGTCATTGCCAGCCTGTGTGAGAGCTTCGGGATCACGATACTCGAAGCGCTCGCCAGCGGCTGTCCCGCGATCGTGCCGAACACCTGCGCGAGTCCCGAGGTTGCCGGCGGGGCCGCCCGCCTGGTGAATCCGCTCGACGAAGGCGACATGGCCGAGGCGATGCGCGAAGTCACCGCCAGCGAACGCCTGCGCGCGGCGATGCGCGAGCGCGGCCTGAAGCGAGCGCAAGCCCTGAGCTGGCAGGAATGCGCGCGCCGCACGCTGCGTGTCTTCGACAGCATCATCCAGTGCCCGGAGCGCTACCGCGTGCCGTATGCGGAGACATCGCCGCGCGTATAAGCCGCGGGCTTACCCGCCCCTCTGCCCGGCAGGACGACCGGCGGCAGCGGCGACCGTCTCCTGTCATGCCGCTTGCCCAGCCGCGTGCGCGTGCGATACTGCCCGCAAAACAACCTGAACGTTCCCGGGGGAAGCACATGAAACTTACGTTCCTTGCCGCCTGCGCGGTACTGCTCACCGGCTGCACGCCGGCCGCCGCACCCGAGCAGGCAACGAAATCCTATGATCTCCTTATCGTAAACGGCCTCGTGTACGACGGCAGCGGCGCTGCGCCGCAACGCGTGGACGTCGCGGTGGACGGCGATCGCATCGTGGCATTGCTGCACGCCGACTCGGGCGCATCCGCGGAGCGGGTCATCGATGCTCGAGGGCTGGCCGTCGCGCCCGGTTTCATCAACGTGTTGAGCTGGGCCACGGAATCCCTGATCGCGGACGGGCGCGCGATGAGCGACACCCGGCAAGGAGTGACGCTCGAGTTGTTCGGCGAGGGCTGGTCGATGGGCCCGCTCAACGATGCGATGAAAGCGGAGCAGCGCGAGCGGCAGGGCGACATCCGCTACGACATCGGGTGGACCACGCTCGGCGAGTACCTCGAGTACCTCGTGCAGCGCGGCATTACGCCGAACGTCGCCTCTTTCGTCGGCGCGGCCACCGTCCGCATCCACGAGCTTGGCGAAGCCGACGTCCAGCCCGATGCCGACCAGCTCGCGCGCATGCAGGAGCTCGTGCGGGCGGCGATGCGCGAGGGCGCTCTCGGCGTGGGCTCGTCACTGATTTATCCACCCGCGTTCTTCGCCTCTACCGAGGAGTTGATTGCGCTCTCGCAGGCGGCCGCGGAATTCGGCGGCGGCTACATCACGCATATGCGCAGCGAGGCAAACCGCCTGCTCGAGGCTATCGACGAGGCGGTCGCGATTGCGCAGGCAACGGGCGAACGCGTGGAGATCTACCATCTCAAGGCCGCCGGCGAGAAAAACTGGCCGAAGATGGCGCAAGCCGTGGCGAAGATCGAGGCAGCGCGGAACACCGGACTTGCGCTCAGCGCGAACATGTACGCCTACACGGCGGGAGCCACGGGGTTGACCTCGAGCATGCCGCCGTGGGTGCAGGACGGTGGCCACGCGGCGATGATCGAGCGCCTGGAAGATCCCGAAACACGCGCGCGGGTCATTACCGAAATGCAGCAACCGAGTAACGAGTGGGAGAACCTGCGGCTGCTCGCCGGCGGCGCCGAGCGGGTGCTGCTGATCGGGTTCAGGAACGAGGCACTGAAGCCGCTGACGGGAAAAACGCTGGCCGAGGTGGCGGAGGTGCGCGGCACGTCGGTCGAAGACACGATCATCGATTTGATCATCGAGGACGATTCGCGCGTCGACACGGCTTATTTCCTCATGAACGAGGAGAACGTGGAGCTCGGGTTGAGCCAGCCCTGGGTCAGCCTCGGGTCCGACGCGGAAGCGTCGGCGCCGGAAGGCGTGTTCCTGGAATCGAGCACGCATCCGCGCGCCTACGGCAACTTTGCCCGCTTCCTCGGGCACTACGTGCGCGACCGGAAGCTGATCCCGCTGGAGGAGGCTATCCACCGCCTGACGGGACTGCCGGCGGCGAACTGGAAACTGCGTGACCGGGGTTGCCTCGACGCCGGGTGCTTCGCCGACATCGTGCTGTTCGATCCCGCCGCGATTCGTGACCACGCGACCTATGACGACCCCCAGCAGTTCGCAACCGGAGTGCAGGCCGTGTTCGTCAACGGTGTGCAGGTGCTGCGCGACGGCGAGCACACCGGCGCCACCCCGGGCCGGGTCGTGCGCGGGCCGGGCTGGACCGGCTGGGACGAATGAGCAGGCAGCGCCTCGTCGACCTCAGCCACCCGATCGAAGATGGCATGGTGACGTACGAGGGTTTGCCGGCGCCGGTGATATGCGACTACCTGGACCGGGTCGCATCACGCGAGCGCTACGCCGCGGGCACGGAGTTCCAGATCGGCAGGATCACGATGGTCGCCAATACCGGCACTTACATCGACAGCCCCTTCCATCGTTATGCGGATGGAGTGGACATCGCGGGACTCGCGCTCGAGTCCATCGCGGCGGTGGCCGGCGTGGTCGTGCGGGCGCCCGCGCCGGGCGAGCGGGCAATCGGGCCGGCCGCGTTCGAAGCCGTTGACGTGGCCGGCAAGGCCGTGCTCGTCCACACGGGCTGGGCCGCGCACTGGCGCACCGACCGCTATTTCCAGGGACATCCGTTCCTCACCGCGGCTGCCGCCGAACGGCTGCGCGATGCAGGCGCCATTCTCGTCGGGATAGACTCGCTGAACATCGACGACACGCAGGGCGGCGAGCGCCCGGTCCACAGCATCCTGCTCGCCGCCGGGATCCCGATCGTCGAGCACTTGCGCGGGCTGGAGCAGCTTCCGGCCTCGGGCTTTGAATTCTCGGCCGCGCCGGCCAGGGTGGTCGGCATGGGCTCTTTCCCGGTGCGCGCCTGGGCGAGGTTCTGATCCGGCTCGTCCAGCCTTGCCGAGCGCACCCGTTACGGCCGCAACCGCGCGCGCGCCGCAGCGCACGAGCGTCTTGCGATACACTGGAGCCGGCAGCATGCGCCGGCTTTGCCGAACGCGCTCCCGCTGTCGCCGCCATGCACTTCTGACGCAAGGAATTCACGCAATGCCATTCACCCGCATTCTCCTGCTCTTTGCCTTCTTCGGCCTCGTTGCCTGCTCGGAGCCCGCGGCCGACCCGGTCGATAACGCGGACTCCGCTGCCGCGACCACGGGCGAGAACCCGTTCTACTCGGTGAGCACGCTGCCCTATCACGCGCCGCCGTTCGACCTCATCGAGAACGAGCACTTCAAGCCGGCGATCGAGGAAGGAATGCGCCTGCAGCTCGAGGAGATCGAGGCAATCGCGGCGAACGGCGAGCCGCCGACGTTTGCGAACACGGTCGAGATGCTGGAGAAAAGCGGGGCACTCCTCAGCCGGACGATGCGCGTGTTCAACGCCGTGGTCCAGGCCAACACGAATGACACGCTGCAGCAGGTGCAAAAGGAGATGGCGCCCCGGCTTGCCGCGCACCGCGACGCGATCTACCTGAACGACGCGCTGTTCGAGCGGGTGGATGCACTCTACCGGCAGCGGGACGAGCTGGACCTCGCGCCTGAGCAACAGCGGCTGTTGGAGGAGCTGCACACGGATTTCGTCCGTTCCGGCGCGGAGCTGTCGGCATCGGACCAGGACGCGTTGCGGGAACTGAACCAGGAAGAATCCAGGCTCACGACCGAATTCCAGAATCGCATTCTCGAGGGGACCAAGGCAGGTGCCGTGGTGGTCGATGACGTCGCGGCGCTCGAGGGCTTGAGCGAGGCGGAGATCGCTGCCGCTAAACAGGCCGCGGAAGCGCGGGGACTCCAGGACAAGTGGTTGTTGCCGCTGCAGAACACGACCCAGCAACCGGCCCTGAAGTCTCTCGCCAATCGGGAGCTGCGCGCGGAATTACTCGCCGCATCGGAGCACCGTACCGACCAGGGCGGCCCAAACGACACGCGCGAGCTGATCCGGCGGCTGGTGGAAATCCGCGCCAACCAGGCGCGGCTGCTCGGCTTTCCGACCTACGCCGATTACGTGCTGGTCGAGCGCATGGCCCAGACACCGGAAGCCGCGATCGAGCTCCTGACCGACATCGTGCCGGCGGCAACCGCAAAAGCGCGCGCCGAAGCCGCGCGCATGCAGGAGATCATCGACGCGGAAGGCGGAGACTTCGAGCTTGCCGCCTCCGACTGGAGCTACTACGCGGAGAAGGTGCGGCGCGCCGAGTACGATCTGGACGAGTCGCAGATCAAACCGTACTTCGAACTGGACCGGGTGTTGAAGGACGGGGTCTTCTATGCCGCCAACCGGCTGTACGGTCTCACGTTCGAGGAGCGTGACGACCTGCCTGTCTATCACCCGGACGTGCGGGTGTTCGAGGTGTTCGATGCCGACGGCGAACCGCTCGCCTTGTTCTATGCCGACTATTTCAAGCGCGACAACAAATCGGGCGGCGCCTGGATGAGCTCGTTCGTCTCGCAGTCGGGGCTGCTCGGCACGAAGCCCGTCATCTATAACGTCACCAACTTCACCAAGCCGGCGCCCGGCCAACCGGCGCTGCTCACCTGGGAGAACGTGGAAACGATGTTCCACGAGTTCGGGCACGCGCTGCACGGCATGTTCTCCGACGTGAAGTATCCGAGCCTTGCCGGCACCAGCGTACCGCGCGACTTCGTCGAGTTCCCGTCGCAGTTCAACGAGCACTGGGCGCTGGAGCCGGAAGTGCTTGCGAGCTATGCGAAACACTACGAGACGGGTGAGCCGATGCCGCAGTCGCTTGTCGACAAGATCCAGAAGAGCAGCACGTTCAACCAGGGCTACGACACGACCGAGTACCTGGCTGCCGCGTTGATCGACATGGCATGGCACACGCTGCCGTCCGATGCGCCTGCGCAGAACGTCGAGGAGTTCGAGAAAGCGGCACTCGAGCGCTACAAGGTGAACCTCGACACTGTGCCGCCGCGCTATCACAGCACCTATTTCGCCCACATTTTCGAAGGCGGTTATGCGGCGGGTTACTACTCCTACCTGTGGAGCGAGGTGCTCGACCACGATGCGTACTACTGGTTCGTCGACCACGGCGGCATGACGCGCGAAAACGGCCAGCGCTTCCGCGACATGGTCCTCTCCCGCGGCAACACCGAAAACCCCGCCGCCCTCTACCGCGAGTTCGCCGGCCGCGACCCCAGCGTCGAGCCCCTCCTGATCGAACGCGGCTTGGGGGTCGGACCAACCTAAGCCTCTGATTATGAACAAATAGAAGGGGCGAAAACCCCGGAAATCGGAGCTTAATCGCATTTTTTAG
The DNA here is from genome assembly GCA_965651325.1 of uncultured Chromatiales bacterium. Lineage (GTDB taxonomy): Bacteria > Pseudomonadota > Gammaproteobacteria > Steroidobacterales > Woeseiaceae > IDS-8. The sequence goes on along the minus strand of CBFGSB010000061.1, from coordinate 9,839 downwards.
GGCGATAATCGCGCTTTTACGCGCGTCCCGCGATTCGTTCAGCCGCTCGGCACGCCGCCGCCCTGCCTGGCGAGGCGGTGGCTGCCGTTTCCCCCGAGCTCATGCTTCAACGTCTCGAGGAATGCGTCGTCGCCGACCGCGACGTTTTCCGTCCAGACCGGATCGCGGCAAGAGCGCTGCAGCGCTTCATTTAGCCATCGCTCGTGGGCGGTGCGTAACCGCTGGACGTTCCCGATCTCCACGAGCTGCGCAAGTCGCTCTCGATCGATGATCCGCTTGCGTGCCGGCGGGTCCTGGATTTCGTGATAGCCGCTGTCTCGCCACTCCCGCGGGTGCCGCACGACCCCGGCGCGCACCATGTTCAGATCGATGTAGCTCAGGCACCGGATCAGGTGATCGCCCGTCTGCACGGCAGTCGCATGGTAGCGGTCTTGCCAGAATGCTCCTTTCCGGTTCTTGCGCCGGTTGTACTCCTGGGCCGTCTGGCTTGCGATCAGCTGCATCGACGCGGCAATCTCGCGTTCGCCCTGGTCCGCGACCAGCAAGTGAACATGATTTGACGTAGCGATGTAGTTCAGCACGCACAATCCGTAGCGCCGCCGGGCTTCGAACAGCCAATGGCGCCAGCGACGCCGGTCGCGTGCAAACCTGAGCAGGAACTGCTTTTCGTGGCAGCGCTGTGTCAGGTGCCAGACGAACCCCCGGCAGTAGACGCGATTTGCGCGTGGCATGCCGATCACTCCGCGCACTTCGGCGCCGTAAAGCTTCATTCAGGCGCGTCGCGCATGCCGGCTCAAGCAGCGTAACGGGCGAGTTCGAGGAGTTATGCCGGGAGCCGCTGCTGTGGCTCACGCGAAGGCCGCATGCGTTAATCGACGAAAACGGATGCAAAATGGGCCGATTAAGCGAGAATTTGAGGGGTTGGTACAGGCCTTTTTTTCGGTTACTCAACCTCTTGGGAAGGTCCGACCCCCAGCACGCGGCCGGGGCGGGTGCCGGTGGCGTGGCCGCGATCGAAGGCGAGGCGGCCGTTGACGATGGTGGTGAAGCCTTGGGCGAGGCGGTGGGGGGCGGTGTAGGTCGCGGGGGCGCGGACCTCGGCGGGGTCGAAGACGATGACGTCGGCCTGCATGCCCGGTGCGAGCACGCCGCGATCGTCGAGGCCTAGCAGGCCGGCGGGAAAGGAGGTCATTTTCCGGACGGCTTCCGTGAGGCTCAGCACGCCGTTGTCGACGACGTAGGTTTCGATGATTTTCGCAAAGCTGCCATGGCCGCGCGGATGAAAGCCCCTCGGGCTTCCGTCCGAGCAGATTCCGACGTAGGGGTCGGCCAGGAGGCGCGATTGCAGGGCGTCGTCCATCACGAAGTATGCCGCGGACGCACCCTGCGGCCCGATGTCGTCAATCAGCACGTCCTCGAAGTCCGACTCACGCTCGAACGCGATCTCGGCCAGCGTCTTCCCCGTCCACGGTTCGGTGCCGAGCAGCGTCGCCTCCGGTCCGTTCCGGCTTTCGACCCGGCGCCGCAGCCACTCCTCCAACTCGCCGCGGCGTTCGCGCTTTGCCACCTCGAACTGCTCCGTCGTTTTCGCCCAGACCGGGAACAGGATTCCGATACCGGTATAGCTCGCGGTGTACGGGTACACATCAGCGGTGACCTCGATGCCCGCCTGCCGCGCACTCGCGAGAATCCCGAGCAACTCCTCCGCCCGCGCCTCGCCTTCGCCGTACACGGACTTGAGGTGCGAGACGTGCACCCGAGCGTACTCACCCTGCTCCAACAGCTCGGCAATCGACGCTTCCAAACGGTCGTCGTCCTCGTTGCGAAGATGACTCACGATGAGCCGCCCGTGTCGCCCGACGACTTTTGCAAGCGCGACGAGCTCAGCGCTGCTCGCATTCAGTCCCGGGTTGTATTCCAGCCCGGTGCTCATGCCGAAGGTATACCGCAGCGTTTCGTCGAGCATCGCCAGCATGCGCTGCATGGCTTCCGGTGACGGATCCCGATCGCGCCCGATTCCGGCCAGCTCCCGCAGGGTGCCATGACCGACGAACATCGCAAGGTTCGGGGCGATGCCACCATCGGACACTTGCTGCAACCAGTCGCGCAACGGGTCTACGGCTGGACTGGAACCATCCTGTCCGAGCGCAATCGTCGTGACGCCCATCGCGAGAAAATTCCCGAACCCCGGTGTTGCGAGCGGGTCGCCATGCGCGTGCAGGTCAATGAACCCTGGTGCGACCGTCTTGCCGGCCGCGTCGATGCGCAATTCAATCCGCTCCGCGATGTCCTTCCTGCTAAATGCGGCATCGCCGACGAACACGATGCGACTATCGACAATGACGACATCCGCGCGCACGGGCGCATTGCCGAGCCCGTCGAGAACGTTGCCGTTCTCGATCAGGATATCGATCTTGTCGAACTGCGGCAGGAACGGCTCTTCCGCCGGCCCGCACCCGGCAAGCACCAGCCAGGATAGCGTCAGAGGTCCGCTTAATCGGCCAAACAAGCACCCAAAAGGGCGCATTAAGGCCGAAAATCGCCGCATTTTTTGCCGGTTATCCTTGCGGAACAGCCGCTTGGGAAGGTCCGACCCCCGCCAGGAGGGTGTAGATGGCCGGGACTACGAAGAGGGTGAAGGCGGTGCCGATGGCCATGCCCGTGGCGACCACGAGGCCTATGGAGAAGCGGCTTTCGGCGCCGGCGCCCGTGGCGAGGATGAGGGGCGTGACGCCGAGGACGATGGCGGCCGTGGTCATGAGGATGGGGCGCAGGCGGATAGCCGCCGCTTCCTCGATGGCCGCCCGCCGGTCCAGCCCCTGCTCCGCCTGCAGCTTGTTGGCGAACTCCACCATCAGGATGCCGTGCTTGGAGATCAACCCGATCAGCGTGACCAGCCCGATCTGCGTAAAGATGTTCACGGTGGCCAATCCTAGCGCCAGCGGAATCAGCGCGCCACAAACCGACATCGGCACCGCGATCAGGATGATCAGTGGGTCGCGGAAACTCTCGAACTGCGCGGCCAGCACGAGGTAAATCACGATCAGCGCGAACAGGAACGTGAAGAGCAGTGCACTGCCCTCCTCCACGAACTGCCGCGATTCGCCGGCGTAGTTCACGCTGTAACCGGGGGGCAGTATCTCCGCGGCCTTGGTCTCGAGAAAATCGAGCGCGGCGCCCAGCGTCACGTTCGGCAGCATGACCCCCTGGATGTTCGCGGAGTTGAGCTGCTGGAACTGGGTCAGCCGGTTCGGCTGCACGTCGTGCGTCAGTTGCACGACCGTCGACAGCGGCACCATCTGCCCTTCCTCCGCGCGGATGTAGTACTGGTTGAGCTGGCTGCCGTCCCGCCGGAACCGGTCTGCCACCTGCGGGATCACCTCGTATGCGCGCCCCTGCAGGTTGAAACGGTTGATGAAGCCGCCGCCGAGCAGCGTCGACAGGGAACGGCCGATGTCCGCCATGTCGATGCCGAGCTCCGCGGCCTTGTTGCGGTTCACCTGGACCCGGAGCTGCGGCTGGTCGAACGTGAGATTCGTATCGACGAAGATGAACAGCCCGCTCGCCTGCGCCGCCTGCAACAGCTCCTGCGTGTACCCGTAGAGTTCCGCGTAGGATTCCGTCGTATTGATCACGAACTCCACCGGCATTCCCGACGAACCCGGCAGCGAGGGAAAGTTGATCGCCACTGCTTCCACACCCGGGATCTGCGCAAGCTTTTCCTGCACGATCGGCTGTATGTCCATCTGCGAACGCTCGCGCTGGTCCCACGGCTCCAGGATCATGCCGGCGATGAGATTGTTCACGGTGCCCATGCCGTTGATCATGAAGTACGCTTCCATCTCGGGAATGCTCTTCAACGCCGCATCGATCGCCCGCGCCGATCCCTGCATGTACTGGTGAGTCGCGTTCTGCGGACCTGTCGCGTTGATGAACACGAAGCCCTGGTCCTCCATGGGCGCGAGCTCCTGCTGCGAGCGGGCATAGAGGAAGAAGCAGCTCACGAGCACCGTCGCAGCCACGACCAGCACCACCGGCCGCGTATCCAGCGCGCCGTGCAGCTTCCGCTGGTACCCGTCCTTCAGCCGCTCGAACACGTTGTCCAGCCGCTGCGCGAGCTGGCCCTCCTGCTCTATGGGGCGCAGCAGCTTCGAACACATCATCGGCGACAGCGTGAGCGCAATCACTCCCGAGATCAGGACCGCCGCCGCCAGCGTGAACGCGAACTCCTGGAACAGGTTGCCGGTGAGGCCGCCGAGGAACCCGATCGGCGCGTACACGGCCGCGAGCGTCAGCGACATCGCGATGACGGGCCCCGCGATCTCACGTGCTCCCTTGAGCGCCGCATCGAACGGACTCAACCCTTCCTCGATGTGCCGGTGGATGTTCTCGACGACCACGATGGCGTCGTCGACCACCAGGCCGATTGCGAGCACCATCGCCAGCAGCGTCAGCACGTTGATCGAATACCCGAGCGCGAGCATCACGAACATCGCGCCGATCAACGAGAGCGGGATCGTGACCACGGGAATGAAGACCGCCCGCAACGAGCCCAAAAACAGGAAAATGACGACGATCACGATGAGCCCGGCTTCCGCTACCGTCTCGATCACTTCGTCGACCGAGCTTTCGATGTACTCCGTGCCGTCGTAGACGACCTGTCCCTCGAGCCCCGCGGGCAGGTTCGGGGTGATCTGCGCCATCTGCTGGTGTACGAGCGCCGCGGCGTCGAGCGGGTTGGCTCCCGGCACGGGGCTGATGCCGATGTAAACCGCGCGCTGCCCGGTGAACAGCACGGATGAATCGTAGGATTCGGCGCCGAGCTCGACTTGCGCCACGTCCTCGATCCGCACGAGACCGCCGTCATCCGCCCGCAAGACGATGTCGCCGAACTCGTCCGCAGCATGCAGGTCGGTCGCCGCCGAGATGTTCACGGACACGAGCTCGCCCTTGGTCTCGCCGACGGCGGCCAGGTAGTTGTTTGCCTCCAGCGCATCCGCGACATCCAGCGCTGTCACTTCGTGCGCCGCCATCTTCACCGGGTCCAGCCACACGCGCATCGCGAAGGTGCGTGCACCGAGCACGTCGGCGCTGGCGACACCGTCCAGCGTCTGAAGCTGCGGCTGCACCACCCGGATGAGGTAATCGGTGATCTGCTCGTCGGACATCGCGCCTTCGCTGTAGAAGCCGATGTACATGAGCGCGGCACCCATGGTCTGCCCCATCTGGATGACGGGCGCCTCGGCAGATGGCGGCAACTCGTTGCGCACCTCCGCCACCTTCGCCTGCACTTCCGTGAAGGCCTGGTAACGATCGTAGTTGAGCTCCAGGTTCACGGTGATCGTGCTGAAGCTCTGGCGGCTTTCCGAGGTGATGTAGTCGACGCCCTCGACGGAGGCCACCACACGCTGGATGGGCGAGGTGATGAATCCCTGGATAAGGTCGGCGTTGGCGCCAGGATAGAAAGTGGTGACGATGATCTGCGTTTGCTCGATCTCCGGGAACTGCCGCAGCTCGAGCTCCTGCCAGGCGCGCAGCCCCATCAGCAGGATCAGCAGGCTGACGACGGTCGCCAGCACCGGACGCCGGATGAAGACGCCGGTAAAGTTCATCCGGCGCCCCGCGTCGATAGCGACGCACGATCCTCGCGGCGCCTTGCTGCGCCTGGCCGCTCAGCGGCTCCCCGCGATAGCGGTGCCGTTCCGCCCGGGCGCGCCCCGCGCTCCGCGAACAGGTACCCGCGAGAAACGCGCATTACTTGCGGCGAGGCGTATTGGCCGCCGTTTCGGTGGCCAACGCTACCTCGTTGTTGACGTTGACCGGCATGCCGTCGCGCAGCTTCTGCGTGCCCGCGGTGACGACCTCCTCACCGGGCTCTATGCCCTGCAGCACCGCGATCATTTCCCCGTTGGATGCCCCGAGGCGCACGAAACGCTGCTCGGCCACGAGCGCCGTCTGTCCAGCTTCCGGCGTCTCCGCTTTCGCGACGACGAATACCGCGTCTCCGTGCAGCGAATAGCTGATCGCGGTCTTCGGCACCGCCACCACCGTCTCCTCCGCGCCGGCCTGCACCGCGACGTCCGCGAACATGCCGGGACGCAGCTTTCGATCGGGGTTGTCGATCACGGCCTGTACCGCGAAATTGTGCGAGGTCGGGTCGATCGTCACCGATACGGCCTTGAGCTCGCCCGCGAACGTCTGCCCCGGGTACGCCGAGACACTGATGTTCACTTGCTGCCCCGGCGCGACGTCGTCAACGAACTCCTCCGGCAACGAGAAATCCACGTGCATCCGGTCGAGGGACTGCAGGGTGACGATCGGAGTGCCGGCGGGCAGGTATTCGCCGAGATCGACCTGGCGGATGCCGAGCGTGCCGGCAAACGGCGCACGTACGGCCTTCTTCGCGATGGCGGCCCTGAGCGCGGCAACCGCGGATTCCGTCTGCTGCAGCTCACTCTGCGCCTGGTCGAGCTCCTCGGCCGAGGTCAGGTTGCGGTCGATCAGCTCGCGCGTGCGCTCGACGTCCATGCGCGCGAGGTCGAGCTGCGCAACGAGCCCCGGCAGCTCGGCCTGCTCGATCGAATCCTCGAGCTGCACCAGGAGCTCGCCTTTCGCGACGACGTCACCGGACTCGAAGGCAATCTCGCTGACCGTGCCCGGCACTTCGTTGCTGATATCGACGCCGCGCACCGCCGAGAGCTGCCCCACGGCTTCGATGCGCGGTTGCCAGCGTTCACGCTCCGCCTGGGCCGTCGAGACGGTCGCCGGTGGCGGCTGGAAATTCGCGAAATACTGGCCCATGAAATAGTTGCGCACCGCGGTCCAGCCAAAAATTCCGCCGAACACGAGCCCGAGCAGAACGACCGTAATCGTCATCCGTTTCTTCATTGTCTATACCTGTTCCGGGGCTGCGGACCCCGCCGATGTTGCTCGTCCAGACCCCGTCACGTGCCGGCACGCGACGCTGGCCTTGAGACAGCGTCGGCCGTTGCGGATTCCCGCCTTTGCTCGACCGGATTTAAGGGAAGGGGCCGTCGCTGGCGCCGGACATACCGGCACCGGCGCGCCGGCGGTGCGCATGGTAACGCAGCGCCGCCGCGCGGTCGAACGGATCAGCCGGCGGGTGCTTCCGTTCCGGCGAGGCAGGCGTCCACCAGTCGCTCGAAAGCCGACCCGCCGCGCACGGGATCCGCGCAGGGCAGCCCGAGCCGCTCACTCTCGGCCAGCAGGTGCTCGCCCGCGGCCGCTGCGGGCATACCCGAGGTATTGAGTGCCACGCCGGCGCAGCGGATGCCGGGATTGGTGCGCCGGCCGAGCGTGAGCACGAGCTCAATCGTCTCCTCGAGGGTCGCCACCGGAAAATCCGGCAGTCCGAGCGTTGCCCGGCGGCCGGGCTCGTGGCAGGCGACCACGACGTCCGGCTGGCTGCCGTGCAGCAGCGCCAGCGATACCGCGGCATAGGCCGGGTGCGTGAGCGCGCCCTGCCCTTCGACCAGGTCCCAGTGATCCGGCGCGGCATCGGGGCTCAGGAGCTCCGCCGCGCCGGCAGCGAAGTCGCTGACCACGGCGTCGAGCGGGATGCCGCCGCCGGCGATCAGGATGCCGGTCTGGCCGGTCGCGCGAAAATCCGCCGCCAGCCCGCGTGCGCGAAATGCGCGCGCAAGCGCGAGCGCGGTGTACTTCTTGCCGAGGGCACAATCGGTGCCGACCGTCAGCAGGCGCTTGCCGCTGCGCTTCCTGCCCGTGGCGGTCGGAATGGCCGACGGCGGAACGCGCACATCGATCAGGCGCCGACCGTTGCGCTCGGCGGCAGCCGCGAGCGGCGGCAGCCGATCGAGCTTCGCGTGCATGCCGCTCACGATGTCCAGCCCCGCGTCCAGTGCTTCGACGATGCCGGGAATCCAGCTACCGAGAATCCTGCCGCCGGCATTCGCGACGCCGATGACCATCGCCCGTGCGCCCCGCGCGTGCGCCTCCGCCGGCCGCAGGTACGGCAGCCCCGTGGTGACCGTGCTGCCGGGACAGCCGAACTCACCCACACAGAGGTCGGGCGCCCAGTCGCGCAGCCCGAAGGCCGTCTTGGCGTTGGCCGCCGCGGGGACGTCCCCGAGGAACAGGAGGTAAGGCTGTGGCAGCTCGAATGCCGCCGGCGGAGGTGCGATGACCGCGTTCAATGCTTTTCCCGGTTGCCAGGACAATCGGCGAAATGTAACAGAGGAGACGCTCCCGGCGCAGCAGGTTCCGGGTTCGCACCACCGACGTTTTCACCGCCGCCGCGACCGACCGCTCCGCCCGCGCAAAGACATTGTGCAAACCCGGCACCCGACCGCGGCACCGTGTTGCTTACGGGAGCAATGCAGGATCGCCAGCAGACCCGCTCAGGCGCCGAACACTGCCGGCGCGAGCAGGTAAACGGCGCCGACGATCACCCCGACGCCCAGCACGTCGAGCCAGATGCCGGCACGCAGCATCTGGCCCACGCTGACCTGGCCGCTGCCGAACACGATGGCGTTCGGCGGCGTCGCGACGGGCAGCATGAAGCCGAAGCTTGCGGCGAGCGCGGCCGGAACGGCGAGCCGGATCGGATCTTCGCCCACGCTGGTCGCGAGTGCGGCCGCGATCGGCAGGAACGTCGCCGCCGTCGCGGTGTTGCTCGCAAGCTCGGAGAACAGGGTGACCAGCAGCACCACGACCGCAACCAGCAGCACGAGCGGCCACGCATCGAGGCCAGAGAGCTGGCCTCCCAGCCAGGCGGCGAGCCCGGAATTCCCGATCGCCCCCGCGAGCGAGAGGCCGCCGCCGAACAGCAGCAGCACGCCCCATGGAAGCCGCTCGGCCTGTTCCCAGCCCAGCAGGTACTCGCCCTTGTTCAGGCCGGACGGAATGACGAACAGCGAGAGCGCACCTGCGATCGCGATGCTCGTGTCCGAGAGAGCCGGGAATGCCCGCGCAAGCCACGGGCGCGACAGCCATAGCACCGCGGTGATCGCAAACACGATCGCCGTGCGCTTCTCCGCGCGCGATGCCGGCCCGAGCGCGGCGAGCGATGCGCGAATCCCCTCCCGCGCGCCCGGACGTTCCCGGCGGCGCACGGCAAACAACGCGCGTGTAAGGAGCAGCCAGGTGATCACCAGCATCGCGAGCGACAACGGTACGCCGATCAGCATCCATTGCCCGAAGCCGATCTGCACGCCGTAGCTCTCGAGCATGAAGCCCGCGAGCAGTGCGTTCGGCGGCGTGCCGACGAGCGTCGCGACGCCGCCGATGCTGGCGCCGTAGGCCACCGCCAGGAGCAGGGCCGCCGCAAAGCCGCGGCGCTCCGGGTCGACGTTGCCGCTGGCGTCCCGCGGGATGATGGAGAGTGCAACCGGCAGCATCATGATCGTGGTCGCGGTGTTGCTCACCCACATGCTGACACCGGCGGTCGCGAGCATGACCCCGCCGACCTGGAAGTCCTCGCGCGCGCCCACGGCGTGGATCACGTTGAGCGCGATCCTCCGATGCAGGCCCCAGCGCTCGATGGCGAGCGCGATCAAAAAGCCGCCGAGGAACAGGAAGATCAGCGGATTGGCATACGGTGCCGCCACGACATCGACCGCGGCGATCCCGAGCAGCGGGAACATCACCAGCGGCAGGAGCGCGGTCGCCGCAAGCGGCACCGCCTCCGTCATCCAGAGCACGGCCATCAGCACGACGACCGCCGCGACGCGCCAGCCTTCCGGCGCGAGACCCTCCGGCACCGGCAACAGCAGCACGAGCAAAAACAGCGCGACCGCGGCGGCAAGGGCAACGGGCCGCCGTCGCGAAGCGTTCGAAAATTCGGCCAAAGGATCGTTGTT
>CBFGSB010000060.1:0-16026 GCA_965651325.1 uncultured Chromatiales bacterium | reverse complement strand
AACCAGAGGACACGACATGGGCATTTTCACGAGATTCAGCGACATCGTGAATTCCAACATCAACGCCATCCTGGACAAGGCCGAGGATCCCGAGAAGATCGTGCGGCTGATGATCCAGGAGATGGAGGACACGCTGGTCGAGGTACGCTCGGCCGCGGCGCGCTCCATTGCCGACAAGAAGGACCTGAACCGCAAGCTCGAGACGCTGGAGCGCGAGCAGAAGGACTGGGAGTCGAAAGCGGAGCTCGCCATGCGCAAAGGTCGCGACGACCTGGCCAAGGCGGCGCTGATCGAGAAATCCCGCGCAAGCGGCGCCGCGGACGCCGTGAAGGCGGACTACACCGCAGTCGATGAGGGCCTCGCCAAGCTCAACGACGATATCGCGCGCCTCGAGAGCAAGCTCGGGGATGCCAAGGCGCGCCAGAAGGCGCTGCTCGCCCGGCACAAGACCGCGAACAGCCGGTTGGCCGCCCGGCGCCGCATCCACGACTACAAGATCGACGACGCCCTGGTGCGCTTCGAGCAGTACACGCGGCGCATCGACGACGTCGAAGGCCGGGTCGAGGCGTACGACCTGGGACTGCCCAAGGACTTAAAGCACGAGTTCGCCGGTCTCGAAGCGGACGAAGCCGTGGCGAAGGAGTTCGACGCGCTGAAGAAGCGAGTCGCTGCTGGCGCTTCCACCCGCGACGAATCGTGATCGGGGGCGACGTTGAGTGAACTCATCGCTGTCGCCCTGATCGTCTTCATCGCCATTCCGGCGCCGCTGTTCATCGTTCTCCATTTCATCACAAAGTGGAAACAGGCGAGGGAGATCTCCGGAGGCGACGAGAGAATGCTGGAGGACTTGTGGGCCTTGTCCCAGCGACTCGAAGAACGGCTGGAGTCGCTGGAAACCATCCTGGACACTGAACTGCCGGACTGGAGGAAAAAGCAATGAGCAGGGGCGAGCATGCATGTCACGGCGAGTATCGGCCGCTGCATGGCCTGTACCGCGATCGCGAGAACGGCTGGGTCTTCGGCGTCTGCGCCGGAATCGCCGAGTACCTGAACGTCACCACAGCACTCGTCCGGCTGGTTGCGTTCGCGGCGCTGCTGCTGGTCTTCTGGCCCACGGTCATCGCCTACCTCGCGGCCGCGTTTTTGTTCCGGCCGAAGCCCCTGACCTGGTCGGGTAGCTGCCGGGAATACGAATTCTGGCGCCGCCACGGCGGTTACGATGGATGGAGGCACTCGTGAGCGCCTACGATTCGATTCGCAGCCGGCCGTTCTACCGCAGCCGCGATCGCGGCGTCATTGGCGGTGTCTGTGCCGGGCTTGCCGATTACTTCGGCTTCAATCTCAAGGTCACGCGACTCTTGGCCGTCATCGCGCTGTTCATGGCGATGCCGGTAACATTGCTCGTGTACTTCGCCACCGTACTGCTGGTGCCCGCCGAACGGGACGAGCGGCGGCGACGGCCGGATTACGACCCGGAGTTCCAACGGGCGCTGCGCTCCTCGCCGCGGGAAACGCTGGCTGACGTGCGCCGCCGGTTCCAGTCGCTGGACAGCCGGCTTGCGCGGCTGGAGCGCTACGTGACCTCGTCGCGCTTCGACCTGGACCAGGAATTCCGGAAGCTTTGACTGTCAGCCGGATGAAGACCAAACAGTGAACAAGAACGCTCGAGGGGTGCGCGAATGAATGTCTTTACCTTTGTAGTCGTCCTGGTCACCGTCGTCATGTGCGCGCGGCTGGTCCAGGTCTACCTCGAAAATCGCGGCAGGTCCGACGACGAGCTCGATGAGACGATTGCAAAGATCGACGCGCTGGAAGAGCGCGTCCAGGTACTCGAACGGATCATCACCGAGAACCGGTTCGACCTTAGGCAAAAGATCGACAATCTTTGAGCGCAAACCGGCGGCCGGCGCGGGGCGGCATTAGTTGTTGCGCGCCTGGAACTCTTTCAACTCGGCATTGAAAGCCGCTGCCGCTTTCAGCATCTCGTCGTGCGCGGCGTTGTACTTCTTCGTCAACAACGCCTCGCGCTGCTTCAGAACCTCCGGATCGGCCTCTTCGCCCATTTCGGCCCGGGCAGCTTCCTCGTCGTCGACGATGCACTGCTGATACGCTTCAAGATCCTTGATGTAGGCGTTAACGCTCTTCTGGCCGGCAATCATTTCTTCCTTGGTTGCGGAGCTGCCGTTCGGCATCGTGGGACTTTCAGGATATTCGCAGGCGACGCCGGTCCCGGCCAACAACAGCGTGGACAGGCAAACGGCGGAGAGGCTGAATCTATTCATTCGGGGTTACCGGTGACCAGGAAAGGTGGTTATTTAAGCACTTTGCGGCGAATGCCGGCAACAGTCGCGTCAGGCGAACAGGGCCCTGTGCGTGTCGGTCCCTTCCGCCTGGGCCAGCAGCAGCTCGAGATAGCTCTCCGAGCTCATCGGATCGCCGAACAGCAGGCCCTGCACGTAGGTGCAGTTCAGGTTCTGCAGGAAGGCGAGCTGCTCCTCCGATTCGACTCCCTCGGCGACGACGTCCATCTTCAGGCTGCGCCCCATGTGAATGATGGTGCCGACGATGGTCGCGTCATCGGCATTTACCGCGATGTCGCGGACGAACGACTGGTCGATCTTGAGCGTGCTGATCGGGAACTGCTGCAGTGCGCTGAGCGACGAGTAGCCGGTTCCGAAGTCGTCGATGGCGAGGTGCAGGCCGAGCGAATACAGCTCGTCCAGCAAGCGAATCGTGCGCCGCGGATTTTCCATCAGCGTCGTCTCGGTGATCTCGAGCTCGAGCGACGTCGGCGACACCTCGTACTTGCGCAGGATCGCGTTGATGCGGCTAATGAAGTTCGGCTGGCGTAGCTGCTTCAGCGACAGATTGACGGAGACGCGGCCCGGATAGGACACCGAACGCTGCCAATACCGGAAATCCTCGCACACCCGCTCGAGGACCCACTCGCCGATTTCGACGATGAGGTTGGTCTCTTCGGCCAGTGGAATGAAGTCCGACGGCAGGATGATGCCGCGCTCCGGCAGTTCCCACCGCACCAGCGCCTCCGCGCCAACGACCACGCCGGTTTCGATGTTGTACTTGGGCTGGTAGTGCACGAGCAACTCGTCGCGCTCGAAGGCGCGCTTCAGCTTACTCTTGGTCATCAGCCGCTCGACCGCGGCCTCGTTCATCTCGGGCACGTAATACGAATAGATATTGCCGCCGTTCTTCTTGGCGTGATACAGCGCCGCGTCCGCGTTGCGAATGAGATCGATGACATTCGGCGCGTCGTCCGGGTAGCAGGCGATGCCCATGCTCGCGGTCATGAACACTTCGTGGCCCTGCACGTAGAAAGGGTCGGCGAGTCGATCCAGCAGGGTGCGTGCAAGATCGTCGAGATGCGCTTTGTGATCGCCACGTTCGTCGTCCGTATCCACGATCACGGCGAACTCGTCGCCGGCAAGCCGGCCAATCACGGATTCCTCGGGCAACGCGGAGGTCAGCCGGTCGGCCACGGTCTCGAGCGTGGTATCCCCGGCGAGGTGGCCGAAAGTGTCGTTGATCTCCTTGAAGTGATCGATGTCGATATAGAAAAGGTACAGCGAACGGCGCGAGCGGCGCGCCCGGGCGATGGCACGCTGCAGCAGGTGCTGGAACTGCATGCGGTTCGGCACCTTGGTCAGCGCGTCGATCCGCGCGAGATAGCGGATGCGCTGTTCGGCACGGCGGCGCTCCGTGATGTTCTGGGCGGCGTAGATCCGGTCGCCAGATTTCTCGTCATCGTTCGCGTCGTTGGCAATAGTCGAGCCGGTGTAGGACACGGGCACCGATTCGCCGCTGCGGGTCAGCAGGAACGCTTCGCGAGGAATGCCCGCGGGCGAATCGATCGCCAGGGCGCCGCCCTTCTGCTTGTCGACGATGAGATCGAGCGGCTGGCCGACGAGATCGCTCTCGCTGTAGTTCAGCATGCGAATCGTGGCTTCATTGACCCGCGTAATGACGCCGTCGGCATTCGTGACGATGATGGCTTCGTTCATGCCCGACAGCACGCGATCGACGTAATCCCGCGACAGCGTCGTTCGCTGCAGCTTGTCGCGCATATCGTTGAACACTTCCGCGAGGTCGCCGAGCTCGTCGCCCTTCATTACCTGCAGGGGCTCGCCGAAATCAGCCTCGCTCAGCTTCTCCGCCTGCACCTTGAGCTCGCGGATGCGGCGGGCCTGGGTGCGCGAGATGCTCCAGATGACCGCCATGCAGAGCAGCAGGGCCAGCACGGTGGCGCCGCCGATCCAGACGAACGTATCGTTGCGGTAGCTCGCCTCCTGGTCCAGCAGGCGCTGTTCGAAGGCGGCGGATTGCCGGTGCAGGTCGGAGAGGCCGAAGCCCGCGACCAACTGCCCGGCCCGGGTACCGTCCCGCACCACCGCATAACTGAGCTGCAGGCGGTCGGGGTGCCATTCCGGCGATTCCGCGCCGGCGTCGGCCGCAAGGTCGCCTGCCTCCACGCGCGAGCCGTCGATGCCCTCGAACCGCAAGCCGACCAGGTTGTCGTCGAGCGAGAGCGCGCCTTCGATCACACCCTGGATGGCCGCGGCGTCCTCCGGCTCGGGGAGGGCAGCGACCTGGTCTGCGATGCGGTGCAGGTCGCCCCTCGCCTGCCGCTCGAAGCTCTCGGCAAGGCTCGCGTTGTGCTCGTCGACACTCGCGTCGACGATGCCGCCTGCCAGCCACTGGTACTGGCCGTAAAACATCGACAGCATGATCCCGACGACGACGAGCGACAGCGTCGAGGCGACTATGAGGTATCTGGGTAAAATTCTGCCGGTCATCCGTTACTGAGACTCTGTGGCGTACTGCGGATTCACTCCGCCACACGCCCGGGACTTCCGTCCCTTGTTATTCTTCGTGTTATTTGCAGGGTCCATGTGGCCGACTCTGGGTCCCGGAGCGCTGGCCTCGAGCATCCACCACGGATAGCTCACTAGTCTACCCGCAGTATCGGGGCGACAGAAGCACTTTTGGGCGCCGTCGCGGGCGGGCGGCTCCGGGGCGGTGTGTTTGGTGTCGGGGCGGGTGTGTTTGGCGTCGGGGGCCGCTGCATCAGGCGCCGGGGACTGGCTGCGGGGCAGCCGGGGGAGGTCTTTGGCGGAATGGCTCCCTACGGGCCCTGCGGGCCCTTCGGTCCGCTTTATTTCCGCCAAAGACCTCCCCCGGCTACCCCGCAGCCCGTGCGGTGGGTGCCCGCCTTCGTTCGGTCAATCCCGGTCGCGGGCTGCGCCAGCCACGCCCGGTTTCGAGCCCCGTTGCCGGCAAGGAGCACTGCAAGCTCAGCGTCGGGCGGGTGCCGGGATTTACGACGGTTCGTCGTTCTTGCGCTTTTCTACGAATTCGGTGGGTTGGGAGCGGCCGGTGGTCTTCATGGTGCCCTCGACTACCGCGCCCTCGGCCACGGCGATGGCTTCGCCGGTGACGGTGCCGGTGATGCGCGCGGAGTTGAGAATCTCGACGCGTCCGCTGGCCTCGATGTCGCCTTCGACGGTGCCGGCAACGATCACGGAGCGAGCCTTGAGCAGGCCGCGCCAGACGCCATTCCGGGTGATGGAGACGGTGCCGGACAGGTCGCTGTCACCCTCGATTTCGCCGCTGATCATGAAGTCGCCCAGGCCGGACAACACGCCCGTAATCTTGCAGCCTTCGTTGATCAGTGTCGCCGGCCCGCTGGAGCGGTCGCGGAAGCGCCGCTTTCTGCTGTCGTTCATGATCCCCCGGTCGGGCTATTTGCCCCGTTTTTCGCGATACCCGTAGCCCAGCGTCTCGATGTCGGTCAGCACGCCACCCTC
The DNA here is from genome assembly GCA_965651325.1 of uncultured Chromatiales bacterium. GTDB lineage: Bacteria > Pseudomonadota > Gammaproteobacteria > Steroidobacterales > Woeseiaceae > IDS-8. The sequence continues at coordinate 10,204 of CBFGSB010000060.1, read as the reverse complement.
GAACGTAAGCTTGCGCATGAGCCGGCTGGGGCCGAAATTATAGATGAACTCGGTGACGAGCACGTGCTCGTAGAAATTGCCGGGGGCGAAGCGCACGGCCTCGACGTGCGGCCTCCGCATCAATTCGATCGGGGTGTAGGCGCGCACCGCGAAACCGCGCTCCCGGGTCGCGGTCGGTTCGCCGCAGTGCTCGACGACCTCCACCTGCAGCATGCCCTTGAGCACGAGCTTGCCCTCGCAGCGCAGGGCATGGGCGGGCTCGCCATAGAGCAGGCCGGCGACCAGGCAGGCGGCGATCGGGAACAGGCGAGCGGCTGGTGTCATGGTGGTCGTAACGGGCCGGCAAAAACTCCGCTGGATGTATTGCATTCTAAGGCATGCGGACTGAATAGCGACTGAACAGGGCGCGGCGGCGCGCGCTTTCCCGCGTCGCGCATGGTGACGGCCGCGTTGTCAGCCCGTGAGAGCCGTCTGTATAGTGAACCGCCGCGTCAGCGTTCGGGACGGCCGGAGGCTCCCCTTTTTGACCGCACAATTCGAAGACAGGATCGGCCGCCTGGTCAATGGGGGAATTTCGCTGGCGGGCGGCTTAAAGGGCGTGGAAAAGGAATCGCTGCGCGTCCGCCCCGACGGGCTGCTGGCGGATACGCCGCATCCGAAGCTCCTGGGCTCGGCCCTCACGAACCGCTACATCACCACGGACTTCTCCGAGGCGCTGCTCGAGTTCGTCACGCCCGCGTTCGCGACGACCTGGGAGACGCTCGGCTTCCTGTGCGACATTCACCGGTTCACCTACGAGCGGCTGGACAACGAGCTGCTATGGCCGGCAAGCATGCCCTGCCGGATCCCGGACGAGCCGGAGATACCGCTCGCCCGGTACGGGAACTCCAACGTGGGCCACATGAAGACGGTTTACCGTCGCGGCCTCGGCTACCGCTACGGCCGCACCATGCAGACGATCGCCGGCGTGCATTTCAATTACTCCGCGCCGGACGCCCTGTGGGCCGCGTGGCAGGGCCAGGAAGGCGGGGAGCTCAATGCCGTTCGCTCCGCCGGCTACCTCGCGCTGGTGCGCAATTTCCGCCGCTTCGGGTGGCTGGTGCTGTACCTGTTCGGCGCCTCACCGGCCTTGTGCCGAAGCTTCGCCGCGACCGCGGGCCGGGACATGCCCCGCCTCGGCTCGCACACGCTCTACGAGCCTTTCGGCACTTCGCTGCGCATGAGCGACCTGGGCTACAACAACCGCACCCAGGCGAAGATCAACATCTCGCTGAACAGCCTCGAGGAGTACATCGCGGACCTGGACGCGGCTGTCCGCACGCCGGAGCCGGCGTTCGAGGAAATCGGCGTCAAGGTCGACGGCCAGTACCGCCAGCTTAATGCCAACCGGCTGCAGATCGAGAACGAGTTCTACAGCCCGGTGCGGCCGAAGCGCACGGCGTTTTCCGGCGAACGTCCGACGGCGGCGCTGGAGCGCGGCGGTATCGAGTACGTCGAGATCCGCTCGCTGGACATCAATCCGTTCGATCCCGTCGGAATCAGCCAGAATGCCATGCGGTTCATGGAAGCTTTCCTGCTCTACTGCCTGCTCGAGGAGAGCCCGCCCATGACCGATGCCGACTGGGACGAGATTGCCGAGAACCACGCGCGCACGGCGCGTCGCGGCCGCGAGCCGGGACTGCAGTTGCACCGGCAAGGCCGGGAGCAGGCGCTGGTCGAATGGGGCAGGGAGATCGTGGACGGTGCCGGCACGGTTGCGGAGCTGATCGATGCCGGCTCCGGCAGCCGCGACTATGCAGAGGCCGTGACGGCGCAGCGGGCCAAGCTCGATGATGCGGGCGCGACCCCATCGGCGCGCCTGCTCCAGGAGCTCGACGGCGGAAACGGCAGCTTTTTCGAGTTCGCGATGCGGACCGCGCGCAGCCACCGTGACTACTTCCGCGCGCTCGCGCCGGGCAACCCGGAACGGCGCGCACAGCTCGAAGCCGAAGCGCGTGACTCCGTGAAGCGCCAGCGCGAGATCGAAGCCTCGGACACGCTGACCTTCGACGAGTACCTCGAAAGCTACTTCGCGAGTTAACGCACACCCCCGGTACCGGCGCGTGAGCTGTGCCGCGGCACGGCGCCGCAATTGTGCGCCGCTTCACATTTCGCCGTCGCTATCCTGAGCGCGAGGCGGCTTTGACTTATTCTAGAGCGCCTCTGAACGATGAGCCGAACGGGGCAGCGGTGTTCAAGACGTTTTATTTCGGGATTTTTTGCGGCGCCCTCGCGGCCGCCGCCGCGGCCTGGTTCGTCCCGGCGGTGGACCAGCACCGGGAACCGTCGCTGATTTCGGTAGAGGCGAACGGCGGAAACCGGGAAATCTTCCACATCAACCTGCCCCAGGACCGCATCCTGGCCGGCATGACGGGTGTCGAGACAGTGCCGCCGGGCCTCGCCTGGCCGGACAACGCCGCACTGGGCGGTGCGCAAACCGAGCTGTTCAAGATTCGCGACGCCAACGATGTGGTCGTGGGCGTGGCAAGCCGGATCACGGGGCCGGACGGGGCCAACGGCAGCCTGGTCGAATGGACCCTGCACCTCCCGGCGCGCGGTTCCGTTTACGCGACCATGCAACCGGCAGCCGGCGGGGACGGCTACCGGAACGGGTCGATGCGCGCGGGTACGCAGGAATTCGCCAGCCTGCAGGGCCGCGTGCTCGAAAGGCATTTCGCGGTGGACGACAGCGGGCTCGCCGGGCCCGAGGTCGATGGCCGGATCGAGCTCGTCACGACGCTCGTGAGCATGCTGGAGCCCACGGAATGAAGTACGCCATCTCATTCACCCTCGGCTTACTCGTGGGGGCGGCGCTGTTCCTGCTCGCGCTTTATCACAACCCGTTCTCGGAAACGCCGAGCCTCTCGCCGCTCAGCGTCTCCGGCCAGCAACTGCTCGACTTCAGTTTCTCGGCGGTGCCGGCAGAATCCATTGCGTTCACCAACAACGGCGAATCGCGCGTCAAGCCGCATCCGCAAGAGATCGCGGAATTGTGGGAGCCCGCGATCCGCCATACGGCCGTCTTCGTCGCGATACTGTCCGACAGTCGCGGCGCGCCGGCGGGTGTCGGCGTGAAATTCGCCTCGAAGTCCGAGCAGACGAAGCTGCTGAGCTCCGAAGCCCTCGTCGACAGCGTCTGGCACGTCTACCTGCCGGACAGCGGCACGCTGTTCATCGACCAGACCGAGAACCTGTGGGGCTACATCCGCAACATCGTCCTGCCGGCGCGCTGGAATTCGGCCGATAGCTGGCGCGGCACCTGGTACGGCATCACGACGGTGGGGCCGGGCGCGCTTGGAACGGCGCGCGTGACAGGCGGGAGCGGCCGCTACGCGGAGCTGACGAGCGAAGCCGTCGAGTCCTGGCGTGCGCAGGCGTACTCCGCGGCCCGCGGCCCCGTGAAGATGACGGGGCACCTGACGATCGCGTTGTCGCCTTAAGGGGCCTGCTACACCGCGTCTTTCAGCTCGATCGCGGGATCGGCGAGCTTTGCGCGGTCCACGCGGCCGCCGTCCCCGATCGCCTTTTTCGCCTGCAGGAAATCCTTCGGGTGGTTCACCGCGTCGACGGCGATCATCCGCCCTCCGCGCAGGTAGGCGCAGGAGAAGGAGCGGCTGCTCGGGTCCCCGCGCAAAATCGTCTCGTCATAGCCTTGCGACAGCCCGGCGATCTGCAGCTTCAGGTCGTATTGATCCGACCAGAACCACGGCACCTGGGCGTACGGCACCTCCTCGCCGGTGATCAGCGCTGCAGCCGTGCGCGCCTGCTCCAGCGCGTTCTGCACCGATTCCAGCCGGATGCTGCGCCCGACGATCGGGTTCGGGTGAAACGTGCAGTCGCCCACGGCATAGACGTCGGGGTCTTCCGTGCGGCAGTACTCGTCGACGGCGATGCCGTCGTGCACGGCGAGGTCCGCGTCGGCGGCCAACTCGGTGTTCGGCACGATCCCGATGCCGACCACCACGACGTCGGCGGGTATTTCCGTGCCATCGGCCAGCAGCACCGCGCGCACTTCTCCATCCCCGACGAACGCCTCGATGCCGGTATTCAGCAGCAGCTGCACGCCGTGCGCGCGGTGCTCGCCCTCGTAGAACGCCGACAACTCCGGCGAGACCACGCGCTTCATCACGCGGTCGAGCACCTCGATCACGGTGACGTCCATGCCGAGTTGCGCGGCGACCGCCGCCACCTCCAGCCCGATGTAACCGGCGCCTACGATGCAGATACGACGGCCGGCGCCCATGCGCGAACGGATCCCGTGCACGTCCTGGACCGTGCGCAGGTAGTGCACGCCTTCGAGATCGACGCCCGCCAGGTCCAGCCGGCGCACGCGCGCGCCGAGCGCGAGCACGAGCTTGTCGTAAGCCGTTTCGCGCCCCTGGGCGTCGACCACGCATTTTCCCCGACGGTCGATCTTCGCGATACGCGTGTCCAGTCGCACCGTCACACCGGCGGCTTCATAGAACGCCCCCGGCTTCACGTAAAGGCGCTCGGCCGGCATCTCGCCAGCCAAAAACTTCTTGGACAGGGGCGGCCGCTGGTACGGCAGCCAGGGTTCCTCCCCGATGAGGACGATGTTGCCGGCGAATTTTTTCTGGCACAGCGTCGCCACCACCTGCCCGGCGGCATGACCTGCACCTGCTATGACGACTGTTTCTGGCATTCTCGATATCCCAAAGCTCGTGCCGATGATGCCGTCGGAGGCCCGAGGGTTCCAGCACGGGCGCGAACCTTTCCAGTATGTGAAGCCGCGCAGGCGGGCCGCGCCTGCTATGCTGCGGGCGAAAAAGGGAGACAGATGCAGACGCAAGCGATCCGAATCCACCGCTTCGGCGGACCCGAAGTGCTCGAGCTCGAAACGGTCGAGCTGCCGGAGCCGGGACCCGCCGAGGCCCGCGTGCGGCATACCGCCGTCGGCCTCAACTTCATCGACACCTACCACCGCAGCGGCCTGTACCCGCTAGAGCTGCCGGCCGGGCTCGGCAGCGAGGCGGCGGGCGTGGTCGAGGCGGTCGGTGCCGGCGTCACCGAGGTCGCGCCGGGCGATCGGGTGGTATACACGGGCCGGCCGGCGGACGCGTACTCACAAGCGCGCAACTTCCCGGCCGAGCGGCTGGTTCCGGTCCCGGACGGCGTCAGCGACGAGCAAGCGGCAGCGGTATTCCTCAAGGGCATGACGGCCTGGTACCTGCTGCGGCGCAGCTACCGCGTGCAGCCGGGCGACCCCATCCTCCTGTACGCCGCCGCGGGCGGAGTCGGCTCGCTCGCGACCCAGTGGGCGAAGCACCTCGGTGCGACGGTCATCGGCATCGTCAGCACGGAGGAAAAGGCACGGCTCGCGCGCGCGAAGGGCTGCGACCACGTCATCCTGACCGCGGACGGCGACACCGCGGCACGGGTGCGCGAGCTGACCGGCGGCGAGGGCGTCGCCGCCGTCTACGACTCCGTCGGCCGCGACACCTTCTTCCAGTCCCTGGACGCGCTACGCCCGCACGGCGTCATGGTGACCTTCGGCAACGCCTCCGGCCCGGTAGAACCCTTCGCCCCGTCCGAACTGGCGAAACGCCACTCCCTCTACGTCACGCGCCCCATCCTGTTCGACTTCATCGACACCCGCCCCCGGTTGCTGGAGGCCGCCAGCGAGCTGTTCACCCTCATCGCCGACGGCGTCCTCCGGATCGACATCAACCAGCGCTACCCCCTCGCCGATGCCGCGCAAGCCCACCGCGACCTCGAAGCCCGAAAAACCACCGGCTCCACCATCCTCCTCCCCTAACCGCGCAGCCACCACCACCGACCCTCCGAACCCCGCAACCACCCCGAGGCCCTCCGCGCCCTGGCCGGGGGTGCTTTGGAGGAAATAAAGCGGACCCAGGGCCCAAAGGGCCCTGCGGGAGCCATTCCTCCAAAGCACCCCCGGCCAGGGCGCGGAGGGCCGCTCGCAGACCATAGGGGAACACCCCGGCCAGGGCGCGGAGGGCCGCTCGCAGACCATAAGGGGACAGCCCGGCCAGGATCACGGAGGGGCCGCTCGGAGACCAAAGGGCACGGCCCCGGTCGGGGCGCGGAGGGCGACGCTTCCCTACGGCGATACCGGCGTCAACGGCCAAACAATCGGCATCAGGAAATATGCCGTAACAAACACCACGATCATCAACGGCACCCCGACCTTCATGTAGTCGGTAAACCGGTACCCCCCAGGCCCCATCACGAGCAGGTTGGCCGGATGCGAAATCGGGCTCAGGAAACTCGCGCCGGCCGCGATCGCGATCGCCATCATCCCGGACTGCGGCTCGAAGCCGAGCTCCGTCATCGCGGACAGCACCAGCGGCGACATGAGGACGACCAGCGCCGCGGAGGGAATCACGACGGTGAACAACGTCGTGAGCAGGTAAAACCCGACCAGCACATACCACGGCCCGAAACCGCCCAGCACGGCGACGAGCTGGCTCGACAGGTACGCGGCGGCGCCGGATTGCTGCATGGCGGTGCCGAGCGGCAGCATGCCGGCGATGAGGAAGATCGCGCGCCAGTCGATCGCGCGATAGGCGCGCTCCATGGTGAGGCAGCCCGTCAGCACCATGATCGTGCCGCCGACCACCGCGGCAACCTGCGGCGGGGCTAAACCCGCCATGACGCTCGCGACGACGCCGACCATGATGGCGGCCGCCAGCGGCGCGCGCCGGGTATCCGGCGGCTCCTGCCCGAGCGGCGTCAGGATCAGGAAATCGGAGTCGGACGCCAGGAGCTGCAGGCGGTCGCGGGGGCCGAGCAGGAGCAGGGCGTCGCCCACCTGCAGGCGCTCCTCGGCGAGGTTGCCGTCGAGCGTCTCGCCCTCGCGCCAGATGCCGGCGAGCTCGATGCCATAGCGCTCGCGGAAATTCAGCTCGCCCACGGATTTGCCCGCCAGCCGGCTGCGCGGGTCGAGCGTTGCGTCCATCAAGGTCAGCCGCTCCGAATCGAAGGCACCGAGGTTGTGCGACACCTTGGTCTCGATTTCCAGCTCCTGCAGCCCGCGCAGGACGTCCAGGTCCTCGTGCTGGCCCTCGATCAGCAGCAAATCGCCGCCGAGCAGCACCTCGTCGCTCTTCGGCATGACGTTCAGCCGGCCCTCGCGGAAGATGGCCAGCACGCGGAAATCGAACACGTCGGCGAGGCGGCTCTTGCCGAGCGTGAGGTCGGCGAGGTCACTGTACTTCGGCAATCGCACGACGAACATGCGCTCGTCGGCTTTGTATTCCTCGCTGAGATCCTCCTCGCTGCGCAGCACGACCTCGCTGAAGTCGGAGAACTTGTGCAGCTCCTCGATGGACGCCTTCTCGCCCTGCACGAGCACCCGGTCGCCGGCACGCAAGGGTACGTAGGCGAGGTTTGTGAAGCGGTACTTGTCCCGGCGCCGCACGCCCACGACGCTGACGTTGAAGCGGTTACGGAAGCCGGCCTCGCGGATCAGCTCGGAGGTCAGCGGCGAGCCTTCAGCGATCGTAACCTCGGCGTAGGCGACCCGGGCGGCCACCATCGACTTCAGCACCGGCGCCTCGCGCTCGATGACCAGGTCGCTCCAGCGCTGCAGCTCGCGGAACTGTTCGAGACGCCCCTGCACCAGCAGGCTGTCGCCGGGGCGCAGCACCGTCTGCCGGCTCGGCAGCGTTTCGCTGCGCCCGAAGCGCATCAGCGCAAGGATGATCAGCCCGGTTGCGGCGCCGATGCGGCTCTGCGCCAGCGTCTTGCCGACCAGCACGGAGTCGACCGGCACGCGCAGCATGAACGTTTGCTCCTGCAGCTTGTAACGCGAGCGCAGGGACCGCTGGCTGCGGTAGCGCCCGCGTTCGGCGTGCGGCCGCTTCGGCAGCAGCAGGCGGCCGAAAAAGGCCAGGAACAACACGCCCGTCACGACGATCGCGCCGCCGACCGGGATGAAATCGAACACCGAGAAAGGCGCGTGGCCGTGGCGCTCCAGCGCCTCACTGACCAGCAGGTTGTGCGAGGTACCGAAGAGCGTCGTCTGCCCGCCGAGGAGGGTGCCGAAGGCGAGCGGAATCAGGAGCCGCGACGGCGCGATCCGGGTGCGCCGCGAGAGGTCCATCACCACCGGCAGCATCAGGGCGACGACGCCGATGTTGTTCATGAAGCCAGACAGTGTGGCCGCGGAGATCATGATGACGATGACCATCGCCAGCTCGCGCCTGCCCGCGATCCGCAGTACCTGGTGGCCGATGATGTTGGCGATGCCCGTGCGCGCCAGTCCCTCGCTCAGGATGAACATCGCCCAGATGGTGATTACCGCCGGGTTGCTGAAGCCCGCAAATGCCTCTTCAGCCGTCACGAGGCCGCTCACCGCCAGTGTCCCGAGCACCAGCAATGCCACGAGGTCCATGCGGATGATGCCGCTTATGAACAGTACCAGCGCTACGCCCAGGATGGCGAGAACCAGTGCGATCTCGAAGGTCATGGGCGCGTGGTCGGCATGCGATAAGGAGCGGAATCCCAGGCGTGACTTGACGCGCGGATTCTAAACGATTCGCGGCGGGAAACGGGCCGGTTCGTGAACCTTGTCACGAATAAGCAGCTCTAAAAGCGATATACACAGCATGTCTCCTGCGCGAGAATCATGCCGGGGGATTGTAGTGCGGTGAGCTCTGTGCAGCAGGCTCCGCACTGCTGAACGGATTCAGCATTGCGCGTGCTTGCCGTCACTTTGCGAACCGCCGCCCGCTGGCGAGGCGATTGAGCGAGGTGAGAAGAGCAATGAATGATCGTGCAACTTCCGAGCAGGTCGTGGCAGTGCAGAATCTTCGCGACTATTTCCGCGAATCGATCGATTCTGTCATCGAGAAGCAGAAGGTCGACGTCGACCCGCACGCCGCCCATTACGTCGTCAACCTGCTGACGCTGTTTTCCCGGTCGGAGGACCTGTACGAGGATCACGGCGAAGCGTATGGCCTCAAGCCGCTGGCGCTCATGCTGGTGGACGCGGTCGAAGCCGCGAGCGCCGAGCAGCGCACCTTTTCGCTGCAGCGCATCGGCGACGTGTCGCTGTTCATCGCCGGGTTCTTTGCCGACAGTCTCGCGCACCGGCTGGTCGACCTGGACTACTACATCCACATGGGCGGCAACGCGTACGGCTCGCTCTCCGAGGAGATCCGCGGCACGCTGCGCGGCCGGGCGCTGGCGCACGTCTACCGGGAGCTGGCGCACAAGTTCCAGGTGATCGTCGACATCCTCAACGAAGTGCGTGACGGCGCGCGCCAGTCCTCGGACATCGACCTGCTGCGTACCTACGAAATCTGGCTGAAGACCGGCAGCGCACGGGCGGCGGCGCTCCTGCGGCAGAACGGGGTGGTGCCGATGCCGAACGCCGTCAGCCGGAAGAGTCACTAGAACACTAGCCCCCGATATGCTGGCGGACCTCCAGAAATACCTGACCGACATCTACCAGGCGGATCATGGGTTCGCGGTCACGGACTTCCTGATCACCGACGCGGCGCTGGCGGGCTCGCTCGGCTCCGGGGCGCTGGTGGCCGATACCGAGGAGTCCGTGCTGCTGAGCCAGGACGGCAACGACCTCGCGCTGTCCGTGTACCTGGACGAGGAGATGCTGAAGCGGCTGGACCGGGCCGACCCGCTGAACGCCTTGCAGCCCTCGCAGCTCGACGACCTCTGCAAGGTGCTGGAAGGCATCAGCCACTTCAACTACATCATGTGGCGGGCGCGGCAGGACCAGAGCGTCAGGCTGCTCGAGCTGGAGATGCAGGCCGAGATCGACAAGTTCGTCAGCACCTGGCTGATGGCGCTCGGGCAGAACGACCTCGAGCTGGCCCGGCGGCTGCATGGGTGGTTGTTCGACGACGTGACCTTTCGGTCCGGGTTGGATCGGGAGCAGGTGGAGCGGTATCGGGCGGCTAACGATCTTGCCGGGCGGTTTTGTCATGGGTTGGTGGGGCGGCTGGGGCGGGATGTGGGGGAGGCGTTGGAGGAGTTGCGGCGGTTTTACCGGTTGTCGCAGGGGGGGAAGATCAGTCACATCAATGCGCAGGCTTACTCTTTGTAGGCTGCGTTGACGTGTCGTGGCTGGGTTGACGCGTCGTGGCTGCGTTGACGCGTCGGGCCGGGGCGGCGGGGGGTATTTGGGGCAATGGCTCCCTCGCGGCCCTTCGGGCCGCTC
>CBFGSB010000059.1:0-16622 GCA_965651325.1 uncultured Chromatiales bacterium | reverse complement strand
GCGATCGCGCAGATCGCCGGGCTCGGCGTCATCGCGGCGCACGGGCTCGACTGGGACCAGGACGGGCTCGGGGTGCAGATCGCGGCCGTCAGCGCCGCGCTGGTCGCGGCGGCAGTGCTGAACTGGACGGAGAAGCGCTGGCCCTCCACCCAGGAAGCGCTGATCGGCATCTCCTTCATTCTCGCCGCGACCGGCGGCATCCTGCTCCTCGCGAACAACCCGCACGGCAGCGAGCACCTGAAAGACCTGCTGGTCGGCCAGATCCTGTGGTCGACCTGGGCGTCGCTCGCGCCGCTCGCGGTGCTGTACGCGATTCTCGTCCCCGTGTGGTTGCTGGGCCGCGAGAGGATCGGCCGCTTCGGCTTCTACGTCACCTTCGCGATCGCCGTGACCGCATCGGTACAGATCGTCGGCATCTACCTGGTATTTGCCAGCCTGATCATCCCCGCGCTCGCGACCTTCCGCTGGCAGCGCGGCAACCGCCTCGCTGTCAGCTATGCCATCGGCGCGGCGGCCTACCTGGCCGGGATTGTGATCTCGGCGCTGCTGAACCTGCCGACGGGGGCCATCGTGGTGTGGACGCTTGCGGTCTTCTCGCTGGTCGTCGGCTTCGCCATGCGGGGGCGGATATCAGCCATGACTTGATCCCGCAGCCACACCCGGGTAAATTGGCTGAACGTTCGTTCAGAAATTTCGCGGGGACAAGGGGGAGGGGATGTGAGGCGCAGGTCCTTCGTCAAGACGGCGGCCGCCGGCCTGCTGGTCTCCGGTGCTGCTCCGGCAGCAGCTCTGCGCCGGGCGAAGCGGCGACTGAAAATGGTGACCTCCTGGCCGCGGGGCCTGCCGGGTCTCGCCACCAGCGCGCAGCGCGTTGCCCGATCGATTGAAGCGGCAACGGATGGCCGGATCGCGGTCGCGGTACACGCCGCCGGCGAGCTGGCGGGGCCATTCGAGACACTCGACGTCGTCGGTTCCGGAGACGCGGACATGTACCACTCCGCGGACTACTACCAGGCAGCACGGTCGCCGGCGTTCAATTTCTTTACCGCCGTTCCTTTCGGCCTGACCGCCGACGAAATGGCCGCCTGGCTGTTGTACGGCGGCGGCCAGGAGCTTTGGGACGAGGTTTCGGCAACCTTCAACATCAAGCCGTTCATGTGCACCAGCACGGGCACGCAGATGGGCGGCTGGTTCAACCGTGAAATCCGCTCGATCGACGACTTCGAAGGCCTGAAGATTCGCATGCCCGGCCTCGGCGGCGAAGTGCTGAAGCGCCTCGGTGCGGTGCCGGTGAACGTCGCGGGCGGCGAAGTCCATACTGCATTGTCCGAGGGCAGAATCGACGCCGCGGAGTGGGTCGGGCCATGGAACGACCTTGCGGCCCGCCTGCACGAGGTTGCGAGCCATTATTATTACCCGGCATTCCACGAGCCCGGGGGCATGCTCGCGCTCGGCATCAACAGGGACATCTGGGAAACCTTCAGCGCTTTCGAGCAGGAGGCAATCCGCCACGTGACGACGGCCGAGTACACGCGCTCGCTCGCGGAGTTCAACGCGCGGAACGCGGAAGCCATCGCGGTTCTGCGGCGGGAGCACGGGATCGTGCCGAAAGGCTGGAGCGAAGACGTGCTCTCCGTCCTGGCTGCGCTTTCCGGCGAGGTCGTCGAGGAGCTGGCGGCGGCCGACGAGCTGACTTCGCGCGTCTACCAAAGCTACAGCAAAGCCCGGCAAGCCGCATTGTCCTGGGGCGCGATCGGCCAGGAGGCTTTCACGGCCGCGCGGCGCCTGGAGCGGCGGGCATGATGCACGCCGCGGCACGCTGCCGGCCGCCGATGCTGCTGGCGGCCTGCGCGCTGCTGCTCGCCGCGGGACTCGCACGGGCGGGCGAGGCCGGCGAGTGCCGGTTGCGGGTCGGCTGGGACCCGTACGAGCCGTACTCCTACCAGGCGGACGGCGATGGTCCGCCCCTGGGTTTCGATATCGACGTCGTGTCCCGGGTTGCGGAGGTCAACGCCTGTACCGTCACCTTGCAGAAGCTCGCCTGGGACGAGATCCTCGCGGCACTGGAGGCCGGCCGCATCGACATTACCGTGGGCACCGGCTACAAGCCGGACCGTGCCGCCTGGTCGTATTACTCGGAGCCCTACCGGAAAGAAATCGTCGGGCTGCTGGTGCGCGCGGGCACGGCCGAACGATTCGCCGGTGAGGATCTCGACGCGGTGTTCCGTTCGGGCCTGGTCTTCGGCAAAACGACCGGGGACACCTACCACGAGCCCGCCCGGACCGCATTTGCGCGCTACCCCGGGCAGGTGCGTGGGCCGGTTGCCGAGGACGAGAACGTCCGGCGCCTGCTCGCCCGCGCGATCGACGGATTCCTGATCGAAGTGAATGTCGCCGGCGCGTTGACGCGGCGCATGCGGGTCGCCGACCGCGTGGAGTTTCATCCGCTCGTGTTCCAGGCCGGCGAGTACCGCCTGCAGATGAGCCGTGCCACGGTCCCGGCGGAACTCGCCTTGCGCATCGACGCCGCACTCCAGGAACTGAAATCGAGCGGCTGGCTCGAGGCGGCAATGCGGCGGCACGGCATACGGCAGTGACGCACGGGGGGAGCACCTGATGGGAATGACGAGGCGCCAGTTCGTGGAACGCGTCGGTGCGGTTGGATTCGGCGCGGCGTTCACTTCGATGCAGGCGCTCGGCATGTTGCCGGTGGAGCGCTCGTCCTACGGAGGGCCGCGGCTCGCACCCGCGTCCGGCAGGGGTAGCTCCGTCGTGATCCTCGGCGCGGGCGTTTCCGGTCTCGCGGCGGCGTACGAGCTGCAGGAGGCGGGCTACCGGGTCGACGTCCTCGAGGCGACGGATCGCTGCGGCGGCCGCAACCACACCATCCGGCGCGGCGATGTGATCACCGAGGTGAGCGGCGCCAGGCAGGTGTGCGAGTGGGACGAGGGGCTCTATTTCAACGCCGGTCCCGCGCGGATTTCATCGCAGCACTTCCGCGTGCTGGACTATTGCCGCCGGTTCGGCATACCGCTCGAAGTGCAGATCACGACCAACCGCGCAGCGCGCTATCACGACGACCGGGCGTTCGGCGGCGCCGCGGTCGAGGGCCGCCGGCTGCACTACGACACGCGCGGCTACGTCTCGGAGCTCTTGAGCAAATGCATCCACCAGGGGGCCCTGGACGAGGAGCTCGACGCGCGTGACCGGCAGCGGATGCTGGCCTTCCTGCAGGACTTCGGCGACCTGGCGGCCGACGGTCGCTACAAGGGATCGAGCCGCGCAGGGTACGCGCGCCCGCCAGGCGGCGGCATGGATTTCGGCGAGATCAACCCGGCGCTGCCGTTCGACGAGCTGCTGTCCGTCGACTTCTGGGGCTGGATGTTCAACGAGGACGAGATGCTCGGCCACCAGGCGACCATGTTCCAGCCGCGAGGCGGCATGGACCGGATCGTCACCGGGTTCGTCGAGCGGCTGGCCGAAGGCACGGTGCGGCTCGGGTGCCCGGTGATCGAGATCCGGAACACGCCGGAAGGCGTGGAAGTTGTCTACGCACCCGTCGGCGAGAGCGGCGGCTCCGCGACGCCGCGTGTCCTGGGCGCGGACTTTTGCATCACCACGATTCCCTACGCAGGGTTTCGCAACATCGAGAGCAACTTCTCGGAGCGGAAGCGAGCCGCGTTGAAGAAGGGCGGACGGTACGAAAATTCCGTTAAGACGGCCTGGCAGTCGCGGCGATGGTGGGAAGAGGACCTCGGCATCTACGGCGGCGTGTCGTATACGACGCGGGACATCGAGCAGATCTGGTACCCGAGCGACGGCTTTTTCGGCGACAGCGGCATCCTGATCAGCAGCTACAACGATGGCGAGGTGGCGGAGCGCTGGCACCACATGACGCCGGAGCAACGCGCCAGCGCGGCCCGCCTGAGTACCGATCGCGTGCATCCCGGTTACGGTAAGGAGCTCCGCGCGCCGATCTCGATGTCGTGGATGAGTCAACCGTACGCCTGGGGGGCCTGGCCGGCCTGGGAACCGGACGACAGCGCCGAGGTGACGGCGTTCTACGAGGATATCGTGCGGCCCGAGGAGCGCGTTTACTTCGCGGGCGACATCGCCAGTTTGTGGGCCGGCTGGATGGAGGGCGGCTTTGCCGCGGCTCACGATGCCATCGCGGCGATCGACTTGCGTAGACGGCAAGGCGGCGCGAGCACATGAAGCGGGAGACGCCGTTCCGCGGAATTCGCCGCGTGTACAACGACAAGGGCAGCGCGCGCGAGCGCGGCCCGCGTACGGCGCAACCGGCAATCGGGGAACTGCTGCAAACGGTCGTGAGCCGGCGCCGCTTCTCCGCGGCGGTGCTGTCATCGGCGGCGCTGGCCGGGGCTTTGCCGGGAGCGCTGGCCGGCTGTGGGGGGATTCGGCGACCGCGGCGCGGAGGCGGTTTCGCGGAAGTCCCTTTCAGTGCCACGGCCGAGGACCTGCTGCCCGAGGGCTACTCGCGGCAGGTTTTGGTGCGCTGGGGCGACCCGCTGTTCGGCGACGCTCCCGATTTCGAGCCGGCACGCCAATCACGCGACGCCGCGGAGCGCCGTTTCGGCTACAACAACGATCACCTGGCCTACCTGCCGATCGATCCCGCGGCTGCCGGGTCCGATCACGGTCTCCTCGTCGTCAACCACGAGTACCCGCAGCCGTGGATCATGTGGGACGGGCTCGAGGAGGATACGGCGGCGTCCCGCATGGACGAAGCGCAGGTCGATGTCTCGATGGCGGCCGTGGGGCTGTCGGTGCTGGAGGTCGTTCGCGAGCAGGGACAGTGGCGCGTCGTGCAGTCGAGCCGCTATAACCGCCGCGTTTCGATGTTCACGCCGATCGAGATACGCGGGCCGGCCGCGGGACATCCGCGCCTGCGGACCAGCGCCGACCCGGAAGGCCGAACCGTCCTCGGCACGCACGACAACTGCAACGGCGGCGTGACGCCGTGGGGCACGGTCCTGAGCGGTGAAGAAGGGTCCGGCGACTTTTTCAGCGGCGACTACACGAAATCACCCGACCGGGAACTGCTCGAACGTTACTACTACGATGCGCAAAGCGACACGGGCGATTACGGCTGGGGACGCTTCCATCCGCGCCTCAACTTCGAGCGGGAGCCAAACGAGCCGAACCGCTTCGAATGGGTCGTCGAGATCGACCCCTACGATCCGGAGAGCATGCCCGTCAAGCGCACGGCGCTCGGCCGGTTCGCGCACGAGGGCGCCCACACCGTGCTCAACGCCGACGGGCGCATCGTCGTGCTCATGGGCGACGACTGGGAGTTCGAGTACGTGTACCGCTTCGTCAGCAGCGGCCGCTACGATCCGGACGACCGTGCCGCGAACAAGCACTTACTGGACGACGGTGTCCTGTCCGTAGCCAGATTCGATGACGACGGCGGGCTCGAGTGGCTGCCGCTCGTGTTCGGCGCTGCGCCGCTCGACGAGGCGCACGGTTTCACCGACCAGGGCGACCTGCTGGTCCAGACGCGGCGCGCCGCCGATCTCGTCGGCGCGACCCCGATGGACGCGCCCGAAGGCTTCGTGAGCAGCCCGCTGAGCGGCTCCGTGTACCTTGCGCTCACGCAGAACCGGCTGCGCAAGGCCGGGCAGGTCAACGCGGCCAATCCCCGGCCGGATAACGAACACGGGCACCTGCTCGAACTGTTCCCGCCGCGCGCCGGCGGCGGCGTGGATTACGCCGCCGATCGCTGGCACTGGTCGGTGTTTCTCCTCTGCGGCGGCGCAGCGGAAGAGTCGCTGTTTCACCCGGAGACGGCGCCGGACAGCCGTTTCACGGATCCCGACAACCTGGCCGTCGACAACCAGGGGCGCGTCTGGGTCTGCACCGACGAGGGCCACGGCGCGCGGGACGCGCTGTACGTCGTGGAGACGGAGGGAGAGCAACGGGGACTGTCACGCCGCTTCTACCTGCCGCCGCTCGAATCGGAGTGCTGCAGCCCGGCGTTCACCCCGGACGGCCGCACGCTGTTCCTGTCCGTGCAGCATCCGGGCGAAGAGGCAAAAAGCCTGGAGCACGTCGTCACCCGCTGGCCGGACGCGGCAACGGGTGAGCCGCCGCGGCCATCCATCATCGTCATCACGCGCGACGATGGCGGGATCATCGGCGCCTGAGCGCAAGGAGCGACAGCGTGGCAACCACCAGCAATCCGGATTGGCGCGAGCGGGCACGGCAGCTGCAGCCCGAGGCCGGGCATTTCATCGACGGCCAGGCGTCAGCGGCCGCGGACGGGCGCACTTTCGACGACATCAATCCGGCGACGGGAAAAGCGTTCGCCGCGATCGCGCGTGGCGGCATCGAGGACGTGAACCGGGCGGTTGCAGCGGCCGCCCGCGCGCAACCTGGCTGGGCGCGGATGGCACCGCGCGAGCGCATGCAGATTCTTTTCGATTTCGCCGACCTGATTGAGAGGGACCGCGACGAGCTGGCGCTCATGGATACGCTCGACATGGGTATGCCGATCGCGAACATGCTGGAGACGGAGGTCCCGGAAGCGGCGCGAATCTTTCGCTTCTTCGCGGAGACGATCGACAAGATCAGCGGCGAGGTCACGGCCACCGACAGCACCGCGTTCAACTACATCCTGCGAGAGCCGCTGGGGGTCGTGGGCGCCATCACGCCCTGGAACTTTCCGTTGACGCAGGCGAGCGGCAAGATCGCGCCCGCGTTGGCGGCCGGCAACGCCGTCGTGCTGAAACCCTCGGAGGAATCGCCCCAAAGCGCGGCCCGGCTGGCGAAGCTGTTCGTCGAGGCAGGCGGGCCGCCGGGCGTCTTCAACGTGGTGCAGGGATACGGCCATGAAGCCGGTGACGCGCTGGCACGCCACATGGACGTGGCCAAGATCGCCTTCACGGGCTCGGTGGCGGTGGGGCGGAAGATGCTGGTCGCCGCGGGTGAAAGCAACCTGAAGCACGTCGCCACGGAGCTCGGCGGCAAGTCCCCGCAGATCGTCCTGGCGGATGCCGAAAGCCTGGAGTTCGCCGCCGAGTGCGCGATGCACGGTATCTTCGGCAATACCGGGCAGGTCTGCAATGCGGCGTCGCGCATGCTCGTGCACGAGTCCGTGCGCGATGAGTTCATCGCACGCCTTGCCGACCTCACGCCGTCGCACTACGCGCCAGGCGATCCGCTCGACCCGTCGACGACCATGGGGCCGCTGGTCAGCGCGAAGCAGCGAGATACAGTAATGCGCTACCTCGAATCCGGCCGTGCCGAAGGGGCGCACCTCGTGTTCGGGGGCGGCGCGCCCGACGCGCTGCGCGACGGTTGGTTCATCGAGCCGAGTCTCTTCACGGGCGTTGAAAACCGGATGCGGATCGCGCAGGAGGAAATTTTCGGGCCCGTCGCGTCGGTGATCGCCTTCCGGTCCAACGAGGAAGCGGTGCGGCTTGCGAACGATACCGTTTACGGCCTGGCGGCCAGTATTTTCACGCGCGATCTCGCGACTGCCCACCGCATGGCGCGTGACGTCCAGGCCGGGGTGATCTGGCTGAACACGATGAATGAAACGGACATGACGGTGCCCTGGGGCGGGATGAAGCAGTCCGGGAACGCGCGTGACAACTGCCTCGCCACCGTGTACTCCTACCTGCAAATCAAGAACGTCTGGACGCGCATCGGCTGAGCGCTGCGTCCCGGTTCGCGCGACCTGCCGGCCGTGGGCGGCGCAGCGCTTCGGTTGCGATCGGCCGCAAAAAGACCGTCTACAAGGTACGCAGCGCGACCTGTGCGGCGTGGTAGCCGGGCAGGCCGGAAACGCCGCCCCCCGGGTGCGTCCCGGCCCCGCAGATGTAGAGGCCACGGATGGGTGTACGGCAGCCCGCGGCGTCCGGGTGCGGGCGCATGTGGAAGAGCTGGTGCAGCTCGTACTGGCCATGCGCGATATCGCCGCCCGTCAACCCGTACTCTCGTTCGAGGTCGAGCGGCGACAGCGCCTGCTGCGCCAGGATGGAACCGCGGAAGTTCGGCGCGTAGCGATTGAACGTCTCGACGATGCAATCGGCTGCTTCGGCCCTGCACTCGTCCCAGGTCCGACCGTTCGACAGGTGCCGCGGAAAGTAGCGCGCGCTGATGCTCATCACGTGCGTGCCTCGCGGCGCCAGCGTGTCATCGTGCAGGCTCGGGATTACCGCCTCGAGGATCGGTTCCGCCGACCAGGTGCCGGCACGGACGCAATCGAAGGCCTTGCGGATGTAGTCGATCGACGGCAGCACGTAGATCATGCCTTCGTGCTGCGGTCCCGGCGCGGTGCCCGGCAGGCAGGTGAAATCCGGCAGCTCGGACAAGGCAAAATTCATCCTGAAGGTGCCCGACTCCATCCGGTAGGCGGCGATGTCGTCCCGAAACGCCGGGTCCAGGTGCTCGCTCCCGACGAGCCCGAGGAACGTGCGCTTCGGGTCCGCGTTGGACAGCACCGCACGCGCGGTGAAGCGCTCGCCGCTTTCCAGCTCGACGCCCGTCGCGACCCCGTTCTCCACGAGCACTTTCGCCACCGGCGCGCTCGTCCGGACCTCGGCGCCGTGCTCGGTCGCTGCCTTGCGGATCGCGTCCGAGATCGCGCCCATGCCGCCGATGGGAAGCCCCCACGCGCCGCGAATGCCGTTGATCTCGCAGAGCTGGCCGTGCACCAGCCGGTAGGCCGTTGTAGGCGTGTCGAGGTCGTTCATGTTCCCGGAAATCGCGCCGAACGCGTACAGGAGCTTGGCTTCGTCGCTTTCGAGGTAGCGCCCGAGGAGCGCGCTGGCGCTCAGGGACATCACCTGGGCGAGGCGATGGCGCCCCTCGCGCTTCAGCCGCAGCAGGTCGAGCGCGATATGGCCCCATTCGAGCCGGTCGCGCCACCCGCCGTTCGTCGGCGGGCGCCGGAACATGCGCCGCGCAAAGAAGTCGGTCAACGGTTCGAGCATCTCGCGCAGCTTGCGCAGGCCCTCGACGTCGCGTTGCGAGAAGCGGCCGATCTCGCGGTCGTTGTGCGCGGGATCCGTGTTCAGCAGCAGGTACCGCCCGTCGGCGAGCGGAAAGAACTCGTTCTTTACCTGCTTGATCTCCAGTCCGTGCCTTTTCAGGTCCAGGTCCCGGATGATCTCGGGTCGGAGATAGCCGACGACGAACGAGCAGCTCGAGTTGCGGATCCCCGGCGCGAACTCTTCGGTCGCGGACGCGCCGCCGGTGATGTGCCGTTTCTCGAGCACCAGCACGGACTTGCCGGCTTTTGCCAGGTAGGCGGCGGAGGTAAGGCCGTTGTGGCCACCGCCGATGACAATAGCGTCGTAGGAAGTTTTCATCGACTGCAGCCGTCTGGCAGGAGGCCCGGCATCATGCCGCCGTCAGCTCGGCGACACACTCCCGGAAGATCCGGTTGTGCCGTCCGGCATCCTCGATCGTGGTCGCCGGCGAGGTCAGCATCATGTTGTGGAACGGCGTGATCATGACTCCCCGGTTTACGCAGTAGAGATGCAGCAGTTGCTCCAGCGGCCCGTCGGTGGTTTCCTCGACCTCGCGTGCCGTCCTGCGGGGCTTAAGCGTGTGGCCGTACTCGACGCGCGCGCCCATGCGGGTGACGTGCCAGGGCAAGCCGTGCTCTTCGATGGTTCCGCGTATCCCCTCTTCGAGGCTCGCCGCAACGGCGAACATGTGCGCGTAGTTTTCCGCCGTGATGACGTTCTCGAGCATGACGCGCATCGCGCGCAGTGACAGCGCATTGCCGGAGAGCGTGCCGCCGATGCCGACGACCACCGGGTGCGAGGGATCGAGCAGCGCATCGAAGCGGCGTGCGATCTCCTCGGTGCAGCCGTACACGGCAGCGGGTATACCGCCGCCTATGGGCTTGCCGAGCACGAACATGTCCGGCTCCAGCCCGAACGCCTTCGTGTAGCCGCCTTCGCCGGACGAGATCGTGTGCGTTTCGTCGATGACCAGGAGGACGTCGTGCGCGCGGGTGATATCGCGCAGGCCGGCGTGGAAGTCGGGGTCCGGCAGCACCATGCCGGCATTCGTCAAGGCGGGTTCGGTGAGCACGCAGGCGACGTCGCCGTGTGCCAGTTCCCGGTCCAGGGCTTCGAGGTCGTTGAACTCGACGACCCGCGTCGTCACCCCGAGGTCCACCGGCGGGCCGACGCTGCCCGCGCGCGGGTTGACGATGCCGTCGTCGAGCCGCGCCAGGGTTTCGTCATGCGTCCCGTGGTAGCAGCCGTCGAATACCAGGATTTTGTTCCGGCCGGTGATCGCACGGGCGATGCGGGTGGCGAACCGGTTGGCGTCGGTTGCCGTCAGGGTGAAGGACCAGCGTGGCAGCCCGGTACGGCGCTCGAGCTCGGCGGCGATGTGGGCGCCGTCCTCGGTCGGCAGCATGTAGGTCAGGCCGCGTGAGACCGCTTCCCGCACGGCCTCGACGAGCGCCGGTGGCGAGTGGCCGAACATTGCGCCCGTGTCGCCCAGGCACAGGTCGACGTACTCGTTGCCGTCGACGTCGGTGATGTGCGCACCGGCGGCGTGATCCACGAACACGGTAAACGGGCTTTCCCATTCCACGAGCCATGGCATCTGCACGCCTGCCAGGAAATGCGGCCGGGCCTCGGCGGCGAGCTGCTTCGACTTCGGGTGCGAGTCCGTGAAGAGCGCCTTTTCACGCGCCAGCAGCGTTGCAACCTGTCCTGCGTCGATCGTTCCCATGAATTCTCTATCCTGTTGTCGTTTTACCGCGCCCGGTCACAGCCCGAGCTTCACTTCTTCGAACATCACCGAGATCGCGTCGGCGTTTCTCTGCCGGCGCTGCATGACGCCGTTCTCGAGGAGGTGCTCCGGGTTTTCGTCGAGGCCGAGACGTGCAAGCAGCGCCGGCTCCACCAGCTCGAATGCCTTGCGATTGGCGACACCCGTGCCGTTCTCACGGATCGCGTAGGCGCCGCCCTCGGGGCTGATCATCGAATCGATCACCGCGTGTGCCATCTCGCGCTTCTTCGAGGCGGCGTGGACCGCGGCGCCGCAGATCCAGGTCATGACGCCTTCTTTCGGGTGCATGAAGCGCACCGGAACGCCCTCGGCCTTGAGGTTGGCGTAGTCGGTACTCCAGCCCAGCGCCGCCGCCACCTCCCCGCTCGCCAGCGACTGGGTGATCGACGTGTTGTCACTCGTGTACATGCGCAGCAGCGCCCGCTGCTCCTGCAGCACGCGGCGGAGTTCCTCGATGTCATCGAGGGTAAGCTCGAAAGGATCCATCCCGGCATACAGCGCGGCGGCGGAGACGGTGTCGATGTGGCTGTCGATGGTGGCGAGCCTGCCTTTGTACTTCGGATCCCACAGGATCGCGTAGCTTTCGCGCTCGATGTACTCGGGTGCGATGTCCGTCCGGTAGATGACGGAGGTCACTCCCCAGTCGGTGGGCACCATCACGCGCTGCCCGTCGACCATGCCACCCTCGGCGTCGCGCAGGGCCGGAATCATCTCGTCCCAGTGCGTCAGCAGCGAGGTGTCGATGGTTCCGAGGATGCCCGCACGGTGCCAGCGGTCGACGGCGTAGGCGCAGGGCAGCATGACATCGGGGCGAAAGCCCGCGCGCATTTTCTGCAGCGCCTCTTCTTCGTCGCCGTAAAGGCTGAAATCCGGGGGGCGTCCGTAGCGTTGCACGTAATCGGGGTAGAAGCCCGGATCGTCGTAGCCGGCCCACACGAACGCGAGCGGGTGCTCGACATCCGCGGCCCGCGCGTCCGCGCCGTACGGCCACCGCACCGCCAGCAACCCCGCGCCGAGCATCGCGCGGATCGCCAGGCGCCGGTCGACACCGTGCGCGGCGAAGCCCGCCGGAGCGTCCCGGAACGGACCGGAGGCATCCCGCGGCGAGCGGCTCGAAGACCTGTATCGGCGGCTCAATGGCTGATCGTCCGTTCAATGAATGTGGCGCGGATCATTGCAGTTTACGGCGCTTTTGTCCACAATCGCTGAACGATTGTTTAGTAAAGTTCCGGGGCCGAAGGTTGGCCCGGCACGCCGCACGGGGTAATCGGGTGAGTGCACAATCCCTTGAACTTGTTCAGAATACGCGCTCTTCGCAAGAGCCGGTAGAGGACATGACGAGCAAGACTCCCACCAAGCGTATCGAACGGCGCGAACGGACGCGGCGTGACCTGATCGCGGCGACCGTCGACTCGATTGCATCCCGCGGCTTCGCCGAGACCACGCTGGCGAAAGTGTCCAAGCTCGCCGGCGTCTCCCGCGGTCTCGTGAACTTTCACTTCCTGAGCAAGGAAAAGCTCCTCAACGAGACGTTGGAGCAGCTTTCAGAGGAGTATGCCGACTCCTGGAAGCGTGCGCTGGAGGAAGCCCCGCAGGACCCGGTGTCGCAGCTCGCCGCGCTGGTGGAATCCGATTTTCATCCGCGCGTGTGCACGCGCAAGAAAGTGGCCGTGTGGTATGCCTTCCTCGGCGAGGCGAGGTCGCGGCCGACCTACACGGCCGTGTGCCAGGGTTGGGACCGGAGCTTCTCCGAAGCATTGCGCCAGTGTGTGCGGGACGTCGCCGAATTCGGCGGCTACGAGAATGTCGACGATGAGGTCGTCGCAAGGGCGCTCGGTGCACTGGTGGATTCCCTCTGGCGGGACCTGATGCTGGATCCGAAGAACTTCAGCCGGGACGGCAGCAAACGCCTCTGCTTCCGCTACCTGAAGACCGTGTTCCCCCGGCACTTCGGGGCCGACGGTCCATTGCAGGAGACCGGGGCACCCGGCTGAGCAAGGGCGAACTCGCGAACCCGGTCGACGAAGAGCTACAAGAGGACGGGGACCATCAACTACCGGTACGCCAATGGGACGGCCTGGCTCCAGCTCTCACCGGGCCTCCTGTTGGTGCTCGCCGCTTTGCTCGTGCCGCTGGGCGTGCTGGTTACTGCCAGCTTCTCGACCGATTCCGCGGCGGGGGCCGATGCGGCGTTCACGCTGGCCAATTACGCGAAATTGCTGGAGCGGCCGGGTTACGCGCTGATCATCCTGCGCTCGATCGCGGTGGCCGGGTGCGTGACCGTCGTGACGGTGGCGCTGGCTTACCCGCTGGCGTACTTCGTTGCCTTCGACGTGCGCGAGCGCAAGCTCATATGGCTGATCCTGATTACGCTGCCGTTCTGGACGAGCTACCTGCTGCGCGTGTTCGCGTGGAAAGTGATTCTCGGGTGGAACGGGGTCGTCAACTCCGGCCTGACGTCGCTCGGGGTCATCGACGAGCCGTTGTCGTTCCTCATGTACAACCCTTTGGCCGTGGTCGTGACCCTGTCGCACGCCTGGGCCACGTTCGCGATCCTGCCGATCTACCTGTCGCTGCAAAAGATGGACCGGAGCCTCTTAGACGCGGCGGCCGATCTCGGCGACGGCCCGGTCGCCCGCTTTTTCCGGGTCACATTGCCGCTGTCCATGCCCGGCGTCATCGCCGCGGTGGCGATCGTGTTCATACCGACCGTCGGCGATTACGTGACACCGGCGCTCGTGGGCGGCCCCGACGGCCTGATGGTCGCGAACCTGATCCAGGCGCAGTTCGGCAAGGCAAACAACTGGCCGTTCGGTGCCGCGATCTCCATCGTTTCCATGACTGTCGTCGCCGCGATCGCGATGGCGTTCATTGCCGCGCTGCGGCGCCTGGCGAGTAGCATCCGGTGAAGTCCCGCGACAAGGGCGCTCGCGTGCGCCGGCTTTATTCCTGGAGCTACCTGGCCTTCCTGTACCTGCCGGTCCTGATCCTGCCGCTGTTTTCCTTCAACGATTCCTACTACATCAGCTTTCCGCTGAAAGCCTTCACCACGCGCTGGTATGCCGAGCTCGGCGACGATCCGTCGATCATCGCCGCGCTGTTCACGAGCCTGCACATTGCCGCGGCTTCCGCGTTGTTGAGCACCGCCCTTGGCGCGCTGGCGGCGCGCACCCTGACCCGGCACCGGCTGCCCGGGCAGAAATCCATCCTGGCGGCCATCATGCTGCCGATCGTCGTCCCCGAGCTGATTCTCGGCGTGTCGCTGCTGCTGGTGCTGAACCAGGCCGGCGTCGGGCTCGGCCGCTGGGCCGTCGTAATCGGGCACACGCTCATCTGCTTTCCGTTTGCCGTCGCGGTGCTGCTGTCCCGCTTCGAGGGGTTCGACCGCTCGATCGAGGAGGCCTCGCTCGATCTCGGGGAAACGCCGTGGCAAACCTTCTGGCGGGTCGTGTTCCCGCTCGCGCTGCCCGGCATCGTCGCGAGTTTCCTGCTCACGTTCACGATCTCCTTCGACGAGTTCCTCATCGCGTTCTTCCTCTCGTCGACGGATCCGACCCTGCCGGTGTACATCTGGGGGCAGTTGCGCTTCCCGAAGAAGCTGCCCGGTGTGCTGGCACTCGGTACCCTGATCATTGCGGTGTCGTTCGTCGTGGTCGCCTTCGCGGAATGGCTGCGGCGGCGCCGCGTCGGACCGGAGCCCATCTCGTGAGCAGCCAGCAGGCCATGGTCGAAGTGCATGACGTCGTGCGCAGGTTCGACGATCACCTGGCCCTCGACAGGGTCAGCCTCTCGGTGCAGGCGGGCGAATTTTTCTCGCTGCTCGGCCCGTCGGGATGCGGCAAGTCGACGTTGCTGCGCCTCATCGCCGGGCTGGACCATGCGGATGCCGGGACGCTGCGCATCGACGGCCATGACATGGCCGGGGTGCCGCCCTGGCGCCGACCCTGCAACATGGTGTTCCAGAGTTATGCGCTGTTTCCGCACCTCACCGTGCAGGACAACGTGGCGTATGGCCTGCGCAAAGAGGGCCTGGCGGCTGCCGTGAAGGCGCGCCGGGTCGAGGAGATGCTGGCGGCTGTGCGGCTCGAGGGATTGGGGGGGCGGCGACCCGACCAGCTTTCGGGCGGGCAGCGGCAACGGGTCGCGCTTGCCCGCGCGCTCGTGCGCCGGCCCCGCGTGCTGCTGCTCGACGAGCCGCTCGGTGCACTCGATAAATCCCTGCGAGAGGAGATGCAGGTCGAGTTGCGGGAACTGCAGCAATCCGTGGGGATCACTTTCATTTTCGTGACGCACGACCAGGAAGAAGCGCTGTGCATGTCCGACCGCATCGCCGTGATGTCGCACGGCCGAGTGCTGCAGGTGGCGAGTCCGCTCGAGCTTTATGAGCGGCCGAACTGCTGCACGGTGGCCGGCTTTATCGGCGACATGAACTTTCTCGACGGCGTCAGCGAGCGGCCGTCCGGCGGCGGCTGGCTGGTGCGGGTCGACGGTCTCGGCTCAATCGAGTTTCCCGAGGCGATCGACGCGGAAGCGGCCGGCATGGCCCACAGGGTCGCGATCCGGCCGGAGAAGCTTCGCGTCACACAGTCTCGCCCCGACGCGGGCCTTTGCGTTCGCGGCAAGGTCGTCAGCTCGTCGTACTGGGGCGACCAGAGCCAGTTCCGGATTGCCGTCGAAGGCGGCAGCGCGACGCTGACCGCCGCCGCTCACAACGTCGACGCGTCAGGGGGCGCGCGCTTGGCGCGCGGCCAGGAAGTCTGGGTGTCCGTGAGCCGGGAAGCGCTGCTCCGGTTCAACGACTAGGAGATAAAAATGCGCGATACGGCGGCACTCACGGCGTCCGCGAGCGAGCTGGACGATTTCCTGCGGGAGCACCCGCGGGTGGAGTTCGTGGACGCGATGTTCACGGACATGTGCGGCATCGTCCGCGGCAAGCGGCTCACGCCGGATCATGCACGCCACCTGTATGCGGACGGCCTGCAGCTTCCCGGTTCCATGCTGTACCTCTCGGTAACCGGCAGTTGCCTCGACCCGCTGGGCCGTGGCGTCAGCGACGGCGACCCGGACGTGACGGTACGCGCATTACCCGGAACGCTCCGGGCGATCCCATGGGCCAAACGGCCGGGCGCGCAGGTGCAGGTCGGCGTGGAGCAGGAGGAGGGCGGCGGCGGTGTGTTCGAGCCGCGGAGCATCCTCGCCCGCGTCGCCGAGCGGTTCTCGGCGCTTGCCCTGACTCCTGTCGTCGCCTGCGAGCTGGAGTTTTGCCTCATAGATCCGGAGCTGACGGCGGAAGGCATGCCACAGCCGCCCACGGCGTGCCGCGGCACCCAGCTCATGAGCCTCTCGTCCGTCGACGACTTCGAGCCTTTCGTCGAAGAAGTCACCGCGATGAGCCGCGCGTTCGGCGTGCCGATGACGGCGCTCAACGCGGAATACGGCAGCGGGCAGTTCGAGATGAACCTGCACCACATCGCGGATGCGGTGCGCGCGGCCGACGATGCCGTGTCGCTGAAGCAAGTGGTACAAGCGGTCGCGGCACGGCATGGCATGCGCGCAACGTTCATGGCCAAGCCGTACGCCGAGCGCGCGGGGAGCGGCATGCACTGGCATGTCAGCCTCGTGGACGGCGAGGGCCGCAATGCCTTCGACGAATCCTCGCCGTCGGGACAGGCGACACTGCAGCATGCGGTGGCCGGGGTCCTCGCGACCTTGCCGGAGGCGATGGCCTTCGGCGCCCCGAACGTCAATTCCTACAAGCGCTTTCGGCCCGGCCTGTTCGTGCCGATGTCGGCGAGTTGGGGATACAACAATCGCGGCGTGGCGTTGCGTATTCCCGC
>CBFGSB010000058.1:0-16932 GCA_965651325.1 uncultured Chromatiales bacterium | reverse complement strand
GCCGTCGGCTACACGCTCGACGAGCTGGAGAACGATATTACCGGCGGTGCGACGCCGGCATCGTTCGAGCCGACGATCGATTACGTCGTGACCAAGATCCCGCGCTTTACCTTCGAGAAGTTCCCGGGCGCGAACAGCCGGCTGACCACGCAGATGAAATCGGTGGGCGAGGTCATGGCGATCGGGCGCACCTTCCAGGAATCGCTGCAGAAAGCACTGCGCGGGCTGGAGACCGGCGCGACGGGGCTCGACGAGCAGCCGCCGCTCGACCCGGACCAGCTCCGGATGGAGCTGCGCCATCCCGGCGCCGAGCGCCTGTGGTACGTCGCGGACGCCTTCCGGCAGGGATTCGACATGGCTGAGGTGGCGGAGCTGACCGGGATCGATCCCTGGTTCCTCGCGCAGGTCTCGAACCTCGTGGACGAGGAGAAAGCGCTGCAGGAAGAGGGCATCGCCTCCCTGGATTTCGCGCGGCTGCGGCGCTTGAAGCGCAAGGGCTTCTCCGACGCGCGCATTGCGCAACTTGTGCGGGTCAAGGAAAATGCCATTCGCCAGCGCCGCCTGAAGGTCGGTCTCCGGCCCGTATTCAAGCGTGTCGACACGTGCGCGGCCGAGTTCGCCACCTCGACTGCTTACCTCTATTCAACCTACGAAGAAGAGTGCGAAGCGGACCCGACAGACCGTCCGAAAATCCTCATCCTCGGCGGCGGCCCCAACCGCATCGGGCAGGGGATCGAGTTCGACTACTGCTGCGTGCACGCATCCTTCGCGCTGAAGGCAGCCGGTTACGAGACCATCATGGTCAACTGCAACCCGGAGACCGTGTCGACCGACTACGACACCTCCGACCGGCTGTATTTCGAGCCGCTGACGTTCGAAGACGTCATGACCATCATCGACAAGGAGCAGCCGGAAGGCGTCATCGTGCAATACGGCGGGCAGACGCCGCTTAAGCTCGCGCGCGAACTCGAAGCCGCCGGTGCGCCGATCATCGGCACGTCGCCGGAGTCGATCGACCTCGCCGAGGACCGCGAGCGCTTCCAGAAGCTCGTCGACAAGCTGGGCCTGAAGCAGCCGCCTAACTGCACGGCCCGCAGCCGTGACGAGGCACTCGCGATGGCCGCGGACGTCGGTTACCCGCTCATCGTGCGGCCTTCCTATGTGCTCGGCGGCCGCGCCATGGAGCTCGTGCACGGCGAGGAGGACCTTGCCGCGTACATGGAGGCCGCCATCAAGGTATCGCACGACAGCCCCGTGCTGCTCGACCGTTTCCTCGACCTCGCGATCGAGGTCGACGTCGACGCGATCTGCGACGGCGAGCGCGTGCTGATCGGCGGCGTGATGGAGCACATCGAGCAGGCGGGCGTGCATTCCGGGGATTCCGGATCGGCGCTGCCGCCGTTCAGTCTCAAGCCGGAACTGCAGGCAATGCTGGTCGAGCAGGTGAAACGGCTGGCTCGCGGCCTCAACGTCGTGGGGCTCATGAACACCCAGTTCGCCATCCAGAACGACGTCGTCTACCTGCTGGAGGTCAACCCGCGGGCCTCCCGCACGGTACCCTTCGTCTCGAAAGCGACCGGCATACCGCTCGCGATGATCGCGGCTCGTGTTATGGTGGGCCAGACGCTGGAAGCCCAGGGCTTCGTGGAGCAGCGCATTCCGCCGTACTTTTCGGTAAAGGAGTCGGTGTTCCCGTTCATCAAGTTCGCCGGCGCGGATCCCATTCTCGGCCCCGAGATGAAATCGACCGGGGAGGTGATGGGAATAGGACGCTCGTTCGGCGAGGCCTACGCCAAGGCGCAGCTTGCGTCAGGGGTGCTGCTCCCACGGAAAGGGACGGCGCTGCTTTCCGTGAGGGATCGTGACAAGAAGGGTGCGGTGGAACTCGCCCAGGTACTGATCGCGAGAGGCTTCGACATCGTTGCGACACACGGCACGGCCATCGAGCTCGCGAATGCCGGCGTCGCCTGCCGTCGCGCCAACAAGGTCAGGGAAGGGCGGCCGCACATCGTCGACATGATCAAGAATGACGAGTTTTCGTTGATAGTGAATACGACAGAAGGCAAGCAGGCGATACAGGAATCGCTTTCGATACGGGCAGAGGCGGTGCGTCACAACGTGACGTACTACACGACGCTCAAAGCAGCGATTGCCACGTGCAAGGCGCTGGAACACCTGGACGACAGCGACGTGAATCGACTGCAGGACCTGCATAGCGAGGTGGCGGCATGAACAAGGTGCCGATGACTGTGCGCGGTGCGGAGTTGCTGCGCGAGGAACTGAAAAAGCTGAAATCGGAGGACCGGCCGAATGTGATCCGCGCGATAGCCGAGGCGCGGGCGCACGGGGACCTGAAGGAGAACGCGGAGTACCACGCGGCCAAGGAGCAGCAGGGATTCATCGAGGCTCGCATCAAGGAGATCGAGGCCAAGCTTTCCAACACGCAGGTCATCGACGTGACGACTGTCGACGCGAGGGGCAAGATCGTGTTCGGCTCCACGGTGGAACTGCTGGACGTGGAAAGCAACAAGGAAATGGTGTATCGCATCGTCGGTGAGGACGAGGCGGATGCGAAGGCGGGCATGATTTCATTCACTTCGCCGATTGCGCGCGCCCTGATCGGGCGCAACGAGGGTGACGAGGTCAGCTTCTCGGCGCCCGGCGGCGACAAGCACTACGAGGTCATCAGCGTCCGTTACGAGTAACGCACCCGCGCCTTCGGCGCCGATCCGGCACGTGTCAGGATTTCGGGAGCAGGATTCTGGCGTCGTCCGGGTTGCGGCGGTACAGCAGCGCGACGTTGCCGATGCGGGTGACCAGCACGGCGTTACCCCGGCGGCACAGTTCCTCGATGGCGGCGTCGCGGGTTTCCCGGTCGCCGGCGCGCACCCGGACCTTGATGAGCTCGTGATGGGCGATGGTCGTGTCGAGCTCCCGGATCAATGCATCGGTCACACCGGCGCCGCCGACGGAAACTACCGGCTTCAGTTTATGTCCGAGCCCGCGCAGGAACTTCTTCTGGGATTCAGAGAGCGGCATGGTCATCGATTCTAGCAGCACGCGGCCGTGAGCCGGCCGCGGCGCAGCGCCGGCACCTGGCGCGACCGGCAGGAACGCGATCCATACGTGAAGCAGGCGCGGCGCGAAGGCTGGCGCTCGCGCGCGGTGTTCAAGCTCGAGCAGATCCTCGGGAAGGAGCGCCTGCTGCGCCGCGGGATGCTGTGCGTCGACCTCGGTTCGGCGCCCGGTGGCTGGAGCCAGTACGTCTCGGCGCGCCTGGGCGGGAACGTACGTATCGTGGCGGTCGACCTGCTGCCCATGGACAACCTGCCGTCGGTGGAATTCATCCAGGGCGATTTCACCGAGGAGCCCGTGTTCCAGGCGTTGCAGGACGCGCTCGGCGGCGCTCCCGCCGACCTTGTAATGAGCGACATGGCGCCCAATATCAGCGGGAACAGGGCGGTGGACCAGCCGAAGTCGATGCACCTCGCGGAATTGGCGCTCGATACCGCCCGGCAACTCTTGCGGCCCGGCGGCAACCTGGTCTGCAAGTTCTTCCAGGGCGAGGGTGCCGATGCCTTCGTCAGCGATGCCAGGTCCGCTTTCAGCAAGGTCAGGGTGTTGAAACCTAAGGCTTCCCGGCCGGGCAGCCGCGAGGTCTACCTCGTGGCACTCGGGAAGCGATGAGAGGCAGTCCCGAACTGCCGCGGATTTCCGCGACAGTGCGGCAACTATGCACTATAGTAGTGTCTAAGTGTTAGACACAGTCTAAAGAGACTCGAGCACACCGTGAACGATTTAACCAAGAACATCCTCGTTTTTATCGTCATCATCGTCGTATTGCTGTCGGTGGTGCAGGGGCTCTCGGGCGTCAGCGGCCCGCCGCCGGAGAAACAGGATTATTCCCAGTTCCTCGCGCAGGTGAAGTCCGGCAACGTCGAGCGCGTGGAGTTCGACGGGAAGCGCATCAACTACGGCAATCGCACGCCGCTCGGGTATTACACGATCAGCCCCGAGACGGACAACAACACGTTGATCGGCATCCTCGAGGACAACGACGTTGATTTCACGGCGCAGGAGCCGGAATCGCAAAGCCTGATCGGCCAGTTGCTCATCAGCTCCTTCCCGATCCTGCTGCTGATCGGCGTGTGGATTTATTTCATGCGCCAGATGCAGGGTGGCGGGGGCGGCCGCGGCGCGATGTCGTTCGGCAAGAGCAAGGCGCGGCTGCTGGGAGAAGACCAGGTCGGCATCACCTTCGCCGACGTGGCGGGCGTCGACGAAGCCAAGGCCGAGGTGGCCGAGATCGTCGACTTCCTGAAGGACCCCAGCAAGTTCCAGCGCCTGGGCGGGAAGATCCCCAAAGGCGTGTTGATGGTGGGCCCGCCGGGCACCGGCAAGACGCTGCTCGCCAAGGCCATCGCGGGCGAGGCCAAGGTGCCGTTTTTCTCGATTTCCGGCTCGGACTTCGTCGAGATGTTCGTCGGCGTCGGCGCCTCGCGCGTGCGCGACATGTTCGAGCAGGCGAAGAAGCAGGCGCCCTGCATCATTTTCATCGACGAGCTCGACGCCGTCGGCCGCCATCGTGGCGCGGGTCTCGGCGGCGGTCATGACGAACGCGAGCAGACGCTGAACCAGATGCTGGTCGAGATGGACGGCTTCGAGGGCAGCGAAGGCATCATCGTCATCGCGGCGACCAACCGCCCCGACGTGCTCGATCCCGCGCTGCTGCGGCCGGGCCGTTTCGACCGCCAGGTCGTGGTACCGCTGCCGGACATTCGCGGCCGCGAACTGATTCTCAAGGTGCACATGCGCAAGGTGCCGCTCGACGACGACGTACGACCGGCGGTCATCGCCCGCGGCACGCCCGGTTTCTCCGGCGCCGATCTCGCGAACCTCGTGAACGAAGCCGCGCTCTTTGCCGCACGCGCCAACAAGCGCGTCGTGGCCATGGACGAGTTCGAGAAGGCGAAAGACAAGATCATGATGGGCGCGGAACGCCGCTCGATGGTCATGAGCGAGCAGGAGAAGCTCAATACGGCCTATCACGAAGCAGGCCATGCCATCGTCGGTTTCTGCGTACCGGAGCACGACCCCGTATACAAGGTGACGATCATCCCGCGCGGACGTGCGCTCGGCGTGACCATGTACCTGCCCGAAGAAGACCGCTACAGCATTTCGAAGCAGCGGCTGGAAAGCACGATCTCGACGCTGTTCGGCGGTCGGCTGGCCGAGGAGATGACCCTCGGGCCGGAGCGCGTGACGACCGGCGCGTCCAACGACATCGAGCGCGCGACCGACATCGCCCGCAACATGGTCACGAAGTGGGGCCTCTCGGAGCGCCTGGGTCCGCTGACCTACAGCGAGGATGACGGCGAGGTGTTCCTCGGCCGCTCGGTGACCCAGCACAAGCAGGTCTCCGACGTGACGGTGCACACCATCGACCAGGAAGTGCGCAAGATCATCGATCGCAACTACGCACGCGCGAAAGCAATCCTCGAGGAGCACGAGAGCAAGCTGCACGTGATGGCAAAGGCCCTGGTGCGCTACGAGACGATCAGCGAGTCGATGGTGCGCGAAATCATGGAAGGCCGTGAGCCGACGCCGCCCGAAGACTGGATCGATCCTGACGACGCCAACAAGACCGGCGGCCGCAAGAAGCGCAAACCGAAGCCCGGCGTCATCGGCGGCCCGGCGAGCGAGCACTAAGGCAAACAGCCAGGTGCCGGGCTTGCCATTTCTGCCATTTCCCTGGATGGCAGGACTGGCGCGCCCGGCACCTTGTAACGACCGGCGTACAATGCAGCTCCGACTCGGCTCCCGCGTGCTCGACCTCTCTACCCCGAAGGTCATGGGCGTGCTCAACGTGACGCCCGATTCCTTTTCGGACGGCGGGCGTTTCGCCCACCTCGATGCGGCACTTGCGCAGGCGGAGCGCATGGCCGGCGAAGGTGCGGCGATCGTCGACGTCGGCGGCGAGTCGTCGCGGCCCGGCGCGGCGCCGGTGCCGGTCCAGGCCGAGCTCGACCGCGTCATCCCCACCATCGAGGCCATTCGCTCCCGCATCGACGTGGCGATTTCCATCGACACCTGCAAGCCCGAGGTGATGCAGGCGGCGGCGGCAGTGGGCGCCGCGATGGTCAACGACATCTATGCTTTGCAGGCCGAGGGCGCGGTGGACGCCGTGGCCCGGCTGGACGTGGCGGTGTGCCTGATGCACATGCAGGGCGAGCCGCGCACGATGCAGGATAACCCGGCCTACGGCGACGTTACGGCCGAGGTGGCGGAGTTCCTGTCGGCGCGCGCCGTGCGCTGCCTGGAGGCCGGCATTGCGCGGGAGCGGATCACCGTGGACCCGGGGTTCGGCTTCGGCAAGACGCCCGCGCACAACGTGACGCTGCTGGCGGAACTGGATCGCCTCCTTCGGTTAGAATTGCCGCTCACCGTGGGCCTGTCGCGCAAGAGCACGCTGGGCCTCATTACCGGGCGCGCGGTCGACGAGCGCATGCCGGCCGGAATCGCGGCCGCGGTGTTGGCAGTCGAGCGCGGGGCCCGCATAGTGCGCACGCACGACGTGGGGCCGACGGTCGACGCCCTCGCCATTGCCGGCGCCGTCATGCAGAACAAGGATATGCAGGAAATGCACACGGGGCCTGGGGTAGCGGAGCAGGGGCGCGTATGACCAAGCGCTGGTTCGGTACGGACGGGGTACGCGGCCAGGTCGGCAAGGATCCGATGACGGCGGATTTCGCGCTGCGCCTCGCAAGCGCGGCCGCGCAGGTTCTGGCGCCCGACGGTGGCACCGTGCTGATCGGCAAGGACACGCGGCTGTCGGGCTACATGTTCGAATCCGCCCTGGAAGCGGGCTTCGTGGCGGCGGGTGCGAACGTGCTGCTGCTGGGGCCGCTGCCGACGCCCGGCATCGCCTACCTGACGCAGGAGTTCGGCGCCAATATCGGCGTCGTGATCAGCGCCTCGCACAACGTGTACGAGGACAATGGCATCAAGTTCTTCAACAGCAACGGTGCGAAGCTCAGCGACGAGCAGGAAGCAGCGATCGAGGAGTATCTCGGCCAGCCGGCGATAACGCTGGAATCGCACAAGCTCGGACGCGCGAAGCGCATCGATTCCGCGCGCGTGCGCTACCAGGAATTCTGCGCCTCGACGTTCCCGCAGGGTTACAGCCTGGAGAACGTCAAGATCGTGTTCGACGGGGCCAACGGCGCCGCCTACAAGGTGGGCCCGCGCACCCTTACCGAGCTTGGCGCCGAGGTGATACCGATCGGCTGTTCCCCGAACGGGCGCAACATCAATTCGGGCTGCGGTTCGACGGCGCCCGGGCTGCTGCAACAGACCGTTCCGGCGCTGCAAGCGCACGTGGGCATCGCGCTGGACGGCGACGGCGATCGCGTGGTGATGGTGGACGAAGAAGGCCGGATCGTGGACGGCGACCAGTTGCTCTATATCCTCGCAACGGATATGCACGAGTCGGGCCGGCTGCGCGGCCCGGTCGTCGGCACCGTCATGAGCAATCTCGGGCTGGAGCACGCCCTTACCCGGCAGGGCATCGAGTTCTGCCGCGCGAAGGTCGGTGACCGGTACGTGCTGGAAGCTCTGCGGGAAAAGGGCGGCACGCTCGGGGGTGAAACCTCGGGCCACCTGATCTGCCTGGACAAGACGACTACCGGGGACGGCCTCGTTTGCGCGCTGCAGGTGCTGGCCGTGATGGCGAAAACCGGCAAGCCGCTCTCGGAACTCGCTTCCGGCATGCCCAAGTACCCGCAGAGGATGGTCAACGTGCGCACCGAGAAGCGCGTCGACCTCGGGGCCTCGGAGGCCATCAGGAGCGCGGTCGGCGAGGCGGAAGCCGAGCTGGCGGCCAGGGGCCGGGTGGTGCTGCGCCCGTCCGGCACGGAATCCGTCATCCGCGTGATGGTCGAAGGTGAGGACGAGCGCCAGGTCCTGACCCTGGCGGAGCGCCTGGCCGCCGTGGTAGCCGCCGCGGCGACCTGATTGCCCGCGGCGGGGCGCCGGATGCATTGTCACCGGCTCCCGCTCCCGGTATCCTTGCGCGCCTTTCGAACGGCGGTGAGCGGCCAATGCGGAAATATCTCGTTGCCGGGAACTGGAAAATGAACGGCACCAGCGCGGCCAATGCCGCGCTGCTCGACGGCATCCTCGAGGGACTGCCGGATGTCGCCGGGGCGGGGGCAGTCGGCGTGCTGGTTTGCCCGCCGTTCCCATACCTCCAGGCGGTCGCGGCAAAACTCGCGGGAACGGGAATTGCGCTCGGCGCTCAAACCGTATCGGAGCACGCCTCCGGCGCCTACACCGGGGAGGTGTCGGCGGGCATGCTGCGGGATGTCGGCTGCGAATACGCGATCGTCGGCCATTCCGAGCGGCGGGCGCTGTTCGGGGAGACGAGCGCGACGGTGGCGGCGAAGTTCGAGGCAGCACTCTCCGCAAAGCTCCTGCCGGTGCTCTGCGTCGGCGAGACACTCGAGGAGCGCGAAGCCGGGCGCACCGAGGCGGTGGTCGGCGAGCAGCTCGGCGCCGTGCTGGAGCGTTTGGGTAGCGACGCGTTTGCGGGCGGTGCCGTGATTGCCTATGAGCCCGTCTGGGCGATCGGTACCGGCCGCACGGCGACGCCGGAACAGGCGCAGGACGTACATCGCCACATCCGGGCGTTGCTCGCGGAGCGCGACGCAGCGGTCGCGGAGCGCGTGCAGGTCCTGTATGGAGGCAGCGTCAAGGGCGCCAACTGCGCCGGGCTCATGGCCATGCCGGATATCGACGGCGGCCTGGTTGGCGGGGCTTCGTTGCAAGCGGGCGAATTCCTGGCGATTGCCGCGGCGGCGGCAGCGGCAGGATAGACCAGGTGCCGGGCAGCCCGGCACCCAGAGGGATTAGATGGATACAACGGAAACAGTCATACTGATGATCCACACGCTGATCGCGTTGCTGATCATCGGGCTCGTGCTCATGCAGCGTGGCAAAGGCGCCGATGCCGGCGCGGCCTTCGGCTCGGGCGCATCGGGAACGGTGTTCGGGGCGCGCGGCTCGGCCAACTTCTTCTCGCGGGCCACGGCGGTGCTGGCCACGGCGTTTTTCATCAGCAGCCTTGCGCTTGCCTATTTGAGCAGCCAAGATGCCGGGACACCGGACAGCCTGCTGGAGCGCGCGCCGCCCACAACGGAGCAGACGCCGGAAGAGGTTCCGGCGGAATCCAGCGAGGCACCGGCGCTGCCCGAGCTGCCGGGTGCGGACGAGACGCCGCCGGCCGAAGGCGAGGCTGCCGACCTGCCGGCGCTCGAACCCGCGGAGCAGCCGGAGCCGCCGCCCGGGGACGACGAACAGCCTTAAGTTACTTGCCGACGTGGTGGAATTGGTAGACACGCTGTCTTGAGGGGGCAGTGGCGAAAGCTGTGCCGGTTCGAGTCCGGCCGTCGGCACCAAGCTCAGCAAAAAGGCAAAAAGGCAAAAAGCAAAAAGGGGTCAGGTTTATTTTTCAACGAAAAATAAACCTGACCCCTTTTTGCCGACCCCTTTTTGCCCTTTTTGCCTTTCTCTTCTTTTTCGCACCGGGCTTACAAAGGCCGTGTGCGGCCTGTTAGAATTACCGGCTGATTTGACCCGTTCCCGGCAAGGCAGTCCTCGATGCTGGAAAATTACGTGCCGATCCTCATCTTTCTCGGCGTCGCCGCCGCGGTCGGGGTGTTGCTGTTGGCGCTCGGATTCCTGTTCGGCCGCGGCGAGAAGGACCCGGAGAAGCTGTCGCCGTACGAGTGCGGCTTCGAAGCGTTTGACGATTCCCGCATGAAGTTCGATGTGCGCTACTACCTGGTCGCCATTCTCTTCATCATCTTCGATCTCGAAATCGCGTTCCTGTTTCCGTGGGCCGTTTCACTCGACAGCTTCGGTGGATTCGGGCTGGTCGCGATGGGGATATTCCTCACCATCCTGGTGATCGGCTTCATCTACGAGTGGAAAAAGGGAGCGCTCGAGTGGGATTGAGCAACGCCGCCGAGAACCGAGCCGACGTGCCCGAGCCGGTGGCCGGCGACGGCATTAGCCTGCAGAAGCGCGGCTTCGTCGTCTCCAGCGTCGACAGTGTCATCAACTGGGCGCGGACCGGTTCGCTGTGGCCCATGACCTTCGGCCTGGCCTGCTGCGCGGTCGAGATGATGCACGCCGGCGCGGCGCGCTACGACCTCGACCGCTTCGGCATCATCTTCCGGCCGAGCCCCCGCCAGTCGGACGTCATGATCGTGGCCGGCACGCTGGTCAACAAGATGGCGCCGGCGCTGCGCAAGGTGTACGACCAGATGCCGGAGCCCCGCTGGGTCGTCTCGATGGGTTCCTGCGCGAACGGCGGCGGCTACTACCATTACTCCTATTCCGTGACCCGCGGTTGCGACCGGATCGTGCCAGTCGATGTGTACGTGCCCGGCTGCCCGCCGTCCGCCGAAGCTCTCCTGTATGGCCTGCTGCAACTGCAGAAGAAAATTCGCCGTACCAACACGATCGCCCGCTGAAAGATTCATTGATGAGCGATTTCTACGAGACCCTTGCTGCTCGGATCGATGAGCGCTTTGCCGGGCAGGTAACGCGCGTGCCGTCGCGCTGCGGCGAGCTGACCTTCGAAGTGCAGAAAGACGCGCTGATCGAAGTCGGCACGGCGTTGCGCGACGAACCCGGGTTTTTGTTCCAGCAGCTCATCGACGTCTGCGGAGTCGACTACCTGACCTACGGGCTGGACGAATGGAAGACCGAAAGCGCGACCGAAAGCGGCTTCAGCCGCGGCGTCGTGCGCGAGGCCGTGATCCTCGACGAATCGGACACCTTCGATCCGCGCCGCTTCGCGGCCGTCTACCACCTGCTGTCGATCGAGCACAATGCGCGGCTTCGGCTGCGGGTGTTCACCGGCCTTGAAAACCCGCCGGTCGTGCCCTCGGTCGTGCCGGTCTGGAATTCTGCCAACTGGTTCGAGCGCGAGGCTTTCGACCTGTACGGCATCCTGTTCGACGGGCACCCGGACCTGCGGCGCATCCTCACCGACTACGGCTTCATCGGCCACCCGTTCCGCAAGGACTTCCCGCTGATCGGCACCGTCGAGGTGCGTTACGACGCGGAAGCAGGGCGGGTGAAGTACCAGCCGGTATCGATCGAGCCGCGCACGCTCGTGCCCAAGGTCATCCGTGACGATAACCGCTACCGGCCGCTTCTCACCGAGCGGGGGCCGGGCCTCGAGGAGCGCGGGCCGGACGTACCGGCAGGGGGATCGGCCAATGGCTGAGATCCAGAGCTTCACCATGAACTTCGGGCCGCAGCATCCGGCCGCGCACGGCGTGCTGCGCCTGGTGCTGGAGATGGAAGGCGAGACCATCCAGAAAGCCGACCCGCATGTCGGGCTCCTGCACCGCGCTACCGAGAAGCTTGCGGAGTCGAAGCCGTGGAACCAGACCATCGGCTACACCGACCGGCTCGACTATGTCTCGATGATGTGCAACGAGCACGCCTACGTGATGGCCATCGAGAAGCTGATCGGCATCGAGGTGCCGATCCGCGCGCAGTACATCCGGGTGATGTTCGACGAGATCACGCGCATCCTGAACCACCTGATGTGGCTCGGCTCGCACGGCCTCGACATCGGCGCGATGACGGTCTTCCTGTACTGCTTCCGCGAGCGCGAAGACCTCATGGACTGCTACGAGGCCGTCTCCGGCACCCGCATGCACGCGACCTATTACCGGCCGGGCGGCGTCTACCGCGACCTTCCGGATTCGATGCCGAAGTACCAGGCTTCGAAGTGGCGCAGCCAGAAGGAAGTCGACCGCCTGAATGCCAGTCGCGAGGGCTCGCTGCTCGATTTCATCGAGGCGTTCACGGAACGCTTCCCCGCGGCGATCAAGCAGTACGAGGCGCTGCTCACCGAAAACCGTATCTGGAAGCAGCGCACGGTCAACATCGGCGTCGTGTCGGCGGAGCGTGCACTGCAACTCGGCTTCACGGGCCCGATGCTGCGCGGCTCCGGCGTCGAGTGGGACCTGCGGAAAAAGCAGCCGTACGAAGTCTACGACAAGATGGATTTCGACATTCCCGTGGGTATCCACGGAGATTGCTACGACCGCTATCTCGTGCGCGTCGAGGAAATGCGCCAGTCGAACCGCATCGTGAAGCAATGCATCGACTGGCTGCGCGCCAATCCCGGTCCGGTGATGGCCGATGACAACAAGGTCGTACCACCGTCCCGGGTCGTGATGAAGAACGACATGGAATCGCTTATCCATCACTTCAAGCTGTTCACGGAAGGCTACGCGGTGCCGGAAGGCGAGGCCTACGCCCCCGTCGAGGCGCCGAAAGGCGAATTCGGCGCCTACGTGATCTCGGACGGCGCGAACAAGCCGTTCCGGGTCAAGTTCCGCGCGCCGGGATTCGCGCACCTGTCGGCGATGTCGGAGATGGTGGAGGGCCACATGCTGGCCGACGTGGTCGCCGTGATCGGCACGCAGGACATCGTGTTCGGGGAGATCGACAGATGAGCGAACAGCCGGAGCTGTCGCAACACGTGCGCGACGAGATCGAGCGCTGGAAGGCGAGGTTCCCGGAACAGGGCCGCCGCTCGGCGATCATCGGCGCCCTGCACGCCGTGCAGCACGAGAACGGCGGGTACCTCACGCCGCCGCTGATGGACCTGGTTGCCGACTACCTGGACCTGCCGGCGGTGCAGGTCTACGAGGCGGCGAACTTCTACTCGATGTTCCAGGTCGTGCCGGTCGGCCGCAATGACGTCGCCATCTGCACCAATATCTCCTGCTGGCTGCGCGGCGCCGAGGATATCGTCGAGCACGTGGAGCAACGGCTCGGTATCCGGCTCGGGGAGAGCACTCCGGACGGGCGTATCTTCCTCAAGAAGGAAGAGGAATGCCTGGCCGCCTGCTGCGGCGCGCCCATGATGATGGTGAATCACCGTTATCACGAGAATCTCACGCGCGAGAAAGTCGACGAGATACTGGACGGGCTGGAGTGATGGCGGAACTCGAGGACAAGTACCCGCGGAACCTGGTGTGCTTCAGCACGTTCGGAGCGCCCGAGTCGTGGACACTCGCCACCTACGAGAAGCACGACGGCTACAAGGCCTGGCGGCGCATTCTCGCGGGCGAGCTCACGCGCGAGCAGGTCATCGAGGAAGTGAAAGCATCCGGACTGCGCGGCCGCGGCGGCGCCGGCTTCCCGACCGGCCTGAAATGGAGCTTCATGCCGAAGGACCCGGCGGTGCAGAAGTACCTGGTCGTCAATTCCGACGAGAGCGAGCCGGGCACCTGTCACGACCGCGAGATCCTGCGCTACAACCCGCACTGCCTCGTCGAGGGCATGGCAATCGCCTGCTACGCGATGGGCGCCTCCGTCGGCTACAACTACATCCGCGGCGAGTTCATCAGCGAGCCCGTGCCGCGGTTCGAAGCAGCCGTGCAGGAAGCCTACGAGGCCGGGCTGCTCGGTACGAATATCCAGGGAACGGGGATAGACGTCGACATCAAGACGTTCGTTGGCGCCGGCGCCTACATTTGCGGCGAGGAAACGGCATTGCTCGAATCGCTGGAAGGCAAGGTCGGCTTTCCTCGTTTCAAGCCGCCGTTCCCCGCCAACTACGGCCTGTACGGCAAACCCACCACGATCAACAACACGCAGAGCATTGCAAGCGTGCCGACGATCCTGCGCAACGGTGCGGCCTGGTTCGCCGGCCTGGGGCCGGAAGGCTCGGGCGGAACCGCGCAGTTCTCGGTGTCGGGGCACGTCGAAAAGCCGCAGAACCTGGAGTTGCCGATGGGCATCCCGTTCCGGGACCTGCTGGAGATCTGCGGCGGCGTGTGGAAAGGCAGGAAACTGAAGGCCGTGATACCCGGAGGCTCGTCGGTGCCGGTGCTGCCCGCCGACGTGATCATGGACTGCACGATGGATTACAACTCGCTCAAGGCGGCGGGCTCGGGCTTTGGCACCGGCGCCGTGATCGTAATGGACGAGACGACCTGCATGGTGCGCGCGCTGCGCCGCATCTCGCGCTTCTACATGGCGGAATCCTGCGGCCAGTGCACACCTTGCCGCGAGGGCACCGGCTGGCTGTACCGCATGCTCACGCGCATCCTCCAGGGCCGCGCTGTCGAGTCCGACCTGGACAAGCTCGTGGACGTCGCGGACCACATCGAAGGCCATACGATCTGCGCGCTCGGCGATGCCGCCGCGTGGCCGGTGCAGAGCTTCGTGAAGCACTTCCGGCACGAGTTCGAGTACATGGTGCGTAACAACGGCCGCAGCATCGTCGACGAGAAGGCACGGGCCGCATGAGCGACGATACGATCAATATCGAGGTCGACGGCGAGCCGTTAACGGCGAAGAAGGGCCAGATGATCATGGAGGTCACCGACAAGGTCGGCGGCCACTACATCCCGCGCTTCTGCTACCACCCGAAACTGTCCATCGCGGCGAACTGCCGCATGTGCCTGGTCGACGTGGAGAAGGCGCCGAAGCCGCTGCCGGCCTGCGCTACCCCGGTGGCCGAGGGTATGAAGGTGTTCACGCGCTCGCCGCGCGCAATCGAGGCGCAGCGTGCGACCATGGAGTTCCTGCTGATCAACCACCCGCTCGACTGCCCGATTTGCGACCAGGGCGGCGAATGCGAGCTGCAGGACCTTGCGATGGGCTATGGCCGCGACGTCTCGCGCTTTACCGAGCGCAAGCGCGTGGTGAAGGACCAGGATATCGGCTCGCTGATCTCCACCGACATGACCCGCTGCATCCACTGTACGCGCTGCGTGCGCTTCGGCGAGGAGGTCCAGGGCTTCCAGCAGCTCGGCACGATGGGGCGGGGCGAGAACATGAGGATCAGCACCTACGTCGAGCAGAGCATCGATCACGAGCTGTCCGCGAATATCATCGATCTCTGCCCGGTGGGCGCGCTCAACGACAAACCGTACCGTTACAGCGCCCGTTCGTGGGAAATGGTGCAGCGGTCCGCCGTGTCCCCGCACGATTGCGTGGGCTCGAACCTGTACGTGCACCTGCTGCGCGGCAAGATCAAGCGGATCGTGCCGCGGGAAAACGAGCTGATCAACGAAACGTGGCTGGCCGATCGCGATCGCTACAGCTTCCACGGAATCTACAGCGACGACCGCCTGTCGAGGCCGCGCATCAAGGAGAACGGTGCCTGGCGCGAGATCGACTGGCAGCAAGCGCTCGAGCGGCTCGCCAGGCAAGTGAAAGCATCCGGCAGCGAAACCGGCATCCTCGCGTCGCCGAGCGCGACGCTCGAGGAGCATTACCTGCTCTCGAAGCTCGCCGCCGCGATGGATACCGCCAACATCGATCATCGCCTGCGGCAGCGGGACTTCTCCGACCAGGACAACGATCCGCTGTTCCCGTGGCTCGGCTGCAGCATCGCCGATATCGAGCGCGAGAAATCGCTTCTCGTCATCGGCTCCAACCTGCGGCGCGAAGCGCCGATCCTGGCGCACCGCGTGCGCAAAGCGGCGCTCAAGGGCGCGTCGATCTCCTTCGTGAACGAGGAACGTTACGAATACCTGTTCACGGTTGCCGACTATCTAGCGGGCGCGACGCTCACGAGCCAGCTCGCGGGGATTGCCACGGCGGCCGCCGCCGCTTCCGGCCGGCCGTTGCCGCCCGCGGTCGCCGGGCTGTGCGAAGGCGTTGCCGCGAGCGAGGAGCAGCAACGCGTCGCCCAAACACTCGCCGCTGGCGACGGCGGGCTCGTCCTGCTCGGCAACCTTGCGCTGCGCGACCCGGCGTTTGCGGCGATCCGCGGCCTGGTCGCGGCCGTTGCCGGGCTGACCGGCGCGCGCTTCGGCTACGTCTCCGAAGGCGCGAACTCGGCGGGTGCCCACCTGGCGGGCGTGCTGCCGCACCGCACCCGGGGCGGCGCGCCGCGCGAGCGGGCCGGCCGCCACGCGGGCAACATGCTGGACGACCCGCTCGGCGCGGTGCTGCTGTTCGGGATCGAGCCGGACCGGGACCTGGCCGACGATGTCACCGACAAGCTCGAGAAGCAGGAGTTCGTCGCCGCCCTGACGCCGTTCGCCGGGCCCGCGCTCGAGCGCTGCGCCGATCTCCTGCTGCCGATAGGCACCTCGATGGAAAGCTCCGGCACGTTCGTCAACGCTGAGGGCCGCTG
Organism: uncultured Chromatiales bacterium; assembly: GCA_965651325.1. GTDB lineage: Bacteria > Pseudomonadota > Gammaproteobacteria > Steroidobacterales > Woeseiaceae > IDS-8. The sequence goes on along the minus strand of CBFGSB010000058.1, from coordinate 746 downwards.
GCAGAGCTTCAGCGGCATCGCGACGCTGATCGGGGAGGCACGCCCGGCCTGGAAAGTGCTGCGCGTGCTCGGCAACCTGCTGGACGCCGAGGGCTTCGATTACCTCTCCAGCGAAGACGTGCGGGACGAGCTGAAGGCAGCGCTCGGCGAGGTCACCCCGGACAATGCCTACGCCGGAACGGCACCACTGGCGCGCCCACGGGGCGACGCCGGGGCGGGCGCGGACGTGCCCATGTACCGGGTGGACGCGCTCGTGCGGCGATCGCTGCCGCTGCAGCTCACGCGCGAGCCGGCCCGCAAGTCCGGTAAGGATGCCGCATGACGGCACTCGTCCCGCAGTTCGCCCTCGATTACTGGAATGCGCTGCCGGAGATGCTGCGCTACCTCACCGTGATCACGACGCAGATCGGCGTGGTGACCGTGGGCATCATCCTGACGGTGGCGTTCGCGACGTATTTCGAGCGCAAGGTGATCGGCTACATGCAGGGCCGCATCGGCCCGAACCGCGTCGGGCCGCTCGGCCTCGGCCAGCCGTTTGCCGATGTCATCAAGCTGCTCATCAAGGAAGTGGTGGTACCGCGGGAGTCGAACCGCTACCTGTTCCTGATCGCGCCGCTGCTCTCGATCATCCCCGCGCTCGCGACCTGGGCGGTCATCCCCTTGTCCGACGGCTTCGTCATCTCCGACATCGACGCCGGCCTGCTGTACGTGCTGTCGCTGACGTCCATGGGCGTGTACGGGGTCAT
>CBFGSB010000057.1:0-16996 GCA_965651325.1 uncultured Chromatiales bacterium | reverse complement strand
GCTCCGGCGTGCTGGGCTTCGCGGGCCCCGAGTGGGGTGACACCCTCGCTTGCGAGATCACCGAAGGCGTGTCCTTCCTGAACGGCCCTGCGTTCGACGATCTCACGGCGGCCACCGACGTGATGGTGCACGAGTTCGGTCACTATACGAACCTCGCTCACACGATCGTCAACGGCCAGCTTTTCGTGGGCCTCGGGGACGCCACCGGACCCAATCCGGACAATCCGTTCATCCCGCCGGACCCGTTTGCCGTCGATTACCTGGAGACGATGTATCCGTTCTACTTCGGTCCGGGCATCGGCACCCAGACACTGGAGCGTGACGATATTGCCTCGGTCTCGGCGCTGTATCCCGACGCGAGCTTCGCGGCCACGACGGCCAACATCAGCGGCACCATCCTCGCTACCAACGGGGAGACCAAGCTGACCGGCGTCACCGTGATCGCCCGCAACGAGGCCGATCCGTTCGAAGACGCGGTATCCGCCTTCTCCGGCGACTACAACCAGGGTATAGGCGGCCAGGCGGACCCGGTCACCGGCACCTACACGCTGTTCGGGCTGACGCCAGGCGCGAACTACCGCGTTTACGTCAATAGCGTCCTGACCGACCCGGCCAGCTTCAGCACACCGGTGCTGGTGCCGCTGCCGGGACCGGAGGAGTACTACAGCGGAGCAGGCGAATCGAACAACGTCGATACCGCCGATCCGCCGCTCGAGTTTGCGTTCGTCAACCCGCCGGCCAGCGGAGTGGACGTCATCTTCAACTCACCGCGACCGGGTGACCCGCTGCCGCTCGGCGACGACAACGATTTCGAGCTGTTCCTGCCGTTCGACTATGACATTTGCGGCATGACGTTCGATTCCGTGTTCGTGAACGCGAACGGCAGCCTGACGTTCGGCGCTCCCGACAGCTTCTTCGGGAACTGGGTGGAGGATGTCGGACTCTTCCTCTCAGAGACGCCGCGTATCGCTCCGCTCTGGGACGACCTGTCCCCGAACGCCGGCGGCTACGTCACCTTCGGCGCGACCGAGCACCGGTTCAGCGTGACGTGGGCGGGCGTGCCCGAGTTTCCGGACCTGGGCGCCAACACCTTCACCGTCGAGTTGAAACCCAGGGCCAACGTCATTGATATCACCTACGGTGACCTGTCTGCGACCGACGGCCTCACCGGCGTATCCTGCGGCGGCGCCGTAACCTCCGGGTTCGAGCGGTCCCGGGACCTCAACGCAACCGGGAAGAATATCAGGCTGAACAAGGCCCCGGCGGCCTTCGAGCTATTCGACGCGTCCAACCCGGTCGACCTGGCCGGCGAAAGCCTGCGCTTTACCGGGACCGCCGACCTGGACGATAGCTGGGCCGAGCCGAACGACTCCATTGCCAATGCCCGCAACGTTTCGCTGCCCTTTGACAGCTTGTCGGCAGATCGCTTCACGGAGATCAACCCGGCCGGTGGTGACATCGACTTCTACCGTTTCGAGGTGCAAGGCGGGACGTCCCTGGTTGCCTCGGTCGGCAGGGGGCAGCTCGACAGCCTCATCGGGCTGTTCGACCAGGACGGCAACCTGGTGGCAATAGACGACGACGGCGGCAGGGGGCTGCTGTCGCAGATCGTCTACGAGGTGCCGTCTGACGGCGTCTACTACCTGGCGGTCACAACCTACCCCGATACCGGTTTCACCGGCGCAGGGGGAAGCGGCGGCCGGTACGTGCTCGGCATAGCGGCATTCGACGGCACGGTCCTGCCGATGTCGGACGACGGCGCGGTGGAGGTGGCGCTGCCCTTCTCGTTCCCGTTCCAGGGAGCGAGCTATGACAGCGTATTCGTCAACGGCAACGGTAACCTGACCTTCGGCACGGCCGACACGGTCTCGCTGAACTTCATCGAGTCCGTAGACAGCCTGCTGAACGGGCCGCCCCGTATCGCGGCACTGTGGGACGATTTGTCGCCGAACGCCGGCGGAATGGTCCTCGCGCAGTCCGGTGCCACGACCTTCACGGTATCGTTCCTCGACGTGCCGCAGTTCGCCAGCGGCGACAGCAACACGTTTGCCGTGACATTGCGGGCGAACGGTACGATCCACATCAGCTACCCGAGGCAGGTGGACTCACCCGACAACATCGTCGGGATCACACCGGGCAACGGTGCTGCCGATCCGGGGCCGAGCGACCTTTCGTCCTCTTCGACGTGGCCGGCTTCGGGTACGACGTACGAACTGTTCGACGTTTCAGCACCGAATGACCTGAACGGCACCACCATCACCTTCAGGCCGTAGCTTCGGCTGCTGCGAGGTGAGCAAGCGGCGGGCTTCGGCCCGCCGCTTTTTTCTTGTGCCGGAGTCTGGCACGAGTCTTGCTCGTATTCCCGGATTCAATTCCCCTTCTGACGCAAGGCAGACAACCATGAGAAAAGGAACTCTTATGCTGTTCTCGACCGGGCTCGGCGCGGCAGCCATGTACTACTGCGACCCGGCGCGCGGACGCTATCGCCGGGCGCTCGTCAGGGACCAGCTCGTGCACGCCGGGCACAGCGCCAGCCACGGTACCAGCGTCGTCGGCCGCGACACGCGCAATCGCGCCGTGGGCATGGGCGCGCGGCTGCGCGCGCTGCTGAGCCCCGGCCGCCAGCCCGACGACGCGGTGCTCGTGGAGCGCGTGCGGGCCTGCCTGGGCCGCGTCGTCACGCACCCGCACTCGATCGAGGTGCACGCGCAGGATGGCGTGGTCACCCTCTCCGGCCCGATCCTCGAGGAGGAGGTGCCGCTGCTCATCGATTGCGCGCTGGGCGTTGCCGGCGTGCGTGACCTGCGCAACGAGCTCGACGTGCACGCCGAGGCCGGCAGCTTGCCGGGGCTGCAGGGCAATCCACGACCGCGGACCGGTCACCGCAGCGCCTTCATGCAGGAGAACTGGACACCCACCGCGCGCGCCGCGGGCGGCCTGGGGGGCCTGCTGGCCGCGTCCTACGGCTTCGGCGACCGCAGTTTCATCGGGACGCTGTTCGGCGCCGCGGGCCTCCTGGTGCTCGTACGGGCTCTCACGAACCTGCCGCTCGGGCGCCTGCTCGGGACCGGCGCGGAGCGCCACGCGGTGGACGTGCAGAAGAGCATCCGCATCAACGCGCCCGTCGAGAAGGTATTCGAGCTGTGGGACGACTTCGAGAACTTCCCGCGCTTCATGCGTCACGTGCGCCACGTGCGCCGGATCGAGACCGCGGAGGGCAAAGAGCGCTGGCGCTGGACGGTCACGGGCCCCACGGGTACCGAGATCGAGTTCGATTCGATCGTTTCCGCGCGCGAGGAGAACCGCCTGCTCGGGTGGCGCACCGAGGGCAACTCGCTCGTCCAGAACGCGGGCCGGGTGCGCTTCCACGACAACGGCGACGGCTCGACCACCGTGGACGTCAAGCTCGTTTACAACCCGGTCATTGGCGCGGTCGGCCATGCTATCGCCTGGGCCCTCGGTGCCGACCCGAAACACCGGATGGACGACGACCTGATGCGCATGAAGAGCTATCTCGAGACGGGCAAGGTGCCGCGCGACGCCGCAGAGCACGGCCGGATCATGCCGCGGGGCACGCGTGAGCCGCTGCCGGAACAACGGACGTCGGGCAACGGGCGCGGTCCCGGTAACCCCGAAGGCGGGCAGCCCCTCCCCGGCTGAAGGCTGGCGGGACGCCGCGCGTGCAGAAATTACAGCCGCTTGAAATTCCTACATCGGCCGTTTCCGCGTGGGACTTTGTGCGCCGGATGCGCTTATAATTTGAGCACCTGCCGCGGTCACCCGACCGGTCAGCCCCGGATACGCCTCCCGGCAACCGGCCCGACGGCTCTTATAACTCTAACCCACTCCCGGGCTTTTCCCTTCGACCCCAGGCTATGACCACATCCGTCAATCCCGTACCCGCCGTGCAGGACAGCGCGCTGCGTTTCCAGCTCCTCGTGCAGAGCGTCACGGATTACGCCATCCTCCTCCTCGACACGCAGGGCCGCGTCACGAGCTGGAACGAGGGTGCCGAGCGCATCAAGGGCTATACCGCCGACGAGATCATCGGTCGATCCCTGGAGGTGTTCTACCCGCGCGAAGCCGTCGAGGCCGGCTTCCCGGCCCACGAGCTCGCGGTGGCCGAGCGCGAGGGCCGCTTCGAGGATGAGAACTGGCGGGTGCGCAAGGACGGCTCGGCCTTCTGGGCCAACGTGATCATCACCGCGTTGCGCGATCCGCGCGGCAAGCTGGTCGGCTACGCCAAGGTCACTCGCGACCTCACGGCGCGGCGCGCGGCCGAGGAAGAGGCCCAGGCGCTGGCCGCCCGGGAGGCCGCGCACCGCGAATTCCAGCGCCGCGCCCAGCAACTGGAGGAACTCAACATCCGCCTGCGCAACACCAACGAGGAACTGCAGGGCGCCCTTGCCGAGGCGGAGGCCGCGCGCAATGCCGCCGAACGCGCCACCGCGGCGGTCAGCGAAGCGTACCGCGACCTCGACCAGTTCGCCTACGTCGCCTCGCATGACCTGAAAGCGCCGCTCCGGGGCATCGCCAACCTGGCGCAGTGGATCCAGGACGACCTGGGTGAGCGGCTTACCGGGGAATCCGGCAAGCACCTGGAGCTCCTGCACGGCCGCGTGCGGCGGATGGAGGCTCTCATCGACGGCATACTCGCCTACTCCCGCGCCGGCCGGCACGCCTGCGCGCCGGAGCCCGTCGATACCGGCGAGCTGGTCGGCGAGGCGATCGAGCTGATCTCGCCGCCGGGGAACGTGACAGTGCGCGTCGCCGCCAACATGCCGACATTGATGGCGGAGCGAATCCCGCTGCAACAGGTGTTCATGAACCTCATCACCAATGCCGTGAAATACAGCGGCGGGTTCGCGAGCGCTCCGGAGATCGACATCGCGTGGCGCGATCGCGGCGATGCGTTCGAGTTCAGCGTGCGGGATAATGGGCCCGGCATCAGCCCGGAATTCCACCGCCGGATCTGGGGCATTTTCCAGACCCTGGAGCGACGTGACACGGAGGGTACCGGCGTCGGGCTGTCCCTCGTGCAGAAAGTAGTCGAAAGCCGTGGCGGCGAGGTGTCACTCGAGTCGCAGCCGGGTCACGGCGCGACCTTCCGGTTTACCTGGCCGAAAAAAAAGCTGCAAGGAGCCACCGCGTGAACCAGCAAGTCAATATCCTGCTCGTCGAGGACGACGAGGTCGACGTGATGACCGTGAGACGGGCGTTCCGGCAAAACCACATTTCCAACCCCCTCCTGGTTGCCAACGATGGCATCGAAGCGCTGGCGATGCTGCGCGGCGGCGACCTGCCCAAGGGCCGCCGGATCGTATTGCTGGATCTCAACATGCCGCGCATGAACGGCATCGAGTTCCTGCACGAGCTGCGCAAGGACCCGGAGCTCGCGTCGATACCGGTGGTCATCCTCACCACGTCCAACGACGACCAGGACAAGGTGAAAGCTTACGACCTGCATGTCGCCGGTTACCTCGTCAAGCCGGTCACGTTCCAGAATTTTTGCGACCTGATGGTCGCGCTCAACAAGTACTGGTCGCTCGTCGAGCTGCCGGAAGCCGGCGCGGGCGCATGATCCTGGCCGCGCGGCAGCCGTTGAATGTGCTCGTCGTCGACGATGACGAGCTGGACCGGCTCGCCGTTCGCCGCTGCCTGCAGCAATCCACGCTGGACGTGCGGGCGCGCCAGGCCGCGTCGGCCGCCGCGGCGATCGAGGAGGTCGCGGGCGGCAAATACGACTGCATCCTCCTCGATTATTACCTGCCGGGCGAGGACGGCCTGGCGGCGCTACGGGAGCTGCAGGAGGCGGCGCCCCGCACCCCGATTGTGATTTTCACGGGCCGCGGCGACGAGGATATCGCGGTCGAGGCGATGAAGGCGGGTGCCGCCGACTACCTGCCGAAAGCGTCGCTCACGCCGGAGCGGCTGGATTCCGCCATCCGTCACGCGCTCCGGCTGTGGCAGGACGCCGAGGCGCGGCGGCGCGCGGAAGGCTTGCTGCAGTTGTTGTCCGCGGCCGCGCAGCACCTGCTGGAAGCCGCGGATCCGCAGGAGGTGGTGCAGGGCTTGTGCGAGCTGGTCCGCGAGCCGCTCGGCGCCGACGGCTGCTTCGCCGTGACGCGTGAACGTCCGGACGGGCAGCCGCGCCTGGTGGCTGTGGCCGGCCTGCCGGAGGACGCGGTCGCGTCCCTGCTCGAAACCGGCCCCGGCACGCCGCTCGCCGCGTCCGAGCCGGTCCAGCTCACCGACATTGGGACGGACCATCGGCAGGCGGCGTCACTCGGCGCCGCCGGTGTCCGGACGTGCGCCTGCTACCCGCTGCAGGCGGATGACCAGAAGTTCGGCATGCTCTGTTTCACGAGCCGCGCCAAGGACGCGTTCGCGCCCGACGAGCAAAATTTCCTGCGCACGCTGGCGCGCTATGCAACCTCCGCCCTGCAGCGCCTGCGGCACATCGAGGCGATGCGCGAGAGCGACCGGCGCAAGGACGAGTTCATGGCAATGCTTGCGCACGAGTTGCGCGACCCGCTCGCGCCGCTCGTGAACGTGCTGGAGCTCATCAAGCATTCGCACGGCGACGCCCAGGTCCTGTCCATGGCGCAGGAAACGATGGAGCGCCAGCTTGGCCAGCTCGTGAAGCTCGTGGACGACTTGCTCGACATTGCCCGCATCACGCGCGGCCAGTTGCAGCTCCGGGTCAGGCCCCTGAAACTGGCCGACGCGATGAACCAGGCAGTGGAGATGGCGGCGCCGCTCGTCGAAGCTTCCGGGCTGACGCTCACCGTTTCCGTACCCGACGAGCCGATATGGCTGGATGCCGACCCCGTGCGCGTGGTCCAGGTATTCGGCAACCTGCTGATCAACGCCAGCAAGTTCACCGAGCGCGAGGGGCGCATCGCGCTCGCCGCCGAGCGTGAGGACGACGACGTGGTTGTCACCGTCTCCGACACCGGCATCGGCATTCCGAAGGACCGGCTGCAAGCGATTTTCGACCTGTTCGCGCAGGTCCCGGGCCGCGAAGCCCGGTCGCAGACCGGCCTCGGTATCGGCCTCACCCTGGTCGCCCGGCTGGTGGCGATGCACGGCGGCTCGGTGCAGGCGAGCAGCGGCGGCCTCGGCAAGGGCAGCCGCTTCGTCGTGCGCCTGCCCGTGGGGTCGGACCCCGAGAGGCGCGCCGCGCCTGCGGAGGAACCGGCGCCGTCCGCCGCCGCGGGGCGCCGCATCCTGATCGTCGACGACAACCGGGATTCCGCGGCCTCGCTCGCCATGCTGCTGCAGATGTCGGGCAACACCGTTCGCGAAGCCTACGACGGGCCGGAGGCGATCGCCGCGGCGCAGGAGTTCCGGCCGGAAGTGTTGCTGCTGGATATCGGCTTGCCGAGCCTGGACGGTTTCGAGGTCTGCCGCCGCATCCGCAAGGAACCCTGGGGCCGGGACATCCTGATCGTTGCGCTGAGCGGCTGGGGCCAGCCCGAAGACCGCCGGCGTTCGAAACAGGCGGGCTTCGACCATCACATGGTCAAGCCTGTCCGGCACGAGGAGTTGACCGCGGTCCTGAACGGCGATCACGGCCCCCCGCACGAGACCACCGCCTGACCCGCCCGTGTGCGGGCCCGGCCGGCGCGCTAGAATTCCCCTCCCACCTGTCGCGGAGAAAGCCGATGCGTCCCCAGTCCGTTGCCGCCGCCGCCCTCCTCCTCGTTTTCACCGCCGTAGCCGCGGCCGAAGACGTGCCCCTGATCCCGCGGGATCATTTCTTTGGTAACCCGGAGCGCGCCGCCGGGCGGCTGTCGCCGGACGGCAGCAAGCTCAGCTTCCTCGCACCGAGCGACGGAGTGCTGAACGTGTGGATCGCGCCGGCCGGCAAGCTCGGCGAGGCACGTGCCATCACCGGCGACACGAGTCGCGGCATCCGCGACTACTTCTGGGCCCCGAACGGCGACAAGGTGGTTTACTTCCAGGACGTCGGCGGCAACGAGAACTTCCATATCTTCCTGACCGATCTCGCGAGCGGCAAAACGAATGACGTCACCGACATCGACGGTGTGCGCGCCACCATGGTGGCGACATCCTTCGAGAAGCCCGGCACGATCCTCATCGGCCTGAACGACCGCGAGCCCGCGCTGCATGACATTTACGCGCTGGACCTCGCCTCCGGCGAGCGCAAGCTCGTGTTCCGGAACCCGGGTTATGCGAGCGTGCTCGCGGACGACGAGCTCGAGGTGCGGCTCGGCCTGCAGCAGACGGCAGGCGGCGGGTTCAACGTCTTCGCACTCGATGGCGACGAGCCGCGGCTGCTCGTGGAGCTGCCGCCGGAGGACGCGCTGTCGAGCGCACCGATCGGCTTCAACGACGAGGGCGACGCCTTCTACATGCTCGACAGCCGCGGACGCGACAAGGCCGCGCTGGTGCTGGTCGATGCCGGGACCGGCGAGACGCGGGACGTGATCGCGAGCTCGGACGCCGCCGACGTTTCCGATGTCGTCTTCCACCCGACCACCAATGAGCCGCTCGCCTATGCCGTCGAGCGGGAGCGCGTCGAGTGGCAGGCTCTCGATGACGAGACAGCCGCGCAGCTCGCGGCACTGGACGACGCGCTCTCCGGCGACTTCGCCGTCGTCAGCCAGACCCGTGACAACAGCGAGTGGCTGGTCGCCGAGGACGCGCCGCGCGCGCCCGGCCGGTACTGGCGCTTCGACGCGGCATCCGGCGAGGCCACGCCGCTCTTCACCACGCGGCCGGTGCTGGAGGATGCACCGCTGCAGCCGATGCACGCCGTCACCATCCCGGCGCGTGACGGCCTGGACCTGGTCTCCTATTACACGCTGCCGCCGGGCAGCGACCCCGACGGCGACGGCACGCCCGAGTCGCCGCAGCCGACCGTGCTGTGGGTGCACGGCGGACCCTGGGCACGCGATTCGTTCGGGTTCAACCCGGTGCACCAGTGGCTGGCGAACCGGGGGTATGCCGTGCTGTCGGTGAACTACCGCGGTTCGACCGGCATCGGCAAGGCGTTCATCAACGCCTCCCACGGCGAGTGGGCGGGCGCGATGCACGACGACCTGATCGACGCCGTCGACTGGGCGGTCGAGCGCGGCATCGCGGCCAGGGACGACATCGCGATCGGCGGCGGCTCCTACGGCGGCTACGCCACGCTCGTGGGCGTCACGTTCACGCCGGAAACGTTCGCCTGCGGCGTCGACATCGTGGGCCCCTCCAATCTCGTCACCCTGATGGAGAGTTTCCCCGAATACTGGAAGCCGTTCCTCGACGCAACCTTCTATCGCGGCATCGGCGATCCCGCGACGGAGGAAGGGCGCGCCGAGGCGGTGGCGCGCTCACCGCTGCACAAGGTGGAAAACATCGAGGTACCGCTCCTGATCGGCCAGGGCGCGAACGACCCGCGGGTGACCGTGATCGAGTCCGAGCAGATCGTGACGGCAATGAACCGGGCCGAGCTGCCGGTGACCTACGTGCTGTTCCCGGACGAGGGTCACGGGTTCGCGCGCCCGGAAAACCGGCTCGCGTTCTTCGCGGTGATGGAAGGCTTTCTCGCGAAGAACTGCCTCGGCGGCCGCTACGAGGAGATCGGTGATGCGCTCGAGGGTTCGAGCCTTACCGTCGAAGCGGGCGCCGCCGGTGTGCCGGGGCTGGAAGCCGCCCTGGAAACCTTCGAGCCGACGGTCGCCAACTGAACGAGGGCGGCGGCCTCGTCGCCGGTCACTCGGCCGGCAGGACCGCCGTCCTGAGTTCCTCCAGCCCTGCGATGTAGCCGACCATGACCTGGCCCGGCTCGACCGGGCCGACCCCGGCGGGCGTGCCGGTAAAAACGAGGTCGCCGGGCTGCAGCTCGAAGAACGTGGACAGCTCCGCGACGATCTCGGGGACGCTCCAGGTCATGTCCGCGATGTCGGCCTGCTGGCGCACTGCGCCGTCCACTTCCAGCCGGATCTCGCCGCGCCGCGGATGCCCGTAGCGGTCGACCGGGAACAGGTCGGTGATCGGGGCGGAGCGGTCGAACCCCTTGGCGGTATCCCAGGGCCTGCCCTTCTCTTTCGCCGCGTGCTGCAGGTCGCGGCGGGTGAGATCGTTGCCGACCGCGTAGCCGAAAACGTGCGCCTCGGCTTCAGCAACCGCGATGTTCCGCCCGGCCTTCCCGATCGCCACCACGAGCTCGATCTCGTGGTGCAGGTTGGCCGTGCGTGACGGATACGGGATGGCCACGCCGTTCGGCACCAGCGCGTCGGCGGGCTTGCTGAAAAAGCACGGCGCCTCACGCTCCGGGTCGGCACCCATCTCGCGTGCGTGCGCGGCGTAGTTCTGGCCCACGCAGTAGATGCGGTGCACGGGAAAACGCGCATCGCTGCCCTTGATGGCGACCGTCGCGGGCGCCGGCGGCCCGAAAACCATTTTCAATGCAGTTCCTCGTGAGCCAGGTGATCACATTTTTATTTTTTCGTCGTGCACCCGGCACATGGTAACGCGTGCGGGCTCACGGGTCTTCGCTTGCCGTACGAGCCGGAGCCGACCAGGCCCTCGTCCCGGCGCACGCCGCCACGCTTGCTAACGGATTTGCCAGCGAACGCGCAGGTAGACGTACGGGTCGAAGCGCCGCCACTGGTCGGCGACGGCAATGACCGAGCCCGCGTTTCGCGGCTGGTCGAACTGCCGGCGCACCAGCCGCACACCCCGGCTGGTGAGGTTCTGGAGCTCGAGCGCCACGGCCCAGCCCGGGGCCGGAAAGTACTCGCCGAAAACACCGATCCAGGCGTGCTCGGTTTCCTCCCTCGTCTCGGCCGGGCGATAAGCCCGTTCCGACTCGCCGAGCTTGAGCTGCACGCCCCAGCGGCTATGCCACGCCGGCAGGTCCTGGGTGAATTCGAGCGCACCCGTCCACGGGTACTCGGTGTCGAGCTGGCCCGAGTCCGCGATGCTGCGTCGCTGCCCGGTCAGCGGGTCGGCGACGGACGAGCGCCGGTAGATGAGGTTGCCCTTGAACAGGCCACCGGTGATTCCGAGCCTGGCGAGCGGCAAGGTCAGCCCGACCTCCGCTTCGCTGAGGCGCCCGTCGCCGATGTTCGCCGGACCTTCGAACACTTCTGTGATTCCATCTCCGTCGGTGTCGGCGAAAATCGGCGCGATGTCGATGACATCCGATATCCGGGAATGCCGCAGCCGCAGCACGATGGCGCCTTCTTCCCACAGTTCCCGCTGCCAGTTTCCGATGAGATCCCAGGAGGTCCACGGTTCCAGGTCGGGATTGCCGACGTTGAGCGTTTCAGTGGCAAGCTCCGCGGACGACACGAAGTCGCCGAAGTCGAGCTGGCCGACCTCGCGCTGCAGGCGAACCTGCAAGCGGTCTTTTGCGGAGGGCGACCACGTCAGCGCTACGTGCGGCTTGGGATAAGTGAGGGATTTCGCCACGCGGTTGTCGCCGCTAAGGCTGATCCTCGAGAACTCGGTGGCCGCCCCCGCTTCGAGGTCCAGGCCGGGATGGATGCGCCAACTCGCCCGCACGAAAGGTTCCGCCCGGCGCTCTTCGACGCGCAGGTCGGCGGCAGGCAGCAACACCGGGGCGCCGTCGATCTCGCCGGCGGCTGTGCTCTCGAGGAAGTTGAAGGCGGCTTCCGCCCCCCACTCGAACGTCGTCGTCGGCGACAGCGCCGTCTGCAGCGTCGCGCGCGCAATCGTTTCGCCCGCGTCCGCCTCGGCCCTGAATGTTTCGCTGCCGTCGCCGGAGCTTTCCCGCTCCGCCGCATCGCTTTCCAGCCGGTGGTGAATGGCCATGAGCTGCAGCCGGCTGGCCTGCCCGATCGACCGGTCGAAATGCACGCCCAGCTCCGCCTGCCGCTCGTCCGCCTCCTCCGTGATGGCGGTCGCGGCGATCCCGGTCGCGTTGGCGCTGATGGCTTCGTCCTGGTCTGTCTCCGCGGCATCCAGCGCGCCGCTCAGGCGCAAGCGCCCGCCGAACAGCGGACGCTCCAACCCGAGCGTTGCCCGGACACCCGCCTCCTCCGCCAGCAGGGTGGACCCGGCACTCTCGACGACCTCTCCTCCCGGAGTGAGCTGCCGCCGATAGCCGCTCCCGGACTCGTCGTCGGCGAGCTTGTAAACCTGCAGCGACCCCTGGATGAGCTTCTCGCCCTGGCGATGCGATGCCTTGAGGCGCCATTCGGGCAAGCGGCGGCCGTCTCCGTGCAGGTACCAGCCGAGCGAGGTACTGGCATCCACGATCGCGCTCGCTTCGCGCACCACGTTCGCCACCACGAGGTGCCCGTGCATGTCGATCGTGGACGATGGACCGCGGACCAGCTCGATGCGGGTGACGCTGGCGGCCGAAATCCTCTTCAGGATGTCTTCGAGGTCGTCGTACTTGCTGGCCGGCCATTCGCCATCGATCAGCACGTTTCCGGTGCTGCCGGCGTAACCCCGGACGTCGTCGGAGCCGCCATCGAACGAGAACCCGGGCAGCCGCGTCACCATGTCGAACGCCGTTTGCGGATGGGCATCCGCAAACCAGGCGGTCGCAAAGACAGTGACGTTGCGGTCATCCACTGCCGCGCAAACCGCCGCCGGCGAGCAGGCAAGCGCACACAGCAGCAGCGCCGGTCCCCATGTCCGCCGACAGGACTTCATGCGGACATTTCCAGCGTGTCGGCCAAGCCTGCTCCGGTGTACCCAATCACCGTCGCATGCTAGCGCGCTTATCCTTAAGGCTTGCTTAGGCGACCTGAAGCAGGCACACCAGGAATAGCGGCTCCCGCCGTCACGACTCCCGCAATGCCGTCGTCACCGGCAGGCGAGCCGCCCGTACGGCCGGATACAGCCCGCCGACGAAGCCGATGGCCAGCGCCCACTTGATGCCGGTCCACAACAGCTCCGGGCTGACCTGGAAACTGAAGGTGACCTGCCCGACGGTGCCGAGCGTCGAGGCCGTGAAGCCGTGGAACAGCAGCCACGCGATGAGCCCGCCGAGCGCGCCGCCGGCAAGCGCGAGCAGCATCGTCTCGAGCATCACCGCGACCACCACGGGCAAGCCGCGAAAGCCGATGGCGCGCAGCGTCGCGATCTCCCGCGCCCGCGCGGCCACTGCGGCGAACATGCAGTTCAACGCGCCGAACAGGGCGCCCACTGCCATGATGCCGCCGACGACCATACCCAGCACTCGCATGATGGTGGTCATGACCCTGGATTGCTCTTCGTAGTATTCCAGCGTCGTCATCGCGTCGACGGCGAGCCGTGCGTCCGCCGCGAGCGCGGCGTCGAACGCCTCGAAGTCGCTCGCGTCGTTGAGCTTCGCGATCACCGTCGTGCGGCTGCTGCCGCGGCGGAATGCCGATGCCACGGTGGCCGCATCGGCCCAGAGCTCCGATGCCGAGGCGTCGTTGGACTCGAAGATGCCGACGACGGTCCAGCCCTGGCTGCCGAGCTGGATCTCGTTGCCCACCTCGAGCCCCGCGAACTGGCGCTGCGCGCCGGTACCCGCGATGACTTCGCGCAAACCCGGCTCGAACCGGCGCCCGGCTACGAGCTCGACGTTCGGCCGCACGGCGAACGCTTTGTCGCCCACCCCGCGAAACTGCACGCTGCCGAGCTCGTCCGGCCCGCCGCCCCTGACCGGCAGGTTGGCGGCAACGACCAGCTCGGGCGAGGCGAGCGGCTCGCCTTCATCGTCGCGCGCGATGCCCGGCGTGTCGCTGATCACGACCACCTCCTCGTTCGGCAGCACCGACATGGGCTCGGCGGCCGAGCCGCCGCGCAGGACGATGGCGGTATCCGTGCTGCCGCTTCGCTGCATGTTCGCGCGGTAGCCTTCCGCCATGGCAAGCAGCGCCACCAGCACGCCGACCACGCCGGCGATGCCGATGACGATCACCAGCGACGACCCGAGCCGGTCCGGCAACGTGCTCAAACCGACGGCGGCCACCGAACGCGCCTGCCGGCCGCGCCGGGTGAGCCACATCCAGAGCACCAGGACGGCGGTGATGCCGAGCGCCACGAACCAGGGCATGAGGAGCCACGCCACGATGCCCGCGAGCACCACGACCAGCAGCCCGGTCCCGCGCAGGAATGCTTTCAGCTTTTGCATGTCCCCTCCTCAGCGCCCGGCGAGCGCGTCGACGACGTTGAGGCGCATCGCCCGGATCGCCGGCAGCGCGCCGACGACGATGCCGATGAGCACCATGATGCCGACGCCGAGCGACCAGCTCGACAAGCCCACCGGCGGCATGTTGATCATGCCGCCGCTGCCCGCGCCGACGACCGGCCCGAGCACCGCGGCGAGGCCGAGACCGACGACCCCTCCGATCACGATCAGGGCGACCGACTCGGCCAGCACCATCAGCAGCACGGAGCGATCCGGAAAGCCGATGGTCTTGAGCACCGCGAGCTCGGATGTCCGTTCGCGCACGGCCTGCGCCATGGTGTTACCGGTCAGGAGCAGCAGCGTGAAGAACACCGCGCCCATGATCGAGGTGACGATCAGCCCGATATCGGCGAACTGCTTCATCCAGTTCGCGGCCGCCGCTGCCTCCGTCATGGTCTTCGTTTCGTGCGGGGAATTCTTCGAGATCTCGTCGATCTCGCGGGAGATGCGATCCGCCGCCGCGACGTCATTGATGCGGCTGACGTACCAGCCAACCTGCCCGTCGCTGTACGGCGTCGACTCATCGAACAGCTCCCAGTGCAGGAACGCGCTGGCCGTGATGAAGTCGTCATCGCTGTCCATGATGCCGACGATGTCGAAGGTCCAGACCTTGCTGCCGTCGCTGTTCGGGAAGATGGTCGACAGCAGCGGGATTTGATCGCCGACCTCCCAGCCGAACCGCTCGGCGAGCGCCTTGCCCACGAGCAGCCCGGTGCGCGTATTGGCGAATCGTTCCCGCTCCTCCGCGCTGACGTTGGCCTCCGGAAACAGATCGAGGTAATTCGGCGCCACGGCAAACGAGAAGACCTGGTTGCTGGCTTCCTGGTAGGCGCCGCCGAACCAGTTGGCATACGTGACGTCTTCCACGCCGTCGACCATCGCGATACGCGCGCCGAGCGACATCGGCAGCGTCTCGATGAACGACAGCCGCGAGCCGGTCTGCAGGCGCAACGCACCCGCGTCGGTCCCGCTCGGGTTGTTGAAGCTCTGGCGTACGCCGTCCAGCATGCCGAACAGCAGGAATGCGGCGGCGATCGAGATCAACGTCAGGATGGTGCGGGTCTTGCGCCGGAACAGCGCGGCCCGGATCAGGTGCAGGTACTTCATGCCGGCGTCCCCGCGGCCCGCACGGACCCGCTCGCCGCGTGCTCGACCAGGCTGCCCTTGTCGAGGTGCAGCGTCTTGCGCGCGTGCTCGGCGGCGCGCGGGTCGTGCGTGACCATGACGATGGTCTTGCCATGCTCCTTGTTGAGCTTCTCGAGCAGCGCGAGCACGTCCTCGGCCGATTCGCGATCGAGATCCCCGGTCGGCTCGTCGCACACCAGGAGCTCGGGGTCGGACACGATGGCGCGGGCGATCGCCACGCGCTGCTGCTGGCCGCCCGACAGCTCGTTCGGCTTGTGCGAGGCGCGGTCCGCCAGTCCCACGAGCTGCAGCGCGATCGCCGCGTTCTTCCGGCGCTGCGCCCCGCTGAGCTTGGTGAGCAGGAGCGGCAGCTCGACGTTCTTCTGCGCCGAGAGCGCCGGCATCAGGTTGTAGAACTGGAAGATGAAGCCGACGTACGCCGCGCGCCACCGCGCGAGCGCGCCCGCGCCGAGCCGGTCGATACGTTCGCCGCCGACCGTGATGCTGCCGGACGTCGGGGCATCGAGACCGCCGATCAGGTTCAGGAGCGTGGTCTTGCCGGAACCGGACGGGCCCATCAGCGCCAGGAACTCGCCGCTTGCGACGTCGAGGTCGACGTGGTGCAGCACTTCCACCTGCTGCTTGCCGCGCCGGTACACCTTGCTGACGTCGCGGATCTCGATCATGTTGGGCATAGCGGCACCTCGTTCGTTGTTTTCAGGTCGTTTCTCGTGTCTGTGCGCCGGCGAGCACGATGTTGCTGCCGTCTTCCAGCGTGGCCGGCGGGGCGTCGATCACCTTTGCGCCGGCGGCAAGGCCTTCGGTCACCAGCGCGAACTCGCCGTAGCGGCGAGCGCCGGTGACCACTTTCTGCGCCCGGGCGACGCCGTCGGCGACCAGGAATACGTAGTCGGCGCCATTGCGCCGCACGATCGCCGACGCGGGCAACAGCACGCCGGACGGTGGCTCCGCGTCGGCGTTCGCTTCCGGCCGCGGCTCGAGGAAGGAGACGCGGACACCCATGTTCGGCACGACCCGCGGGTCCTCGACTTCGAGCGCCACGCGCACCTTGATCGTCGCTTTGCCGCGGTCGGCGGTCGGCACGATGGCGATCACGTGCGCGGGGATGTCCCAGTCGGGATAGGCATCGAGCACGGCGCTCGCCGGCATACCGGGCTCGACGCGGGCGATATAGGATTCGTTGACGTCGACCTCGACCTCGAGGGAGGCCATATCGACGATGGTGCCGACACCCGTGCGCGTGAAGCCGCCGCCGGCGGCGGCAGGCGCGATGATCTCGCCCACCTGGGCGGTCTTCTGCGTGATCACGCCCGCGAACGGCGCCCGCACCACGGTGTAGTCGTAGTGCACCTGGGCGACCGCGACCTGCGCCGCGGCCGACTTCGCCTGCGCTTCCTCGGCGCGAAGCCGTGCTTCGAGGCCGGTGACGGTGCTCTCGGCCTGCTCGGCGAGCTGCTCCGACACGAGCCCCCGCTCGGCAAGGTCCGCCAGCCGATCCCGGTCGCGCCGCGCCTGGGTGAGCTCGGTGCGAAGCTGGGCGGCGCGCGCCTCCGCCGCACCGGCGGCCGCCTGCGCCGCGTGGAGCTGCGCGAGCTGGGAGCTGTCCTCGAGCCGCGCCAGCACCTGCCCCTGCTCGACCTGGTCGCCCTCCTCGAACAGCACCTCGGTCAGCGTGCCGATGATCTGCGCCGACACGGT
>CBFGSB010000056.1:0-17264 GCA_965651325.1 uncultured Chromatiales bacterium | reverse complement strand
CCGGTGTCCCGCTCACCGGCTCCGGCGCCCGCCCGAGCGCTCGGGTCTCCGGCCCCCGCCGGGTCGCCGGCCCTTGTCCGGCCGGGTGTTGCGCCGCCGCGGCGGCGGCTGGATGGCTTCGGGCAGGTCCTCCGGGTTGAACGTCGCGACCGGAATCTTGTGGCCGATGAATTCCTCGATATCGGGCAGGGAAATGGCGTAGGTCTCGCAGCCGAAGCTGATCGCGTCGCCGGCCGCGCCCGCGCGCGCCGTGCGGCCGATACGATGCACGTAGTCCTCGGCGTCCTGCGGCAGGTCGTAGTTGATCACGTACTGCACGTCGGGAATGTGCAGGCCGCGCGACGCGACGTCCGTGCCGATCAATACCGGCAGCTCGCCGCTCTGGAAGCGGCGCAGCATGCTGAGGCGCCGCGATTGCGGCACGTCGCCGGAAATCGCCTTGGCGTCGATGCCGTTGGCGCCGAGAAAGTCTTCCAGCCGCTCGGCCTCGCGCTTCGTATTGACGAACACCATGATGCGCGTGGCGCCCATCTCGCGAATGAGCCCGAGCAAAAGGGGTGCCTTTTCCGGGTTCGAAGGGAAGAATATCGCCTGGCGCACCTTGTCCGCGGTCACCTTGTCCGGCTCGATCCGGACCAGCTCGGGGTCGTTCATGTGCTCGTAGGCGAGCTCCAGCACGCGGTGCGACAGTGTCGCGGAGAACAGCATGTTGAGGCGCTGCTCGTGCGGCGGCAGGCGACGCAGCAGGTAGCGAATGTCCTTGATGAAGCCGAGGTCGAACATCCGGTCCGCCTCGTCCAACACGGCCACCTCCACGCGGTCGAGCTTGAAGACGCCCTGCTTGTAGTAATCGATGATGCGGCCCGGCGTGCCGATCAGGAGATCGACCCCCTGCTGGATGTGGTTGCGCTGCTTTTCGTAGTCGGTGCCGCCGTGCGCAATGCCGATCGTGAGCCCGGTGTGCTTGCCGAGGAGCGCCGCATCGTTGGCAATCTGCACGGCGAGCTCGCGGGTCGGCGCGAGCACGAATACCCGTGGCTGCCGGGGGCCGGTCGCGGGCGCTGGGTTCGCCAGCAGGCGCTGGTACGCCGCGATCAGGAACGCGGCGGTCTTGCCGGTCCCGGTCTGCGCCTGGCCGGCAACGTCCTGGTTCTGCAGCGCGAGCGGCAGCGTGCTCGCCTGGATCGGGGTGCAATATTCGAAACCGGCATCGCGGATGCCCTGGAGCAGGGAATTGTCGAGGGGAAGGGCGTCGAATCTGAGATCGCTCAGATGGCTGTCAGTCATGGTTTGGCATTAGGAAAATATGGGGCGGGGGGCTTGCAAAATGCTTCGCGAAGGGGTCCAATTGGCAGCATATCGATGCGACAATCGTCGCACCTGCCAGATTCGCAATCAACGAATTCCCAAAGAATTCCGCAAGAAGAGCCGCGACAAAGCGGCGATAGTGCCTGATTGCGAGGGCAGCGTCATCCGTTTTTGCGGTGTTCGTCGGGGTCCGGGGGGACGGGAGCGAACCACCAAAGCCGAGTGAATCATACCTGATACAGATGGAGGTACTGCCCGGTGAGCGACAAGATTGTCCACACCAGCGATAGCGATTTCGAATCCGACGTCCTGAAGTCCGACACGACCGTGCTGGTGGATTTCTGGGCCGAATGGTGCGGCCCCTGCAAGATGATCGCGCCTTTGCTCGACGAGGCCGCGGAGGAGTACGCCGGCAGGCTCACCGTCACGAAGCTCAACATCGACGAGAATCCGAATACGCCGCCGAAATTCGGCATACGCAGCATCCCGACGCTGATGCTGTTCAAAAACGGATCGGTGCAGGCCCAGAAGCTTGGCGCCATGTCCAAATCTCAATTAACTGAATTCCTGGAATCGAATCTGTGAGAGGGTACTTGGGTAATCAGACGCGCAGCCGTCCGAAACAGTCGGCTAAAACGAAGAATTCCAACGGCCAGCAGGCCGGCGGTAACCGCCGACGCCGGCAACGTCGTCCCCATTCGGAAGAGTTCCCGGACGACGATCCGGGCAGCCTCGAGGTCATCTCGCCCGACCAGCTTGCGCAGAGCAAGAACGTGATGAACCTGACGGAACTGAAGACGCGGCCGGCGGCGGAGCTCGTGGAGCTCGGCGAGTCCCTGGGGATCGAGAATCTCGCGCGCTCGCGCAAGCAGGACATCATCTTCTCGATCCTGAAGGCGCACGCGAAGAACGGCGAGGACATCTACGGCGATGGCGTGCTCGAGATCCTGCAGGACGGCTTCGGCTTCCTGCGCTCGGCCGACAGCTCGTACCTCGCCGGGCCCGACGACATCTACGTCAGCCCGAGCCAGATCCGGCGCTTCAACCTCAGGACCGGCGACACGGTCTCCGGCCTGATTCGCCCGCCCAAGGACGGCGAACGTTACTTCGCGCTGCTCAAGGTCGGCGAGATCAACCACGAGGGGCCGGAAAACGCGAAGAGCAAGGTGCTCTTCGAGAACCTGACGCCGCTGTTCCCGCGCGACCGCCTGAAGCTCGAGCAGGGCAACGGCAGCACCGAGGACCTGACCGCGCGCATCATCGACATGGTCGCGCCGATCGGCAAGGGCCAGCGCGGCCTGATCGTCTCGCCGCCGAAGGCCGGCAAGACCATGCTGCTGCAGAACATCGCTTCGGCGATCGCGGCCAATCACCCCGAGTGCATCCTGATCGTGCTGCTCATCGACGAACGGCCGGAGGAAGTCACGGAGATGGCGCGCACGGTGCGGGGCGAGGTCGTTTCCTCCACGTTCGACGAGCCCGCCAGCCGGCACGTGCAGGTCGCCGAGATGGTGATCGAGAAAGCCAAGCGGCTGACCGAGCACAAGCGCGACGTGGTGATCCTGCTCGATTCGATCACACGGCTGGCGCGCGCTTACAACACCGTCGTGCCCTCGTCGGGCAAGGTGTTGACGGGCGGCGTCGACGCCAACGCGCTGCACCGGCCGAAGCGTTTCTTCGGCGCCGCGCGCAACATCGAGGAGGGCGGCAGCCTGACGATCCTCGCGACCGCGCTGGTCGACACCGGCTCCAAGATGGACGAAGTGATCTACGAGGAGTTCAAAGGCACCGGCAACATGGAGATCCACCTGGATCGCCGCATTTCCGAGAAGCGTGTATTCCCGGCCATCAACATCAACCGCTCCGGCACCCGCAAGGAAGAGCTGCTGACGCAGCCCGACGAGCTGCAGAAGATGTGGGTCCTGCGCAAGGTCCTGCACCCGATGGACGAACTGGCCGCGGTCGAGTTCCTGCTGAACAAGCTGCAGGACACCAAGACCAACGCCGAGTTCTTCGAGGCCATGAAGCGCTAGGGGTCGGACCTTCTCAAGTCTCTGAGAGCGCTCGCAAAAGCCGCTGAAATTCCCGCGATACTGCGCTTAAACGGCCCATTTTGACCGTGAAAATGGGCCTTTACGCCGCTTCCTGGCCGCCTATGCACCGGCGGCCTAAACGCTCGAAAAGGGGCTGAAAAGGCTCGATTAAGCGCGGAAAAGAGCGGATTTCTCCGCTCTTTTCCTGTTGCCAGAAGGACTTAGCTTGGTCCGACCCCGCGATTGCGGGCGTTGTCGATGCTCCAGATGCCGCCGCCGCGGGCGGAGATGTAGAGGTAGACGAAGGTCATCAGGACCGCGAGGTCGCCGCCGTTCGTGATGGGGAGCAGGGCCGAGCCGGGCAGGGCGTCGAACGAGCCGTGGGCGATCCAGTAGGCGAATGCGGCGAATCCCGAGCAGATGAAGGCCGCTATTCCCGTGAACAGCCCGATCACCAGCAGCAGGCCGCCGATCAGCTCGATCGGGCCGGCGAGCCAGAACATGTAGCCGGTGAACTGGTAGTCGCTGGGCGGAAAATTGAAGAGCTTCTGCGTGCCGTGCCAGAGCAGCACGTAACCGCTGATGATCCGCATGATGGCGTACAGCTGCGGCTCCCAGGTCTTCGTGAAAAAAGCCATGGTGATCCCCTTTTTGCTGGCTCAAGAATTCTTATTGCGAGCGAGTATACCCCGCCGGCCGGCTTTTCCCTCCAGCCCGCACCTGACCGCCTTTCAGTGAGGCACTCGGGCTAGGGCGCGGCCCAGCGGTGCAGCGGGACGGCGGTACCTGGAGCGAACCGGTCCTGCTCCAGCGCCAGCTCGACGTAGCCGTCCGTGCCGCCGAGCGAGGCAAAGTCGCCCGAGGTGTTGGTGGGTGCCGGCCGGGCCAGTAGCCGGCCGTCAGTGCTCCATTCCAGCCGCACGGGAAGGAACCAGGTCAGGGCCGGCCCGAAGGTCACTGCCTCCGCGAGCTCGGCATATTCCGGTGCGCGAGGCGCGCGGCCGCTCGCCCGAAGCAGCGCCGGCAGCACGTAGTGACGGCAGCAGACCAGGGACGACACCGGGTTGCCGGGCAGGGCAAACACCGCCTGGCCGAGTGGCCCCGTGCCAAACCACATCGGTTTGCCCGGCCGCTGGCTGATCTTGTGGAACACGGTGCTCACACCCAGCTCGGCCAGCACCGCCGGTACGAAATCCGCTTTGCCCATGGACACGCCGCCCGACAGGATCAGCACGTCGGCGTGGTCGAGGTGCTCGGCAATACGCGCGCGCAGCGACGGCCGGTCGTCCGCCAGCAGGTCATGGCGGCAGTCGGTGAAGCCCTGCTGCGCCAGCATGGCGACCAGCGCGGGGCCGTTCGACAAGCGGACCTGGTGCGCTGCGATCGGCTGGCCCGCCGGCACCAGCTCGTTGCCCGTGGCGATGACCCGGATGGCCGGCCGCCGCGCGACCTCGACCTCGGCCAGCCCCGCCGAGGCGACGATGGCCACGTCCACCGGCGTGATGACCGACCCGGGTGCCAGCAGCTCGCTCGCTTTCCGGTAATCCGAACCCTGTGGGTGGACGAACTGGCGGCGCTCCGGGCGGTAATCCTGCTCGATGACCGCCTCCCCGCTCGCGATCGTGATGCGCTCGACCGGGATCACGCAATCGCTGCCCCGCGGCAGGACCGCGCCGGTCATCACCTCGATGCAGCCGTCCGGGCTGCCGAGCGCTACGGGGGCGTCGCCCGCGTGGTGGCGCGCTTCGATCCTGAAGCGGCGGGTACCGCGCTCGATCGCATCAAAGGACACCGCGATGCCGTCCATGGTGACGCGATCGAAAGGGGGCTGGTCGCGCTCGGCGACGACGCGCTGCCGAAGCACGCGGCCGGCGGCCGCGGCGAGCGGTACGGTTTCGACGTCCAGCAGCCGCACCGCCGCCGCGATGGTGGCAGTGGCTTCGGCCGTCGTGAGCATGGTTTCCGCTCCGGTCTCAGCGGCGCTGCCGGGCTTCGTGCGCGATGGCGCGGTGCCCGATGTCGCGGCGGTACCAGCAGCCGTCCCACGCGATGGTCCGTGCGGTGGCATAAGCCACGTCACGCGCCACGGCGATGCTCTCGCCTAAGCCCACGGCACACAGTACTCGCCCGCCGCTGGTCACGACGACGCCATCGTCGAACGTCGTGCCCGCGTGGAACACCTTGGCCGCCCCGGACGGCTGCCGGTCGAGCCCGCTGATGCGGTCGCCCGTGCGGTAAGGGCCGGGGTAGCCTTCCGCGGCCATGACGACTCCGAGCGCGGCGCGCGAGTCCCACTCGGCTGTGACACGGCCCAAGCGGCCGTCGAGGGCCGCGACGCACAGCTCGACGAGGTCGGATTTGAGCCTCGTCATGATCGGCTGCGTCTCGGGATCACCGAAGCGGCAGTTGAACTCCAGCACGCGCGGGCTGCCGTCGGCGCCAATCATGAGCCCGGCGTAGAGAAATCCGCAGTACTCGATGCCGTCGGCACGCAGGCCCGCCATGGTCGGCTCGATCACCTCGTGCATGATGCGGCGCTGCAGGGCAGGCGTGACCAGCGGCGCCGGCGAGCAGGCACCCATGCCGCCGGTGTTCGGGCCCGTGTCGCCTTCGTCGCGGGCCTTGTGATCCTGGGAGGTGGCGAGCGGCAGTATCGTTTTGCCGTCGGTGATCACGATGAAGCTCGCTTCCTCACCCTCGAGATATTCCTCGACGACGATGCGGCGGCCGGCGTCTCCGAACTCGCCCTCGGCCAACATGGACCGCGCCGCCGCTTCCGCCTCGGCGACGTTCGCCGCGACGACGACGCCTTTGCCGGCGGCGAGGCCGTCGGCCTTCACGACGATGGGCGCTCCCCGCGCGCGGATGTATTCGAGCGCCGGCGCCAGCTCCTCGAACTCGGCGTAGGCCGCCGTGGGGATGGCGTGCCGTGCGAGGAACGACTTGGTGAAGGCCTTCGAACCTTCGAGCTGCGCCGCGGCGGCCGTCGGTCCGAAGCAGGCGAGGTTCCTCTCGCGAAAGCGGTCCACGATCCCGGCGACCAGGGGCACTTCGGGGCCGACGATCGTCAGGTCGATGGACTCCGCCGCGGCGAGGGCAAGCAGTGCGTCGATGTCGTCCGCCGCGACGGCGACGTTGCGCAGCCGCGGCTCGAGCGCCGTGCCCGCGTTGCCCGGCGCGACGAGAACCTCCTGAACCTGCGGCGACTGCGCGCACTTCCAGGCCAGTGCATGCTCGCGGCCGCCGCCGCCGACGATCAGTACTTTCATGCTGCGCTAGAGGCCCGTGCTGCTCTCAATGCCGAAAATGCCGCATGCCGGTGAAGACCATTGCCAGCCCGTGTTCGTTCGCCGCGGCGATGACCTCGTCGTCGCGCACGGACCCGCCCGGCTGGATGACGGCGGCGATCCCGTGCTCCGCCGCGGCGTCGATACCGTCGCGGAACGGGAAGAAGGCGTCCGATGCCAGCACCGCACCGGCCACCGGGAGGCCTTCGTCTTCCGCCTTGATGGCGGCGATGCGTGTGCTGTAGACGCGGCTCATCTGCCCGGCGCCGACGCCGACCGTCGCGCCGTCGCGGCAGAACACGATGGCATTGGACTTCACGAACTTGGCAACGCGCCAGGCGAACAACAGGTCGCGCAGCTGGCTCTCGTCGGGCACGGCCGCGGTGACCACCCGCAGATCGCTTTCGCTTATACGGCCGTGGTCGGCTTCCTGGACGAGCAGCCCGCCGGACACCTTCTTGAAATCGAAGACGCCGGCTCGCGCGGCCTCCGGTTCGCCGGTCTCGAGCGCGCGCACGTTCTGCTTCGCTGCCAGCGCCGCGCGCGCGGGTTCGAGAAAACGCGGCGCGATGATCACCTCGACGAACTGCGCATCGAGAATGGCGCTGGCCGTGTCGCCGTCCACGTCACGGTTGAAGGCGATGATGCCGCCGAACGCCGAGGTGGGATCGGTGGCGAACGCGCGCCGGTAGGCGGCAAGCGGTGAGTCCGCCATGGCGACCCCGCAGGGATTCGCATGCTTCACGATCACGCAGGCGGGCGCGTCGAATTGCCGCACGCATTCGAGTGCCGCATCGCTGTCGGCGATGTTGTTGTACGACAGCGTCTTGCCCTGGAGCTGGCGGGCACCGGCCAGCGAACCGGCGGGCGGCAGCGGATCGCGGTAGAAGGCGGCCAGCTGGTGCGGGTTTTCGCCGTAGCGCAGCGGTGCCGCGCGCTGGCCGGCGTACAGGAATTGCTCGCTCAAGGGTTCCGCGGCGCCAATGGACGCGAACCAGTTGGCGATAGCCGTATCGTAGCCGGCGGTATGCCGGAACGCCTTGGCCGCGAGCCGGCGGCGCTGCGGCTCGTCCAGCCCGCCCGCCTGCAACAGCGCAACGATCTCGTCGTAGTCATCCGGATCGACGACCACGGCCACCCCGGCGTGATTCTTGGCGGCGGCGCGCAGCATCGCGGGCCCGCCGATATCGATGTTCTCGATCGCGTCGTCCACGCTCGCATCGGCGCGCGCAATGGTTTGCGCGAATGGATACAGGTTGACGACCAGAAGATCGATAGGCTCGATACCGTGCTCGGCCATCACGGCATCGTCGGTGCCGCGGCGTCCCAGCAGGCCGCCGTGAATGCGCGGGTGCAGCGTCTTGACGCGGCCGTCCATGATCTCGGGAAACCCGGTGCACTCCGAAACTTCGCCGGCCGCGATGCCGGCATCGCGCAGTGCGCGGAACGTGCCGCCCGTGGAAACGATATCGATACCCAGCGCGGCCAGCGCGCGCGCCAACGGAACCAGGCCGCGCTTATCCGAAACGCTGAGGAGCGCGCGGCGCACCTTCAGCATGGGAACAACCGGCAGTTCACCTTATCAGTGAATAGCACTTCAGTTTCTTGCGCAGCGTACCCCGGTTGATGCCGAGAATGCCGGCCGCCTGGCTTTGGTTGCCCTGCGTGTATTCCATCACCGCTTTGAACAATGGCTGCTCCACTTCCCCCAGCACCAGGTCGTACAGGTCGCCGGGACGGTCGCCGTTCAGGCTCGCGAAATACCGATCCAGTGCCTCTTCCGTGTGTTTTCTGAGTGGCTTTTTGCTCGATGCCCTTAGCTCTGCATTCCTCTTGGTTTTTTTCTTGACCACTTTGCCAAACTTCCCCAAATGCTGCTTCTCGTGACCAAAAATCCTGCGTGGAAACCGCTGGCGAGATCGACGTTCTTCCCGCGCGCCGTCCGGATGCGGCGCACGCGGATTGCTAGCCGCCAAACGCTCACAGGCGCTTGGAACCGCGGCAAGATCCGGTCAGGTTTCTGCGGGCCACCGAAACGCCAGTCGATCCCCAATAACTGGTACGGGCCGTCAAGGTGGGCAGGAATCATAGCACGGTGATCTGCATTTTCTAGCGTCGATCCAGGCGCACATCCGGCAAAAAAACTATTGAGCGTGCGCCGCAAACTGGCAGAAAAATTGCAGTCGTGTTCATTCAGCCTGCCACCGCAGGTTTAGGCCGTGAAGTTCATGCGACTTCTTCGGATGCGCACGTTACCGGCTTGCCCACGCGGACGGCGGGCCGGTTTCACGTTGCGGAATCGACGTTACCTGAAGGCTGCCATTGCGCAACGCACCTTCCCCGCGGTGAGCGGATAACAAACGTTGAGCTTGTAACCTTCGGCCTGCGGCGGTAGTGGCGCAATGGTCACCCTCGCGTTCAGCTTGCCGCCGGGTGCGACGCGGCCGCCGGCCACGCGTATCTCGAGGTACCGGCCGGCCTCCAGCAACTGGCTGCCGACGATCTCTTCGTAGCGGTCGGTGAGCGCGACGTGCAGCAGTGGATAAGGCAGCGCATGCTCAGAGGCGTTCACGAGCGTCGACGAGATCGTGAGCACGTGATCGTCGGCCTCGGTGCTGCCGCGCGTATCCTGGAACTGCCAGCCGTCGATGTCCCATTCCGGCGTGATCGGCACGCCGGCGGCGCCGTAGAGCGAGACGAGGCTCTCGCCGAAGGCGCCGTACGTCGCCAGCGTTTCACGGTACGCGTGCACTACCTGCGCGCCCAGCAGCAGTGCGAGTGCGGCGATGCCCGCGGCGGCCGCGTACCGCCGGGTGTCCGCACCGTCGGGGCGCCGTGCGGCGCGCTCGCTGCGACGGGTCCGCGCATAGGTGTCCTTCAGTTCCACGACGTCCCGGGACGTGTCTCCCCGTGCGGGGCGGGCGCTTTCGACAGCCTCCGGGTCACTTGTTTCCAGCGAGCTCCGTACGAAGTCGCCTTCCATGATGATCGTCTCGAAATGCGGCGGCGCCTCCTCGCCGGCGGCCTCCATTCCGGAGCTCGTCGCGGCCAGGTCGCGCTGCTTTTCGGACAAGCGCAGCAGGTCCTGGTCGATCATCCGGTTGATCGTCATTTCCTCTTCCGTCGCCGGCGGCACGTAGTGCTCGCCGTCGCCGGTAGCGGGCGCCGCCCGGTCGTCCTCGACGAGCGTCAGTTCGCGAGCGGCGTCGCCTGCTCCGATGGGCGGCTCGTCAGCGTCGAGTGCCCCGGCGGCCGCGTGCTCGCCCGCATCGAGCTGTTCGAGGGGCGCCGGCTCATCCGTTTCCGTATCGTCGGCTTGCAGCGCCAGGTGCTCGCTTTCCGTATCGTCGGCTTCCAGCGCCAGGTGCTCACCCGTCTCTGCATCGTCGACTTCCAGCGCCGGGTGCTCACTCGTCTCCGCATCGTCTGCTTCCAGCGCCAGGTGCTCGCCCGTTGCCGCATCGCCCGCCTCGAGGGTCAGGTGCTCGCCGGTTTCTGCTTCGATTGCTTCGAGGGAAGCATGCTCACCGGTTTCCGCCCCGGTTGCTTCCAGGGCCGGGTGAGCGCCGGTCTCCGCTTCGGGTGACGGGTGTTCACCCGTCTCCGCCTCGATTACTTCGAGCGCGGTGTGCGTGTCCTCGTCCTGCTGCGTGTCAAGCGGCGTCGCGTCGTCCGCCGCCTCGCCCTTCAGTGCCGCCGGACTCCCGACTTCGTCCAGCAGGTCGGTCCAGTCCTCCGGTTCACTGAGCGCGAGGTCGACCTGGCGCTCGTCGAACTCGGGGGGGCGCGGCTCCAGCAAGTCCTCGGCGCGCCGCCGCGGCGGCTCGGGCGGTTGCGGCTCCTCGTCGTCGTCCAGCATCTCCGGCAAAGGTGTGTTGTCGTCGTAGCGCTCCTCTTCAGGTTCCTGCTCAGTCACGAGATACAGGGACTCCTGCGAGCCTGGGTTGGCGGGCTCTCGCTCCTCGACGACCTGCCATTCGACGCCGGTGTCCTCGATGCGAACGTTGTCCGTCTCCGACAGCGCGTCGAAATCGTCGAGCAGCGTGCCGCTGCCCCCGCCCCGCGGACGCCCGTCGCTGCCGGCTGACGGCGCTTCGGACAGTCTTTCGAGCGCATTGAACGCATGCCCGCAGCCGCCGCAACGCACGCGGCCCGCGGCCTGCTGCAGCACGTCGGCCGTTACGCGGAACGACGCGCGGCACTCGGGACAATGCGTATACACTAGGGTCCTGCCTTGCCCGTGAGCCGCACCCAGCCGCTGCGCACGGCTGGCGCATCGAAGGTCACGCAATCGCCGTAGGCGCGGACAACGTCGGCGACCTGCTCCTCGAGTATCCCGGACAACAGCAACCTTCCCCCTGCCTTGACGTGGCCGGCGATTCCCTCCGCGTCGGCGATGAGCGTTCCCGATACGATGTTTGCCACGACGAGGTCGAAATTGCCAGCCGGCGTTCCCGCATCCTGCGTCACCGTCAGCCGGTCGCCGACACCGTTCGCCGCGGCATTGTCGCGCGTGGCCTGCAGTGCCTGGGTATCGATGTCGCAAGCGGTTACCGCTTGCGCGCCGAGCAGTAGCGCCGCGATAGAGAGGATGCCGGAACCGCAGCCGTAGTCGAGCAACCGGCAGCCGGCGAGATCCAGGCTGTCGAGCCATTCGAGCGCGAGCGCGGTCGTCGGGTGCGTGCCGGTGCCGAAGGCGAGGCCGGGATCGAGACGCACGACCACGGCATCCGCGGCATCGACCGTGAAGCCGCCGGGGCTGACCCAGAGGCGGCGCCCGAATTGCATCGGGCGGAAGTGCGCCAGCCACTCGCGCTCCCACACGCGATCCGGTAATGCCTCGATGCGGTGGGGCGGCAGCTCGCCGAGATGGAAAGTCCGCAGCAGGTCGTGCTGCAATTCGGAGAGGTCCAGGGTTTCCGCGAACAGGCCGGTAACCTGGGTGTCCTGCCAGAGCGGTGTCTCCCCCGGCAGGGGCTCGAGCACCGGCGCGTCGCCGGCATCACTCAGCGTGATCGCGAGCGCGCCGTGCCGCTCGAATACCGCTTCGACTTCCCGCGCTGGCAAGGGGCCGAGTTGCATCACGAATTGCCGCCACGCCACGCCAGGACCGCTTCTATTCAGAGCCCAAGCCGCTTTTCCAGGTAGTGGATGTCGGTGCCGCCGGCCTGGAACGCCGAGTGCTGGAAGATTTCCTGGTGCAGGGGGATGTTGGTCTTGATGCCTTCGATGACGATCTCGGTCAGTGCGTTCTTCATGCGCGCGATTGCCGTTGCGCGGTCCTGGCCGTGCGTGATCAGCTTGCCGATCATGGAATCGTAGAACGGTGGTACGCGATAGCCGCTGTAGAGATGGCTGTCGACGCGCACGCCGGGCCCACCGGGCTGGTGCCAGAGCTGGATCACGCCGGGCGAGGGCATGAAGGTCTTCGGGTCCTCGGCATTCAGCCGGCACTCGATCGCATGACCCTGGATGCGGATTTCGTCCTGCGTCCAGGCGAGCTTCTCGCCGGCCGCGATGCGGAGCTGCTCGCGCACGATGTCGACGCCCGTGATCAACTCGGTGACCGGATGCTCGACCTGCAGGCGCGTGTTCATCTCGATGAAATAGAACTCACCGTCCTGGTACAGGAATTCGAAAGTGCCGGCGTTGCGATAACCCATGTCGAGGCAGGCCTGCGCACAGCGCGCACCGATGCGCTGCCGCTGCTCCTCGGTGATGCCCGGCGCCGGCGCTTCCTCGATCACCTTCTGGTGCCGCCGCTGCATGGAGCAATCACGCTCGCCCAGGTGGATGGCATTCCCGTGCCCATCGGCAAGCACCTGGAATTCGACGTGGCGCGGCTTCTCGAGGAACTTCTCCATGTAGACGGTTTCGTTGCCGAACGCCGCGCGTGCCTCGGCCTGGGTCACGCCGATTGCGCCGATCAGCGAGGCCTCCGAGTGCACGACGCGCATGCCGCGCCCGCCGCCGCCGCCGGCCGCCTTGATGATGATCGGGTAGCCGATATCGCGCGCGATTCTCAGGTTCTCTTCCGCATTGGTGCCCAGGGGACCGTCGGACCCGGGCACGCAAGGCACGCCCGCGGCCTTCATCGCGCGGATCGCCGCGACCTTGTCGCCCATCTGCCGGATTGCCGATGCGGGCGGGCCGATGAAAATGAAGCCCGAGGATTCGACACGCTCCACGAAATCGGCGTTCTCGGAAAAGAACCCGTAGCCCGGATGTATGGCGACAGCGTCGGTGACCTCGGCGGCGCTGATGATGGCCGGCATGTTGAGGTAGCTTTCCATCGACGCGGGTGGGCCTATGCAGACGGTCTCGTCCGCAAGCAGCACGTGCTTCAGGGTATTGTCCGCCGTCGAGTGCACGGCCACGGTCTTGATGCCGGCTTCGCGGCAGGCGCGCAGGATCCGGAGCGCGATCTCGCCGCGATTGGCAATGACGACCTTTTCCAGCATCAGGGCACTACCCGGCGCGCTGGTCGATGACGAACAACACCTGCCCGTATTCCACCGGGTCGCCGTTTTGCACCCGGATCGATTTGATGGTCCCGGAGACCTCGGCTTCGATCTGGTTCATCATCTTCATCGCCTCGACGATGCAAAGCACGTCGCCTTGCTCGACGCGGTCGCCCACCTGCACGAACGGCGGCGAGCCGGGGGAGGAAGCGGCGTAGAACGTGCCGACCATCGGCGCGGTTACGGTGTAGCCTTCTTCCTCGGGTTCGGCCGCGGCCGGGGCGGGTGGCGCCGCCGAGGTGGACTCCGCGGGTGCCGGCGCGGCCGCCGGAGGCGGTGGAGGCGCGTAGGCATACGCAGGAGGCGGCGCGGCGCCCGTGCCGTGGCGGCTGATCCGCACCGATTCCTCGCCTTCGGTAATTTCGATTTCGGCGATACCGGACTCTTCCAGCAGTTCGATGAGCTTTTTGACTTTGCGGATATCCATCAACTTTCCTCGGCAGCATCGAGCTGCTTTGACGCGGCCTGCAGCGCCATCTCGTACGAATAAGCGCCGAATCCGAAGAGGCAGCCCGCGGCGATGTCGCTGAAGTAGCTCTGCTTGCGGAAGTCTTCTCGCGCGAAGGTATTGCTTATGTGTAATTCGATAAAGGGGATTCCGACGGCGAGCAGCGCATCGCGCAGCGCAATGCTGGTATGCGTGAAAGCGCCGGGGTTCAGCAGGATGAAATCGACGCGGTCGGCCGCGGCCTGGTGCACGCGCTCGACGAGCTCGTGCTCGGCATTGCTCTGGAACGCGGCCAGCTCGTGGCCGAGCTTGCCGGCTTCCGCGGAGAGCGTGACCTCGATGTCGGCGAGGGTCGTGCGGCCGTAGACGCCGGGCTCGCGGCTGCCGAGCAGGTTGAGGTTCGGCCCGTTGATGAGCAGGAGCCTGGCCATGTCGATGGGTTGCCTACCAGATTGACGAAATTGGCGGCAAGTTTAACTCTTTTCCGGGCAGGTAACGCAACCCTTCGCGCGCCTGGATGCGCGGAACTGTGGCGTGTGTCGCAAAGGCAGGATGACGAAGCGGCTGACTACAGCGGGCCGAGCTCCTCGCGCGCCGCCGCCAGGTCGAGCTCGCCGGCCTCCAGCCGCTCGAGGACGTCGACGATCTGCTCGACCTGCTCCGCCACGATTTCGCCCATGTGCGTCTTGACGAGATCGCCTTCCGCCGAGATCACCATCGTGAACGGCAGGCCGATGAACGGCACGCCCGCGGTTTCAGCCGCCGCGATGGCGTCGTCCTGCCCGATCAGGATCGGGTAGTTGAAGTCCGCGTCTTCCGCATAGGCGACGACGGCTTCGTGGTCGTCGACCGCGACGCCGATGACCTGCAGGTCGTCGTGCTCGGCCTGCGCTTCTTTCAGCAACGGGATTTCGCGCCGGCAGGGTGCGCACCAGGTGGCCCAGAAATTGACAAGCCGCGCTTCGCCATCCCATTCGGTGAGCGAACGCGCATTACCCTCGAGGTCGGGCAGGGTGAAGGCGACTTGCGCGCCCGGTGCTGACGGCGCCGTGGCGGAGTCATGCGCCGCGTCCTGCAGCGAAGCGGGAGCGGGAGTCCCGGCGAACTGCTGCCGCACGAAATAGCCGGCGGCCGCGGCGGCCACCAGTGCCAGCACGATAAGCACTTTCTGCATCAATTGGTTTCCCGTTCGATCTGGGCGGTCACGTAATCGACACCGATCGCCCGCCGCAGGTGCGCGGTGAAGGCCCCGGCATCCATGTATCCGACCACGTCGAAGGCCCGGCGTTCTGTCCCGTCCGGGCCGAAGAAAATTATGGTCGGCGGACCGTAGACGCCGAAACGCTGCAACAGCGCCTTGTCGGCGGCGTCGTTCGCCGTGACGTCTGCCTGCAGGAGGAGCGTGTCCGAGAGCGCCTCCTGCACGCCCGGGTCGGCGAACGTAAAGCGTTCCATCTCCAGGCAGGAGACGCACCAGTCGGCATAGAAATCGAGCATCGCGGGTTGGCCGGCGGCGGCGGCCCGGGCGAGCGCCTGGTCAAGGTCCGCGACGGTTTTGACGCGCTGGAAGTCGAGGCCGTGTTCCTCGACCGCGGCCGGTCCTCCGGCGACGCTGATCGCGGCGAGCGGACGCAGCAGGCTGTTGCCGCCCGCGAGTGCGCCGAGGATCAGCACGGCGCCGTAGATGACCGCGATCAGGCCGAAACCCTTGCCGAGTTTGTGCGGGCCGGCGGCATCCGCCGGCAAGGTGGTCAGGCCGCCGAGCCAGACGCCGGCCATGAACACGAGAATGCCCCACAGCGCGAGCGTTACACCGCCCGGCAGGATGCGCGACAGCATCCACACGGCGAGTCCCAGCATCATGAAGCCGAACGCGTGCTTCACCGCGACCATCCACGGACCGGCGGCGGGCAGGAGCCGCCCGGCCGAGGCGCCCACGATCAAGAGCGGCGCGCCCATCCCCAGGCTCAGCGAGAACAGGGCCCAGCCGCCCTTCACGACGTCGCCGGACTGGCCGATCACCGTGAGCGCCGCGACCAGCGGCGGCGCCACGCAGGCGGTGACGATCAGCGACGACAGCGCGCCCATGATGAAAGCGCCGATCAGCGTTCCTGCGCGCTGGCGGCCGCTGATCGCGGCAAGCCGGGTCTGGATCGACGAGGGCATCTGCAGGTCGTACAGGCCGAACATCCCGGCCGCGAGCACGACGAACAGGCCCGCGAACAGCGTCAGCACCCACGGCTGGTTGAAAACCGCCTGCAGTTGCACGCCCACGGCGCCGGCCGCAATGCCGGCCGCGGTATAAACGAGCGCCATGCCCGCCACGTAGGCGAGTGCGAGTGTGAACCCGCGCGCGGGCCCGACGTCGTCGCCCTCGCCGGCGATGATGCCGGACAGGATCGGCACCATCGGCAACACGCACGGTGTGAAGGCCAGCAGCAGGCCGGCACCGAAGAACGTGGCGGCTATGGCCCAGAGGCTCGCGCTGCCGATGAGTTCCGCGAGCCGGGCCTGTTCCGACAGCGGCGGCCCGGCGCTTTCCACGGCCGCCAGGGCCGAGACCGCGCTGGCGGCGGGCAGGCTGACCGTGATGCGCCGCGTTTCCGGCGGGTAGCAGATGCCGTCCTCCGCGCAGCCCTGGTAACCCAGCTCGAGATCGAGCTCGAGCGCCTCCGGCGTGGCGCGCGCCACCGCCAGCTCCGCGAACACGTCCTCGTGGTAGACCTCCGTGTCGCCGAAGTACGGGTCGGCCTTCATGTCGCCGCGGGGCAGGTCGAGCTGCCCGAGCTGCACGACCTGCGAGGCGGTGCTGGCGGAGATCTTGTCCTTATAGAGGTAATAGCCGGGCGCTACGGCGAACGACACTTCGATCGTGTTGCCGTCGAGCGCCGCGGCCTGTGGCTGGAACGCTTCGTCCACCGGCAGGAATTCGGACGCGCCCCGGCCGAAGCTGCCGAGGTCGAGCTTCGATGGCTCCTGTGCCGACGCCAGCACGACCGCATCGCTCCAGCGCTGCGGCGGGTAGCAGATGCCCTGGTCGGCGCAGCCCTGCAGGCCCAGCTCGAACGCCAGGCGGCGCGGCCGCTCGCCCGAGACGGTATAGGGAACGGTGACGAAGAAATGCTCGCGATAGACCTGCTGCACCCCGAAGAACTCGTCCTCGTGGCGCTGGCCCTCCGGGAGCGCGGCTTCGCCGAAGGTGATGCCGGGCGTCTGGCTCGCAAAGGCGAGCTTGTCACGGTACAGGTAATAGCCCTCGGCCACGGCCCAGTCGATTTCGAGCGCGCTGCCGGTGTCGGTCACTGCGTAGCGGAACGCCTCCTGCGGCGGCAGGATCGGCTTGCCGTCATCGAAGAACTGCGCGCGCGCCGTCGCGGCCACGAAGAGCAGCGCCAGCATGGCCATGCCTGTTCCGATTCCCGGCGTTTTGCGCCTGTCGTTCACGTCCTGATCTCCGCCGCGCCCGGCACATTGGACCTCCGGGCAGCCGCGGATGTTACCGCCAATGGGAGGCAGACGCCGTGACGGGGTTGAGGAAACGCGCTGCGTCCCCATGTCGTCCGGACCCGGGTCGGGTGGTTGGGGGCCGCGCACGAGTCCTTTCCGGCACCACTTGAATTTTGCCGGGCGGTCCCTATGATTAGCACTCCTCGCGGGTGAGTGCTAA
>CBFGSB010000055.1:0-17281 GCA_965651325.1 uncultured Chromatiales bacterium | reverse complement strand
GCCCGCAGGCCCACAGGGACGTGCTCGTGGCCGGCGCCGAAGGCCCCTCCCCCCGACCGCGGCTCCGCTAGCTACGGCCGTAGCACAGCGCGCCACACCAGCCAAACGCCGCTCGGCCGCCCGGCTTCAACGCAGCCGCCGAGCCGGATGCCTACGGGCGGTACGCGGAAGAAACGTGTCGCCGCGCGCTGGCTTTGGCGGCCATCGGCCGATTCAGCTCGCCGACCTTCGGAGGGTGAATGGCAATGGCAGTGTCGGGGACGCGCTTCAACGGCTGGATGATGTCGCCAAGGCAATTCCTGAGCCACACGTCCGTGGTGTTCTTCTTCACCAGCGAGCGCAGGCGCGTCATGCGGTAGGCGCGCTCGGCCGGCGCCATCGTCAGTGCCTGGATGATGCCGTTGATGATGCTTTCCTTGCGCTTGCTGTTGACGTTGACGGCGAACTCCCCGAGGTAGGTGGAGGCACCGGCCTGGTAGGAAAGCACCACGGCGCCGTCCCCGTCCGTGCGAGAAGCGCAGTATTCGGAAGCGATCAGGTTCATGCCGTCCTTTGCCGGGGTGACGAGCGCAACGTCGGCGGCCAGGTAGTGCGCGGTCAGCTCGTCCTGGTCGAGCGAATCGGTGCGATAGACCATCGGCTTCCAGCCGTCGCGCGCGAACTCCTTGTTCAACGCCGCTACCGCCTTTTCCAGCCGTTCGCGGTACTCGCGGTACTCCGGGACGCCGAGGCGCGAGGGCACCGCGACTTGCATGAACGTGACCACGCCGCGCGCCTGCGGCATGCGCGCAAAGAACGTGCGGATGGCTTCGACCCGCTCGAACAAGCCCTTCGTGTAGTCGATCCGGTCCACGCTGAGGACGACGCGGCTGCAGCCGATGTCCTTGCGGATCTTCTCGGCGCGCTGCTTGACCGATTGCTTCTTCGCGCGATTCTCGAACTGCGCGACGTCCAGCCCGATCGGGCGCACGCTGACAATCGTCTTGTGATCGTGATAGCTGATGACGTCGTCTTCGGAGTCGTCGTCGAGATCCAGCAGCTCGCGGCAGCACTCGAGGAAGTTGGTCGCGTACTCCGGCGTGTGGAACGCCACCGAATCCGCGCCCAGCATCCCGATCAGCAGCCGCCGGTGCCACGGGAACGCGCTCAGGATGCGGGCATTCGGGAAGGGAACGTGGTGGAAATAGCCGATCGGCTGCTTCTCACCGAGCTGGCGGCGCAACGCTGCCGGCACCAGCATCAGGTGGTAGTCGTGTATCCACACGACGTCGCCGGTCGCGGCTTGCGCGGCAATGGTGTCGGCGAAGCGGTAGTTGACGTCGCGGAACTTGTGCCAGTAATCGAGACGCGGCGTCACGTAGCGCAGGTTGGTGTGGCACAGCGGCCAGAGAGCACGGTTGCAGAAACCGTTGTAGTAGCCGTTGATTTCGTCCTTGTGCAGGCCGATCTGCAGCAGGGGGAACGGCACATCGTCGCCGCGGGTTTCCTTGAGTGGTACGTGGCCGTTGCCGTTGACGGCGGGAACCGGGTTCCAGGCGATCCACAGGCCCTCGCAGCGAGTCAGGATCGGGTTCAGGGCGCTGGCCAGGCCTCCCATGGACAGCTCGAATCGCCTGTCCTTCCCGTTGTTTCCCTTGATGACTTTAAACGGCTCGCGGTTGCTGGCGAGAATCAATCGCCGTCCGCCCAGCGCGTCTGACGATCCTGCTGTTCCATCCATCATGTATACGCATCCCGTCGCTGCAGTGAGGATTCCTGCAGCAGGACTGGTGCAAGTTGCATGCCAGATGAACGAGCCACAAATGCCCGGGAGTTTTGCGCAAGGCTCGCGACGGCCCTGCAAGTTCGACTTTCCACCGGCAAAATTTACAACGCCCGCGATCGTGCACGGGACCGGCCGCTCCACCCGATCTGGCATGCTCCTTGCAAAAACTTCGCCTGCACAAGAACGGCAAAAGGACGGAACATGGCTGCACGACCGCTCTGGAGTGGACAACTCCGCCTGTCGCTCGTCTCGATGGCGGTCGATCTTTATTCCGCCACGCAATCCGGCGCACGCATCAGCTTCAGGCAGATCCACGAACCGAGCGGCAAGCGGGTTCGCTACGAGAAAGTCGTCCCTGGCATCGGTCCCGTCGACAAGGACGAGATCGTGAAGGGCTACGAGCTGGAGAAGGACCAATACGTGCTGCTCGAGCCGGAAGAGGTCGACGCCGTCAAGCTCGAGTCGAAGCGCACGTTCGAGCTCGTGCAGTTCGTCGGCGCCTGCGAGATTCCGCCGTTGTATTTCGACAAGCCCTACTACCTCGTACCGGCCGACGAGCTGGCGGAAGACGCCTACCGTGTCGTGCGCGACGCGCTCCGGACCTCGAAGAAGACCGGGCTGGGCCAGATCACGCTACGTGGCAAGGAATACATCGCCGCCGTCCGGGATTGCGGCGACGGCTTGCTGCTCGAGACGCTGCATTACCCGGACGAGATCCGCAAGGCGGATCCGCTGTTCGCGAAGATCGGCGACGAGGACGTGCAGGAAGACCTGCTGGATGTGGCAACCGCGCTGATCGACAAGAAAACCGCGAAATTCGATGCCGACGCTTTCAAGGACAACTACACGATCGCGCTGCGCGAACTGATCGAGCGCAAGCGCAAGAGCAAGGGCAAGCAGGTCATCGAGGAGGAGGAAGCCGCCGCGCCTGCTCCGGACAACGTCGTCGACCTGATGGCGGCGCTGAAAAAGAGCCTCGAAGGCACCTCGGGCGGTAACAAGAAGAAGGCAAAGAAAAAGGCCGCGAAATCCTCCGGCAAAAAGAGCTCCAGCCGCAAGCGCAAACGGGCGTGAGCTGTGGCGCGCCGGGACCGTCTCGCGGATTACGCAGGGAAGCGGGACTTCAGCAGGACGAAGGAGCCGCCGCCGTCGAAGGCCCGGCCCCGCCGCCGGAGGGGTGCCGCTGCCGAACGTGAGCTCGGGTTTTTCGTGCAAAAGCACGACGCCCGCCGGCTGCACTGGGACCTCCGCCTTGAATGGGACGGCGTGCTCCTGAGCTGGGCCGTGACCCGGGGGCCGAGTCCGGACCCGGCGCAAAAGCGGCTGGCAGTGCGCACCGAGGACCACCCGCTCTCCTACGCGGAGTTCGAAGGCACGATCCCGAAAAAGGAATACGGCGGCGGCACGGTCATGCTGTGGGACCGGGGCACCTGGGAGCCGGACGACGGAACCGGCAATGTCGACGAGGCGCTGAAGCAAGGCAAGCTCGGCTTCATCGCGCACGGCGAACGTATGCGCGGCGGCTGGGTACTCGTGCGGATGCGCCCGCGGCCGAAGGAGAAGCGGGAAAACTGGCTCCTGATCAAGGCCCGCGATGACGAAGCCAACGAAGATGCGGAGGCGCTGGTCGAGCATCACACAACGAGCATCGCCACAGCGCGCTCGATGCCGCAGATCGCGTTGGAGGAAGGTGAGGACGCGCGGGAGGCAAAACCTGCGGCGCGCCAGAAGCGCCGCAGCAGGAAGACGAAGAAGAAGCGCGCGGGTAAGCCGCCCCCTTTCCAGCAACCGCAGCTCGCCACGCTGGCCGACGACGTGCCGACCGGCTCGAACTGGCTGCACGAGATGAAGTTTGACGGCTACCGCTGCCTCGTCGCCGTGGGCGGCCGGGACGCGATCTGCTACACGCGTTCCGGGCTCGACTGGACTGGCAAGTTCCGGGCGGTGGCCGGTGCCCTGTCGGGGCTGGACTGCGAAACCGCCCTGCTCGACGGCGAGGCCGTTGCGAGCGCGGCGGATGGCGGCTCGCCATTCTCCGCCTTGCAGGCGGCATTGTCCGAAGGCCGTCCGATCGAGTACTACGCCTTCGACCTGCTCCAGGTGGATGGCGACGACCTGCGGCCCCTGCCGCTCGTCAAACGCAAGGAGAAACTGCGCGGCCTGCTGGCGTCGTTGCCGGCGGCCGCGCCGGTGCACTTCAGCGAGCACGTGCAGGGCCATGGCGACAAGGTACTCGCGGAAATGTGCCGCAACGGGCGGGAAGGCATCATCGCCAAGAAAGCGGACGCGCCCTACAGCAACCGCCGGACGAAAACCTGGCTCAAGATCAAGTGCAGGAACCGGCAGGAGTTCGTCATCGGCGGTTACAAGCGCTCCGAAAAGCGGGGCCGCCCGTTCTCGTCGCTGCTGCTCGGCACCTTTGATGGCGACGGGCTCGTTTACCGCGGCAAGGTGGGCACCGGCTATTCCGAGACAGCGATGGACGATCTGGCCGAAAAACTTGGCAAACTAGAACGCGAGGCGTCGCCCTTCGACCGGATCAGCAGCGCGGCCGCACGGCGTGCCGTGTGGGTCGAGCCCAGGCTGGTGGCCGAGATCGATTACAGTGAGCTGACCGGGGGCGGCCACATCCGCCACGGCTCGTTCATCGGCTTGCGCGAGGACAAGAAGCCTGTGGAGGTCACGATGGAGCAAGCGAAGGACATCCCGCCGGAGATCGGCAACGAGCTGCACGGCGTGCGCCTCACGAATGCCGATCGCATCCTGTATCACGAACAGGGGGTCACCAAAGCGGACCTCGTGCGCTACTACGACACGATTGCGAAGCGGATGCTGCCGCTGATGGAGCGCCACCCGCTATCTCTCGTGCGTTGCCCGAAAGGAACCGGCGGCAAGTGCTTTTTCCAGAAGCACGCCAGCGACGGCTTCCCGGAAGCGCTGAAGGAAGTGGCGATCCGGGAGAGCTCCGGGAAAAAAGAGGATTATCTTTACGTCGACGGCGTCGCGGGACTGGTCGCAGGCGTGCAGATGGGCACCCTGGAGTTCCACATCTGGGGATCGCGTATCGACAATCTCGAGAAACCCGATCGCGTGGTGTTCGACCTCGACCCGGACGAGGCGCTCGACTTCGAGGTGGTCAAGCTGGCGTCGATGGTGGTGCGCGACCGGCTGGCGAAGGTCGGGCTCGAGACACTGCCGCTCGTGACGGGCGGCAAGGGCATACACGTGGTCGCACCGCTGCGCCGGAGCGCCGATTGGATCCGGGTCAAAGCGTTCACGAAAGGCTTTGCTACGGCGATGGCCGCGGAGCATCCCGACGTCTTTACCGCCACCATGTCGAAGAGCCGCCGCCACGGCAGGATCTTCCTCGACTGGCTGCGTAACGAGCGAGGCGCGACGGCCATCGCGCCGTATTCGACGCGCGCGAAGCAAGGCGCGCCGGTCGCGATGCCGGTAAGCTGGAAGGAACTGCGGGAACTGACCGCCGCCAACGCCTTCGGCATCGACGAGGCGGTCCGTCGCCTGGCCCGCCCCGATCCGTGGGCTGCCTATGGCGACATCCGCCAGTCGATCACGAAAAAAATGCAGGAGGCGTTCGGCTCGTAGCAGGATTCATTTCCGGTGCCAGTTGTCGTCCTCGCCCTTCTCGTACTCCTGCTTCACGGCGGACCACGCGACCTTGTGCGACGTTTCTTCCCGCGAGGCATCGCCGCGGCGTTCCTCCGGGTCCGCGTACTGTTCCCAGGCGCTGTTGAATGCTTCCCGGTAGATCTCCTGCGCGTGCTTCGGCAGGTTGTCCCTCACGCTGTCGGGAAGCTCGGCGTTGCTGCGATACGGCATAGCTCACTCCTTGCTGCTCGCTGAATGGAAGGTGCCTCGTTCCCCCGACATGCAAAGGGCATTCCAGCACTCGCCGATCTGGGCCGCCTACGGCATCACGGGTCCGATCCTTTCTCACGGGGTTTGCCACGGCTCGCCTTGCGGTCGATGAAGAGCACGCGCATGACCCGCAGCAGGATCAGCGTCAGCAGGGTGATGAGTACCGCGACGATGATCTGCCGCAACGCGACCGAGATGCCGATGGCGGCGACGAGCAACAGCGAGGCCGCGGTGGTCAGCCCCTCGACGTGCTCGTCCGCGCCCCGGTGGCGGAAGATCGTCCCGGCGCCGAGGAAGGCAGTGCCGGTAACCACCGCCTCCACGATGCGGATAGGATCCGCTCGCAGCACACCCGGAGGTGAATCGGCCACGAAGTGCTCCACGAGGATATCGCCGAGCCTCACCAGCAGGCAGGCCGCCGCGGCCAGGATCGCATGCGTCCGCAGACCCGCCGGCCGGTCGGCCAGCTCCCGCTCGGTGCCCACGAGCGCGCCGAGCACCGTTGCGATGGCAACGCTCGCCACGATCTGAAGCTGTTGCTGCCAGTT
This sequence comes from uncultured Chromatiales bacterium, assembly GCA_965651325.1. Taxonomy (GTDB): domain Bacteria; phylum Pseudomonadota; class Gammaproteobacteria; order Steroidobacterales; family Woeseiaceae; genus IDS-8. The sequence continues at coordinate 11,089 of CBFGSB010000055.1, read as the reverse complement.
GTGATCCAGGATATCCACGGCGCGTCCTTCTTGTTTGCGTTTTCCCGGGCGGTCTCCATGCATATTGTATGCCGCGAAAAGCGCCGTGGTACGCGACTTGCATCCGACTCGGGACCATGTGCGGCAGAAAGGCCACGTCCAGCTTGCTTCGCTCCGCGCGCGGGCTCGCGCTGCTGGTTGCGTGCGCCTGGGTGGCCGGCTGTGCGAGCCGGCCGCAGCTGGTACCGGGGCCCGGCGCCGACACGGTCGCGCCCGGCGGCACGATCGCGCGAGCGTCGGCGGCGGGCGTGACGGTCACGGTCGACCCGGATGCCTGGCGCGGCGACGTCTCGATCACGCAGGCGATCACGCCCATGCACGTCAGGATCGAGAACGGCAGCAACAAGAAGCTAGCGATCCGCTACCGCCACTTCGCGATGCTCGGCGAGGCCGGCGAGCGATTCGCGGCACTGCCGCCCTATGAAATTCGGGGAACGGTAGCCGGCGTCGGACCCGCACGCCGTTATCCTCCGGTTGACCGGCTCGGCTTCACCTACAACCGCTTCTACGTCGCACCGTTTTATCGTTTCATGTACCCGAGCCTCGCGGTTTACCACGCGCATCCGTTCTTCTTCGATCCGTACTACTACGACGGCTATTACCCTCGCTGGTCGCGCGCCCGGACGGAGCTGCCCACGCCGGAGATGCTCCGCGCCGCGATGCCTGAAGGCGTACTCGAGGAAGGCGGCGTGGTCGCGGGCTTCCTGTACTTCGAGCCGGTGGACGCCGAGGCTTCACCCATCGACTTCAAGGCGGACGTCGTCGATATCGTCTCCGGCGAGACGCTCGGTACGGTCACGATCCCGTTCGTCCTGCAAACGGAGGTGGAAGACTGAGCGGAGCAGTCGGCTTCCGGGCAAGGTAAGACCTGCGGCGCGAAATGTAATTCTTACACGCGCAAAGCTCCCGCCTTCTATTCGGCAAAATCGCCGGATGCGGCGGCGCGGGCGCGCAGCTCACCGGTATCCAACTTGCATGCGGCGTTTGCAACGGCATTCATCGTTGCACAAGGAGGACCGCATCGACGCGCAGCACTCGAGCCGGGTGGCCGCGACGCCCCGGTCATCGCGCCGGCGGTTCGGCCTCTATGCCGGGATAGGTATCCTGGCGGCCGCGTGGCTCACGCCGCTGCCGCAGCTCATTGCCCCGGAGCTGGCGGGCCGCACGCTGGTCCACGTTGCCGTGATCGCGCTGGCGGCGCCGCTCATCGCGGGAGCCCTCGTCGTCACGCCGCAGGTCACGTCCCGGCTGCCGCGCTCGCTCGTATCGCCGCTGCCGGCGGCGCTGGTCGAGTTCAGCGTCCTCTGGCTCTGGTACATCCCGATCCTGCACGGGCTCGCCCGCCTGTCACCGTGGGTGTGGGCGGCTGAGCAGGCCTCGCTCTTCGTCGCCGCATTGCTGCTGTGGACCGCGACGCTGCGGCCTTCCGGGAGGGGGCAAGGCGGCGCCGGGGCCGGGATTCTCGCGCTGCTGGGAACGGCGATGCACATGGCGCTGCTCGGCACCCTGCTCGCGTTCACCCCGTGGCCGCTGTACATCCATGCCATCGAGACGCTCGGCGACGTCTATGCGCAGCTCGCCGGGCAGCGTGTCGGGGGCATGCTCATGCTGCTCTGCGGTCTCCTGCATCTGGCAGCCGGCCTGTATCTCGTCAGCCGGCTGCTGCGGCGGCCCCCCGAGCCCACCGCGGCGGTGCGTTACGTCTCGCCGGCCGACGGTGGGTATCCGGGCTAGGCTCCCCCTGAGCCGACCTCCTCGTCCCTGCGCAGCGCTTTCAGGTAGTCGATGATGACGGCCCGAACGTCGGCGTCGGGAATCCCGGACAGGCCCATCGTGCTGCCGGGTGCAAACGTCTGCACGTCGCTCAGGAAGTCATTCAGCACCGCCTCGTCCCAGCGGCCGGTGCGGCTCTTCAGCGCATCCGAATACCCGGCGAAGTCAGCGGCGGCGATCTGCCGCCCGTAAACGCCCCACAGGTTCGGCGCTCCCGCCGCGTTCGCGCCCGGACTCGCATCGTGGCACTCGAGGCAGGTGCTGATCGTGCCCACCGCGCGGCTGCGCAGCGGAGCCGGCAGGTTCGCGACGATGCGGCCGAGATCGGGCTCGAGCGATTGCCCGGGCCGGAGCTCCAGGATCTTGGCGTCATCGGTCCACAGGACTAGCGTGCCGTCGCCGAGCTGGTCGATGTCGCGGATCCGTTCGCCGACCTGGATCGGCTCGTCGAAAATCACGCGCCCGTCGCTGTAGCGGATCCGGTGCAGCGTCTTGTCTGCCATCGAGGCAAGCAGGAGATCGCCGTCCCACTCCGGCAGGAATCCCCGTACCTGGATCAGGGACGAGACGCCGATCGAGGGAAGCCACGCGAACACCGGCCGCCGGTACTCCTCGTGACGATTCTGGGTGGACGACATCGGCCAGCTCGACCTGCCGTATTGCGCGCCGTACGTCACCCAGGGCCAGCCGTAGTTGCCGCCGTCGACGATCAGGTTCAGCTCGTCACCGCCGTTCGGCCCGTGCTCGGTCGACCAGATCAGCCCATCGTTCGAGACCGTGAGGCCTTGCGGGTTGCGATGCCCCAGCGACACGTGCTGCGCCGTGCCGCTCTCCGGGTGCACGAGGAGAATCTTGCCGTAGTCGCTGGCCGGGTCCTGCGGCAACATCCGTTCGTGACTCCAGCCGTCGTAGCCGTGGTCGCCGACCGACATCAACACGGTATCGGGACCGAGCACGACGAGCCGTCCCCCGGACTGGTGCCCCTGGAACGCTCGTGCCGAACCGTCGATACGCAGGCACGGAACGGTATCGTAGGCCCTGGTCCAGTCCTCGCTCGATGCAGACTGCTCCGCGAGGGGCAAGGCCGGTGCCAGAACGAGCTTTGACAGCCGCACCGTATAGCACGCCTCGAGATCGTGCCATTGATGATGCGATACCCACAGCACCGGGGCCTTGCCCGTATCGTCGTAAGCGACGTCGATGAACCGGAAGTAGGTGTCGGTATTCGGGTACTCGATTGCGTTCGCGGCAAGGTACCGGCGATATCGCTCGTAGCCGTTGTCGGTCCGGACTTGCAGCGGACGCAGGCGTTGCGGACCCCCATGGCGATACACGAAGAACTCGCCGCGGAAGCTCATGATCAGGACGTCGTCGCCGACGGCATCGATCCCGCCGCCGGGGTGCGCTATCGCAAGCGGGGGTTCGACCGGCCAGGAAGTGAGGTCCAGGGTCGCGAAATTCGTGACGATCTTACGGCTTGCCGGCGTCTCCGCGCGCAGCCATTGAACGGCGATGTTGCGCAGGTCGGCGTACGGCCACAGCTTGAGCGCGGACCAGCTCGCGCCACCGACGAACGCGACCGCCAGCAACCCCGCCACGACCAGCGATACTCTCGGAACAGACATGCATCCACCCACCGGTCTATTGTGATTAACGGCGTCGATCGGTCCGGGCGGGACCCGCGCATGCTGGGCTCCAGTATAAGCCGGGTCGGGCCGGGAGCCCAGAGACTGCGGCGGGCCCGCAATCCCGCGCGCCTTGTCGTTGGCATCGATATTGCAGCTCTATCGCGCCCCCGCAACCGAGGACCTGCCTCATGCGCACACTAACGCTGCTCGCCGCCGGCCTGGCGCTCCTGGCCTCGTCCGCTGCCACCAGCGCGGCGAGTTGCCGCGAGCAACTACAGGATTTCGAGCGGCGCCTCTACGAATCCTCCCTCGCCGCCGACAATCCCGAACAGTACGCGGAGCTGTCACGGCAGCTGGAAGAACTCTCCGAGTTGCGGGATGAAGCGCTTTGCGCCCGCCGGCTGGCCGAGCTGAGCGAACAGTTGCCGGCAGCGGAGACCACTACCGCCGGGACGGGCGACGCTCGCGACTGACCATCGCAACCATGAAGCAGACCAGCAAGGTTCTGTCAGGCGCCGCGGTCGCCCTGTTGCTGCTCGTCGTCGGCGGCGTGTGGTTCCTGTATCGCAACCTCGACAGCCTCGTCGCCGGGATCATCGAGCGGGAGGGCTCGCACGCCACGCAGACCGATGTCGCCGTCGGGTCGGTATCCATCGACCTGCAGGACGGCACCGCCGGAATTTCGAGCCTGGCTGTCGCGAACCCCGACGGCTTCTCCGAAGAGCCCGCGATCTCGCTCGAGGACTTCGCGATCGAGCTGGATCCGCGCGGCGTTACCGCCGATCCGCTCGTCATCGAACGCGTGCGGGTGGAGGGAGCACGGCTCCTGGTCGAGCAGGAGGGGATGCGCAACAATCTCGAAACCATCCTGGAGTCGGTGCAGCGGCTCACTACCGGCAGGGCCGAACCGGAGGCGGGCGGCAGGAAGCTCGTCATCGAGCGCTTCGAGCTGGCGGATGCGCATGCCACGCTGCTCCTGCCGCAGCTTGGCGAAAGGCGCGAGGTGAGCATGCCGGAGATCGTGTTGACGGATATCGGCCGCGCCACGAACGGCGCGACCGCGGCGTCCGTTACCCAGCAGTTGCTCACCCCGATCATCGGCATGGCGCTCGAAGCCGCCGCCCGGGCCGGCGTGACCGACGCGCTCAAGGAACGCCTCGGCGAAACGGAGCGGGACATTGCCGAGGGACTGCTCGACCGGCTGGATCAGGGCGACTCCGAAGAACCGCCACCTTAGAGGGTCGTCGACGACTCCGCCACTTCCAGCGCACGGATCACGCCGCAGCCGACGCGCGCGCCCGCATTACCGGAAGGCTGCGACACGAGGTCGTCTTTCCCCGCGTGCACGATGATGGCTTTGCCGATGATCGTATCCGGCCCGGTCATGCTGAGCTCGGGATCCGTGATGTTGACCTCGGCTTCGCCGTTGTCGCCGGCGGTGATGTTGCCGAAATCACCGAGGTGATGCTGGTCCGGCGGGTCGTCCGGTGCGCCGTGCGGGTCGTCGGCAGGCTCGAAGTGGCCCCCGGCCGACGACGCGTCGGGAGCGCTGCAATCGCCGTTCTCGTGGATATGGAACCCGTGCAGGCCGGGCTCGAGGCCGGTTACGGTGCCTTCGATGCTGACCCCGTCAGCGGTGCGCGTGAGCTTGATCAGGCCGCCGGTGGTCTGTCCCTCGGTGGGCAGGATCTCGGCCTCGGCGTATTCGGCCGGCGCTGTGGCCGCCTCCGCGGCCGGTTGGGCGGGATCGCCGGTGTCGGCCGGGTCGGCGTCTTCCGACCCCGGCCCGGCGGGCATCGCCTCGGCGGCGGCGCCGGGGTCGCCTGGCGGCTCCTGCTCGCCGGGCTGGCAGGCGGCAAACACCAGGCAGAAGGCGGGTAAGGCAAAAAGCAGCATTCTCATGGGTAGTCTCTGTGTAGGTTGCGGATTCGAGAGGGAATTCTGCAACTATCATGCCAGCCGCCGGCCGCAAGAACCACCCGTCGGCGCGCCCGGAAAGGCGCGCCCCACCCTTTCGCGCTGGTCGCGCACTACGCACCACGCGGGATTGCCGGCAAAACCGCGCATCGGCGATTGTGCGGACCGGCGCGCTTCCGGGGATGCCTCAGTGCGTGGCGGACGGGCGCTGCGGGTCCTCCTTCGCGGCCGGCGACTGCTGCTGCTCTTCTTGTGCTTCCGCCTTCGGCGCGCCGCGCTGCACCTCGATGCGGCGGGTCGATTCCCGCTGCCGCGCGGCGTCGCGCGGGATCGATACCGTCAGCACTCCGTCGCTGAAACGCGCTTCGATGTTTTCGCGCAGCGCGTCATCGGGTAGGCGGAACGACCGGCGGAAGCTGCCGTAAACCCGCTCGGAGCGCCGGTTCTCACCTTCGCCGCGGGTCTGCTTGCGTTCCTTCGAGCCGGAGACGACCAGCAGGTCGTCCGTGCACTCGACGTTTACGTCCTCCGCGACTACGCCGGGCAGTTCGACGCTGATCTCGTACGCCTTGTCATGCTGCTCGACGTCGACGACCGGGCTGAACATCCAGTTTTGGCGGTTGTCGTCGTCGCCTTGCTCCAGCCCGCGAAACGCATCGCTGAACAAGCGGTTCATCTGCTGGTGCAGCCGTGCCATCGGCCACGCCAGGAAGTCGTCTTCATCGCGGCTACCGAGCGGCATGAGCTGCGACGGGGTATAACGGGTGATGCGTGCCATTTCGATTCCTCCCGGTTCACGGATCAAGGGAGCCCGTAACCAAGCAAATTCCGCGCCACGCTGCCCGGGTTGCGGCGCGGGTCCGGGCTCTCGGGTCGTGTCGGGGATTTGCTGCCGCTACCCGCGCGGACGGCCTGCTAGGCGCCTTCGCGAAGGACCTCCAGGAACTGCTCGCCGTAGCGCTCCAGCTTCGCCTGGCCGACACCGTTGAGCTCGAGCAGCTCCGTGGCATCGCGGGGGCGGCGTTCGATCATCTGCAGCAGGGTCGAGTCGTGGAAGATGACATACGGCGGCACGTTGTGAGCGGCAGCGAGATCGCGGCGGCAGGCGCGCAAAGCATCCCAGAGGGCGCGATCGGCCTCGGGGACCGCAGCCAGGGTAGTGCGTGCTTTTTTCGTGCGCGGCGTGGCACGGGCGGTCGGCGGTTCCTCGCGCAGGCGAATCGGCGTCTCGCCGCGCAGCACCCCGCGGCTCGACGGGGTCAACACCAGCGCGCCGTAGCGCTCCGGGTCGACACGCAGGTGGCCCTGCACGACGAGTTGGCGGATCGCGGAACGCCAGCCGCCTGCGTCCAGCTCCGTGCCGATGCCGAATACCGAGAGGCTATCGTGGCGGTTCTGCAGGACCTTGTCCGTGCTCTTGCCCAGCAGGATGTCGACGACGTGTGCCGCGCCGAAGCGCTGGCCGCTGCGGTACACCGCGGACAGGAGTTTCTGCGCGGCTTCCGTGCCGTCGACGGTTTGCGGCGGGTCAAGGCAGACGTCGCAGTTCCCGCACTGCTCGCGGCCGGGCGCGAGGCTGTCGCCGAAGTACTCGAGCAGCGGCTGGCGGCGGCAGGACGCCGCCTCGCACCAGCCGAGCAGCGCATCGAGCTTCTGGCGTTCGTGGCGCTTGTATTGTTCCTCGGCGGTCGACTCCTCCGCGATCTGGCGCAGCCGCACGACGTCCTGCAGGCCGTAGGTCATCCACGCGTCTGCCGGCTTGCCGTCGCGGCCGGCGCGGCCGGTTTCCTGGTAATAGGACTCGAGGCTCTTGGGGAGGTCGAGATGCGCCACGAAACGCACATCCGGCTTGTCGATGCCCATGCCGAAGGCGATCGTGGCCACCACGATGAGCGGGTCGTCGCTCAAGAAGCGGCGCTGGTTCGCCTCGCGGGTCTGCGCGGACAACCCGGCGTGGTACGGCAGTGCCGTGAAGCCCTCGGCATTCAGCCATTCGACGGTCGTCTCGACCTTCTTGCGGGTGAGGCAGTAGACGATGCCCGCCTGGCCCTCGCGCCCGGCGAGGAAACGCAGCAACTGGCGGCGAGCATCCGTCTTCGGCTGGACGGAGTAGCGAATGTTCGGCCGGTCGAAGCTGCTGACGAACACCTGGGGGTCATCCAGCGCGAGGCGCTCCACGATCTCGCGGCGCGTGCGCGGCGTGGCGGTGGCCGTCAGCGCCATGCGCGGAACGCCGGGAAAGAGCTCTCCCAGGCCGTCGAGGGCGAGGTAGTCCTGGCGGAAGTCGTGACCCCATTGCGAGACGCAATGCGCTTCGTCGATGGCGATGATCGACAGGCCGACCGATTGCAGCAGCGCCTGCGTGGCCGGTTGCACGACGCGCTCCGGCGCAACGTACAAAAGCTTTATGTTGCCCGCGCGCAACCGCGCGACGATCGCCCGCTGCCCCTCTGGCGTGAGGCTCGAATTGAGGAAGGCCGCCTCGATCCCGAGCTCGTGCAGGGCGCTGACCTGGTCCTGCATCAGGGCGATCAGCGGCGAGATCACGAGCGCCGTGCCCTCGCGCAGCAGCGCCGGGACCTGGTAGCACAGGGACTTGCCGCCGCCGGTCGGCATCAGGACCAGGGAGTCCCGTCCGGCGAGGGCGGCCCGGATCGCCTCCTCCTGGTTGTCGCGGAAGCTGTCGAAGCCGAAAACGGCGCGCAGCACCCGCCGCGGGTCAGAGGCCTCCTCGGCCGCCGCCTCACGCACTCCATCCATGATCGTTCCCACCCCCTGCCGGCTTCCACGCATCATACGGGTTTACGTTATCATTCGCGGCTTCGTTCGAGGGAAGACCAAATGCGCGAGATGCTTCAGTTTTACATCGGCGGCGAGTGGGTGGACCCGGTCCGCCCGAATCCGCACGACGTCATCAATCCCGCGACCGAAGAGGTTGCCGGGCGCATCAGCCTGGGCGGGCCGGAAGACGTGGACCGCGCGGTGGCTGCGGCGAACCGCGCGGCCGGCAGCTACGCGGCGACGTCTCCGGCCGAGCGCATCGAGCTGCTCGAGGCGATCCTCGCGGTATTCGCGCGCCGCCACGACGAGGTAGCCCGGGCCATCATGGAAGAAATGGGCGCGCCCTGGAAGCTCGCCCGCAACGCGCAGGCGGCGAGCGGCCCGCAACATATCAAGGCCGCCATCGAGGTGTTGAAGACCTACGACTTCGAGGAAACGATCGGCACCACGCGCGTGCTCAAGGAGCCCATCGGTCCCGCCGCGCTCATCACGCCATGGAACTGGCCGATGAACCAGGTGGCGGTCAAGGTCGCGCCCGCGCTCGCCGCCGGCTGCACGATGGTGCTGAAGCCGAGCGAGCTGGCGCCGTTCGATGCCATGATCTTCGCCGAGATCCTGCACGAGGCCGGCGTTCCGGCGGGGGTGTTCAATCTCGTAAACGGGGACGGCGCCACGGTCGGAAGCGCCCTCGCCTCCCACCCCGATATTGCGATGGTGTCGTTCACCGGCTCCACGCGCGCCGGCATCGCCGTGGCGCAGAACGCTGCACCCACGGTGAAGCGGGTCGCGCAGGAGCTCGGCGGCAAGTCCGCGAACATCATCCTGGCGGACGCCGATTTCGAGCGCGCGGTAGCGCGCGGCGCGAGCGCCTGCTTCGACAACGCCGGGCAGTCCTGCAACGCGCCGACGCGCATGCTGGTGCCGCGGGAGCGGCTCGAGGAGGCCGCGGCCATCGCCGCGAAACGTGCGGAATCGACTGTTCCCGGAGATCCGACGGACGAGAGCACGCGCATGGGGCCGGTGGTGTCCGAGGCGCAGTGGAATCGCGTGCAGCAGTTCATCGAGAAAGGCATCGCGGAAGGCGCGACGCTGGTCGCCGGCGGTCCCGGGCGGCCGCAGGGGCTGGAGAAAGGGTATTTCGTGCGGCCGACCGTGTTCTCCGGCGTCACCAGCGACATGACCATCGCACGCGAGGAGATCTTCGGGCCGGTGCTCGCCATCCTTCCCTACGACGACGAGGATGAGGCGGTGCGGCTGGCGAACGATACGCCTTACGGCTTGTCAGGGTATGTGTCGTCGGGGGACCTCGAGCGCGCGCGCGCGGTTGCAGCCAGGCTCAGGACCGGCATGGTGCACATCAACGGCGCGCCGCTGGATGCGCTGGCGCCGTTCGGCGGGTACAAGCAGTCCGGCAACGGCCGCGAATGGGGTGCATACGGCATGGAGGAATTCCTCGAAGTGAAGTCGATCTACGGTTACGAAGCAGCCAAGGCATGAAAAAATTCTCGGTAGCGCTCCTCACCTCGTGTCTGGCCGGGTTGCTGTTCGCGGGTTGCACCGAGACGCAGCGGGAAGAAGCAACGGGCGAAGGTACGATCCGCGGCATCCACGCGATCGCAACGGCGCCGGAAGTGAATTTTCTCATCGAGGAGCGCTCGTTGAGCACGCTCTCATACCGGAGTATTACCGCCGCGCAGGTGTTCGACGATCTCGTCTACAACTTCAATTTCGACATCCGGTTTCCGGGCGACACGGCGCCCCGCCGGCTGGCAACGGTCTCGGCCGACATCCAGCCCGACACGGACTATGTCTTTGCATTGACCGGCACGGTCGATAGTCCGTCGATCGTGGTCTGGGAGACGCCGGAGCGCAGCTTCGAAGAAGGCGAAACGCTGTTCCAGTCATCGGTCGGGCACCTTGCGCCGGGCAGCGGCGACCTCGACGTGTACCTCGCGCCGCCCGGCACGGCGCCCGCCGCGGGCCAGGCGCGCGGCACGCTTGCATTCGGCGATATGCTGCCGCCGTTCGATGCGGAAAGCGGCGACTGGGTGCTTACCGTGACGGCGGCGGGCGATCCCGCCGCGGTGCTGTTCCGCTCGGGCACACAGGCGATCGAGGAGCGGTCCACGCTGTTGTTCACGATCCTGGATGCAGACCCCTCGGTCACCAGCCAGCTCGTCGTGCAGCGCTCCGTAAACGGCGGGTCCCCCGGGCGGCTGGGCGACAGCCGCTTCCCGCCGACCCGCCAGTTCTTCCACGCCGCTTCCGGTACGGCCGCTATCGATGTCGTTGCCGATGACGATTTCGCCGCGCCGATCGTGTCCGGGCTCGCGTTCGGGCAGGTCTCCCCGGACGTAGCGGTGCCGGCGGGCACGACGACCTACGCCGTCACGCAAGCCGGGAATCCGGGTGCGATCCTGCACGACGAGGAAGACTCGACCGTGGCGAATTCGCGTTCGATGTCGTTCATCGCCGGACCGCCGGGTGAGCTCGAGCTCGTCACCTTCGCTACCGATCGGCGCCCGGTCCCGCGCATTGCGAAGCTCAGGGCCACGCTCGTGTCCGCGAATTTCGAGGAAGCCGATATTTACGTGCTGGAGAGCGGCACCGACATCGCCGACGCATCGCCCGGCTTCCGGTCCATGAAAACCCTGACCTCCACCGGCTACCTGCAGCTCGCCCCCGGCAGCTACGACCTCACGGTCACGGTCGCCGGCGAAAAAACCATCGCCGCCGGCCCCCTCACCCTCGACCTCACCGGCGGCGACATCGCGGAGTTCGCCCTCATCGACACCCCCGACCCCAACCTCCTCGACATCGTCGGGGTCGGACCTCCGTAAGAGACTGATCTCCTGGTAGATCTGCTCGAATTTGCCCCCGATTTCCGCCTTAATCGGACATCGTCGGGGTCGGACCTCCGTAAGAGACTGATCTCCTGGTAGATCTGCTCG
>CBFGSB010000054.1:0-17293 GCA_965651325.1 uncultured Chromatiales bacterium | reverse complement strand
AGCATCCGCGAGGTCATCGCGTTCCCGAAAACCCAGTCGGCGAGTTGCCCGCTCACGAACGCACCTGGCGAAGTTTCCGAGGACCAGCTCCGCGAGCTCGGCATCCGCGTACGGGCCCGCCGGAGCGAATAGCCAGCATGCGCGCGGCGGGCGACCCGACTCCGGCGGCGGTTCGTCGCCCGGAGTCGGTGCTCATCGTCATCTACGCTGCCGACGGTAGCGTGCTGCTCCTGAGGCGCCATCGCCCGTTCGATTTCTGGCAATCGGTCACCGGCAGCCTCGGCGAAGGCGAGAGCGCCGCCGAGGCGGCGGCGCGCGAGTTGCAGGAGGAAACGGGACTGACTAACGAGGGGGAGCTTACGTTCAGCGGCGTGCAGCGCACGTTCGTCATCGACCCGCGCTGGCGGAACCGCTACGCGCCCGGCGTGACGACCAACGTGGAGTACGAGTGGCGCTACCGGGTGCCGGCGCCCTGCGAGATCACGCTGGACGAGAGCGAGCATTCCGGGTTCCAGTGGCTCCCGCTCGCGGAGGCCATCGAGACCGTCTGGTCCTGGACCAATCGCGCGGCGTTGCGAGAGCTGGAGTCCACCCTGTGAGCGCTGAAACGATCGTCTTCGTGCACGGCATCTGGATGCCCGGCGCGATAATGACCTGGCTCAAGCAGCACCTGGAATCCCGGCACGGGTACGCGGGCCGGCTGTTCGATTACCGGGCCGTGCGGGTCGGCCTGGATGACAACGCGGACCGGCTCGCGGAGTTCACCGCGGCGGCGGCGCGCGACGCGGGCGGTGGGCCCGTGCACCTGGTGGGGCACAGCCTGGGCGGCGTGCTCGCGCTGCGAACCCTGGCACAGCATCCGGAGGCACCGGAAGGGCGGGTCGTGTGCCTGGGCTCGCCGCTTTGTGGCTCGCGCGCCGCGATCGGGCTCGAGCGCTGGCGCTGGGGCCGTGGGATGCTCGGCCACACGATCACGGAAGGCGTATTGAAGGAGCCGGCATGCGAGTGGTGCCTGCCCGTAACGGAGGGCCGCGAGGTCGGCGTCATCGCTGGCAACCGCGCGGTCGGCGCCGGCCGCCTGCTCGCCCACTTCGATGAGGACAACGACGGCACGGTCGGCGTGTCGGAAACGCGCCTGCCCGGCGCAAAAAGCCACCTCGTACTGCCGGTCACCCACACCGGACTCGTCTGGTCTGCCGCCGTCGCCGACCAGGTCGCGGCCTTCCTGAAGCGCGGCGAGTTCGATCCTTTGAAGCACTAGGCGAGCGCGACGCTCTTTACCTGCGCGAACACCCGCATGCCGGGCCGGAGCTGCAGGCGCTCCACCGAGCGCCAGGTGATGCGCGACAGGATGGTCGTGCCGCCAACGTCCAGCCGCAGGAGGCGGTTGGCCGGGTCGGTATCGTCATGGATGCCGAGGACGCCGGCGTCCAGCACGTTGCTGATGCTCGTGTCCTCGATCCTCTGGAGCGCGATGCTCACGTCGCGCGCGAGGATACGCAGCCTGAGCGTGGCGCCGAGATCGAGATCCTGCGCCGGCACGTAGATGCTGCCGCCCGGGACCTCCAGCTCGGTGAGGTGGAAGCTGCTGACATGGCGCCGCACGGTCGCCGGAAGCAGGGCGGCCGCTTCATCGGCCCGGCTCAGGGCGAGGCCCGGCGTTGTCAGCACGTCGTTGATCGCGCCGTTTGCGATCACCTGTCCGTCGTCCAGCAGCACCAGGTAATCGGCAAGGCGCTGCACCTCCATCGGCACGTGGCTCACGTACAGCATCGGGATGTCGAGCTCGCGATGCAGTGCATCGAGGCAGTCCAGGATCTCGTCGCGGCTGTCGAGGTCGAGCCCGGCCAGCGGCTCGTCCAGCAACAGCAGCCGCGGTTGGCTGAGCAGCGCGCGGCCGATCGCGACGCGCTGCTGCTCGCCCCCCGACAGCGAATACGGGTCGCGCCGCAGCAAGGGTTCCAGCCGGAGCAGGCTGCTGACCCGGTCCAGCGTCAGCGGGCCGCCACCCGCGCGGCGCTCGCCGAATCGCAGGTTGCCGATGACGTCGAGGTGCTCGAACAGGGCGGGCTGCTGGAACACGTAGCCGAAGCCGCGCCGGTGCGGCGGGACGAACGCATCGTCGTTCTGGTAGACGGTATCGCCGATGCTGAAATGTCCGCGAATCGCAGGCTCAAGGCCCGCGATGCAGCGGAGCAGGGTCGTTTTGCCGGACCCGGAACGCCCGAACAGGGCAGTGGTGCCGCGCGCGGGCAGGGCGAGATCGGCGGCCAGCGCGAAGCCGCGCCGCTTCGCCGCGAAACGCAGCCGCATCCCGTTCAAACCCTCAGGCGGCGGCACGTTGCCTGCCGCCGAACAGGCGCTGGCGACTCGACAGGTTCACGAGCAGCAGCGCAATGAAGGAAAACAGCAGCAGGGACGCCGCGAGCCAGTGCGCCTGGCCGTATTCCAGGGACTCGACGTGATCGTAGATCGCGACCGACAGCACGCGCGTCTCGCCCGGAATATTGCCGCCGATCATCAGCACCACGCCGAACTCGCCGACCGTATGCGCGAAACTCAAGATCACCGCGGCGAGCACGCCCGTCCGGGCCAGCGGCAGCACCACGCGGAAGAACCGGTCGAAGCCCCCCGCGCCGAGCGTCGCCGCCACTTCCAGCGGCCGCGGCCCGATCGCGGCGAAGGCGGCTTGCAGCGGCTGCACGGTGAACGGCAGCGAGTAAATGACGGACGCGATCACGAGGCCGCTGAAGGTGAAATTGAGCGACCCGATTCCGAGCCATTCCGTCAGGCGGCCGATCGCGCCACCAGGGCTGAACACGATGAGCAGGTAAAAGCCCAGCACCGTCGGCGGCAGCACCAGCGGCAGCGCGACGAGCGCATTGACCGGCCGGCGCCAGCGCGAGCGCGTCGTGGCCAGCCACCACGCAAGCGGTGTGCCGAGGAACAGCAGCAGGACAGTGGCGGTTGCGGCGAGCCGGAGGGTGAGGGCGGCTGTTGTGAGCGCGTCGGGCGTCATGGTCCGTCGCCGGGTGACGCCACTGCCTCGCTGCCGGCGGCGTAGCCCAGCTCGTTTATCTTGACGATCGCCGGATCCGATTGCAGGAATTCCATCAAGGCGCGCGCCGCGGAATTTTTCCGCGCACGGGTAAGCAATACCGCCATCTGTTCGACGGGCTCGTACAGGTGCTGCGGGACGAGCCAGTGACTGCCGAATCGCCCGGCGGCAAGCGGCTGGGACAGCGCGACGAAGCCCAGCTCGGCGTTCCCGCTGACCACGAAATGCCAGGCCTGCGCCACGCTCTCGCCGGTGACCAGGCGATCGGCCAGCGCCTGCGCGAGCCCGAGCCGTTCCAGCACCTGCAGGGCCGCCATGCCATACGGCGCGGTACGCGGGTTCGCCAACGCGAGGTGATCGAAATCGCCGCGGCGCAGGACGTCGCCGCGGCCGTCGACCCGCTCGGGGTCGGCGCTCCACAGCACCAGTCGCCCGCGCGCGTACACGAACGCCGAAGGAGCGTCAGCAAGCCCGGCCTCGACGAGCAGCTCCGGCCGCTCGCGGTCGGCGGCGAGGAACACGTCGTAGGGCGCGCCGTGCCGTATCTGCGCGTACAGGATGCCGGTCGACGCGCTGCTGATGCGCAGCGTGTGACCGCTCTCCTCCTCGTAGGCGGGTTGGAGCTCGCGCAGCGCGTCGGCGAAGTTCGCGGCCACGGCCACGCTCACCGTGTCGGCCACCGACAACGGTGCGGCCGCGAGCAGGCCGATCAGCAGGTAAAGACGTCTGGCAGTCATCGTGCGTGTCAGGCAGCGCCGGGGTGTGCCGATGATACCGCGGCTGCTTTCGGTGGGCCGGCTGCCAAGCGGGTAGTGCGGAAGGACGGTGCCGCCGTCAGTCTCCTTCGCTCGAGGCGAAATCCGCGATCGAGGCGGTGACCCCGGCGCGGATGCGCCGGGCGCGGGCGGCCTGGTCGGCTGCCTCGGCGGTTCGGCCCGTCAGCCGGAGCAGGTGGGCGTAGCCGTCGAGGACGGCGGCCAGGGCGGGTTTGTGGTCGCCGTGTCCATCCCGCTCGTGGATCGCGATCGCGCGGAGGTAGTTGGTTTCGGCCTCGCCATATTCCCCGGCGGCGGTTTGCGTGGCGGCCATGCCGGACAGCGCCGGGGCGGCATACGGATGGTCGAGCCCGATCCGTTCCAGCCCTTCGAGGCCCTGCGCAAAGTATGCGCGGGCCGTCTCCCAGTCACCGGCCGCGGCGTACAGCTCACCGCTCGATACGATCGTACGCAGCACGTCCGGGTGATCGGCGGGGAGCTGCGAGTCGACGATCTGCCGCGTGCGCGCCATGAGGGCGTCGGCATCGGCGTAGCGCCCTTCCGCGATGGCCACTTTTGCAAGCCCCGTGAGCGGTGCGCGCAGGTCGGGGTGCGACGCTCCGAACTTGCGCTCGAAAATCGCCAGCGAGCGCTCCAGCGCCGCGTGCGCATCCGCCAACCGGCCCACATCCAGGAGCGTGAAGCCGTAACCGCCGAGCGTCATCGCGAGGTAGTGATCGTCCGGCCCGAGGGCCGCTTCCTGCAAGGCCACGGTTTGCTCGTACCAATCGAGCGCCTCGCCGTAGTTCCCCATGTTCCCGCTCGTGATGCCGAGGCCGTACATCGCGACGGCGAGGTCCGGATGGCCAGGCCCAAGGTGCTTCTTCCGGGTAGCGAGCTCGCGCCGGTACAGGTCGTAGGCGGCCTGGTACTCGCCGAGGTTCCACGACAGGAGGCCCAGGTTGTGCACCACGTAGACCGTGCGGATGCTGTCCGCGCCATAAGCCTGCTCGGCGCTCGCGAGGCTTCGTGCGAGATACACCCGTGCCGAGTCGAGGTCTCCCGTCACCCAATAATAAGAACCCAGCAGGCCGGCGACGTCGCCGGTATCCGGATGCCCGGGCCCCAAGGCCTGCTCGTGGATGGCGAGCGCGCGCTCGAGTCTCGCGTGCATCGCGGGATAGTCGGCGAGCCGCATGTCGACGTATGCCAGCCGGTAAAGGGTGCGTCCCACTTCCACGGCTTGCGGTCCCAGGGCCTGCTCACGCATCGCGAGCGCCTCTTCGAACAGCGCGCGCGCCTCGGGGTATCGCTTCCGGCCGAGCTCAGCGTCACCCAGGCGGTGCAGCCCCTCGGCGATGTCCGGGTGCCCGGACGGCAACCACTGGCGCCGGATCTCCAGCGCTTCGCTCACGAGGTCGAACGCGGTGTCATAGTCGCCGAGGCCGCCGTGCGCGCGGCCCATGCCGATCATCAGGCTGGCCGCGACCAGCGGTTGCGCATCGCCGATCTCGCCGATGCGCTGCATACCCTGCGCGAGCAGCTCGCGGGCGGTGAGGTCGGCTTCGCCCAAGCGCGGGTCCGCCTTCTCGAACAGGCCGACCATGAAGTCCGAGACCTGCTGCGCCGTCTCGCGCTCCCGGGCCTGCAGGTCGCGCTCGTGGGCGAGCCGCACGGTGTAGAAGGCGATGAGCGCGGTAACGAGCAGGAAGACGCCAATGACGGCGGCCACTGCGCCGGCGCGCCGAGCCAGGAACTTGCGCGCGCGGTAGGCGAAGCTCGCGGGGCGCGCGGAGATGGGGCGCCTGGCGAGGTAGCGGTCGATGTCGGCGGCGAACTCATCGACGCCGGCGTAGCGCCGGTCGGGTTCCTTGCGCAGTGCCTTCATGACGATGGTATCGAGGTCGCCGGCGAGTGCCTTGCCCAATCGGCGCGCGGTGGCATCGCGCGCGGTGCGTGCTCCTGCGGCACCGGAGGCCGCGCCGGTATCTGCCGGCCTGTCGCTTCCTGCGTCCGCGATTGCGCCGGACGCCGGATCGCTGCCCGCCGCAACGGCGACGCTGGGCCGCAAGGGTTCGGTCTCGCAGATCGCCTGCTCGATCTCGCGCGGCGTGCGCGTAGGGCCGCGGTAAGGCGAGGAGCCGGTGAGGAGCTCGTAGAGCAGCACGCCGAGGCTGTAGACGTCGCTCGCCGTGGTGACCGGTTCGCCGCGTACCTGCTCGGGGCTTGCGTGCATCGGCGTGAGCAGGCGCGCCTCCGCGGCCGTCGCCGCCGGCGCGACCGCGGCGTTCAGCAGCTTCGCGATGCCGAAATCGAGCAGTTTCGGCGTGCCATCGGCAGTGACGAGGATGTTGCCCGGCTTTATGTCGCGGTGCACGACCAGGTGGCGGTGCGCGTATTGCACGGCGCCGCACACTTTCCGGAACAGGCGCAGCCGGTCGGCAACCGAGAGGTTCTCGCGTTCGCACCACGCGTCGATCGGCAGCCCATCCACGTACTCCATGACGAGATAGGGCACGCCATCGTCGGTCGCACCGCCATCGAGGAGCTGCGCGATGTACGGATGGTCCAGGTTGGCAAGGATCTGCCGCTCGACGAGAAAGCGGCGCCGCGCGTCGGCGGAGCTGAGTGCGCTGGAGAGGAGCTTGATCGCCACCTCGCGCTCGAACGCAGCGTCGGCGCGGCGCGCAAGGAATACCGATGCCATGCCGCCGGAAGCGAGCGGGCGCTCTATGCGGTAGGCGCCAAGCTCGCGGCCGCACCAGAGATCGTCCGCCTCCCGGGCGGCCGCGGCCGCCGCTTGACCGATGGCCTGCCGCAAAGCGTCGTCGCCGTCGTCGAAACGCAGCATCGCCTCGACCGCTTCGCGCAGCGCAGGATCGTCGCGGCAGGCTTCCTCGAGCAGGGCAGCCCGTGCCGCGCCCTCGAGCTCGAGGCTCCTCGTGAAAAGACGTTCGATGCGCTGCCAGCGCTCAGGCGTCATGGCCGGCACGGGCGGTGCGTCGTTCACGCCGGCGCGTGTCCCGGCAACGCGCTTGCGCCCGACGCTGACACGGGTGCAACGGCACCCCCAGGGTCCTGGCGCGCGCTCACCGGACGGTGAGGGTTGCCCCGTCGGCGGGAACCCCGTCGACGACCAGCGGTTGCTGGTCGGCGGTGCGCTCGACGCGGATTTCGGTCAGCGTGACCGTGTAGGTTTCCGATGCCGGTGGAGGCGGGGGCGGGGGCGGCGATCCGCCGCCACCGCCGCCGCTACCCCCGCCACCGCCCCCGCCGCAGCCGGCCAGGACGAGAGCGGCGATGACCAACGGACCGGGCTTCAACGATGTACGCATGGCAATCCCCTCAGAAGTCGTAAGCGACCAGCAAATCGGTCTCGCCGACCGGCACCGGGTAAGGCGTCGGCATCGCGAGCTCGATCGTTCCGTCGTCGGTGGCGTAAGTGCCGCTGGCTATCGCCGTTTCGCCGTCGTCGACCAGTCCGTTCGCGTTCTCGTCGACGACCAGGCGCACGTTGCGAATGGCCGCGTCATCGCCGCTGCCCGAAGCCGACAGCGTGAGGCCGTCGAGCTCGACGCCACCCGACGGGCTCGTCAGCCGCAGCGCGAGAATCACGTTGCCGCTGCTGCCGGCCGTGACGTCGCGGTCGGCCACGGCCAGCACGCTCAAGCTTACGTCGATCGGCACGGCGACACCGCCCGGGTCGCGGATTACCCCGTCCGCTGCCCCGTCCGCGTCGTTCGGACCGCCATCCTCCAGGAGGAGCTGCACGCATTCGTGCAGGGGGCTCAGGCCGGCAACGTAGCTTGCATCTCCCGGTGCCGGGCAGGCGCCGTTGCCGCCGGGCGCGCTCATGAGTGCATTACCCGCGACGGCGGTGAACGGCTGCCAGCCGTTGGCAGCGAACTTGCGGTACACCGCGGTCGCGGGCAGCGGATGGCTGAGCGGCATGACCACCAGGGCCGTGCCCCCGGGCGCGACCCCGTGCACCTCGAAGTCGGCAACGCCGTTCGGGTAGCCGAACTCGACTTCGTCGGCGAGGCCGGCTTCGGGGAGGACGGCAACGACACCGGCGCGGAACGCCGATTCGCCGAGCAGCAGCCGGTGACCGGGCTGCGCTTCCAGCACGCGGCCCTCGTCGTCGAGGGCAAGCACGTTGGCGTCGTCGTGAGCGTCGCGGTAGTCGGGGATGCGGTCGCCGTCACTGTCGCCGAAGCCTTCGGTTGCGTCATCAACACCGTCGCCGTCGCTGTCGGCGCCCGCATCCAGGACGGGCGCCGTGGCGACGATGCTGAGCAGGGTCGTCGCCCGGCTGGCCGCGATCGGAACCCCGTTGTCCGCCGTATCGGCGACGATCCGGTAGTACCCTGTCGGAAGCGCCGCCGGGTCGATGGCGTACTCGGCATCCCCGGCGTCGGCCGGGTCGAAGATGCCTGCGTCGCTCGCGCTCCAGCTTATCGTGTGCGCATCGGCGACGTTCGGGTCGCTGACGCTCGCGGAGATCGTAACGGGACCGCCGTCACGGGTCGCCGTGGTCACGCGCCGTCCCTGCTGTCGCATCGTGATCGTGGTCACCGGTTTTACGTTTGCCTGCGTGATCGTTACCGTATGCGAGCTCTGCATGCCCGCGATGCCGTTCATCACGTCGGTCATCGTCAGTGTGAACGTCTCCTCGCCCTCGAACACCGCGTCGGCGGCGATCCCGATCTCGATCGCGCCCGCGGTGCCCGCCTCGATCATGACGGACCCGGCGGCGGCATCGTGGTCCTCGGGGTTGGTCGCACCCCCGCTGACCGCGTAGTTCACCTGCACCGGGTAGGTCACCGCCGCGCCGTTCAACAGCACGTCCACGGTCACCACGTCGCCCTCGTCGGCGACCTGGTCGACGCCGAAATTGACCAGCGGGATCACGCCGACGGACTGGTCCGCCTCGGCCCGGTTGCCCGAGACGTCCTCGGCCGACCATGTGACCACGTGCGGGCCCGGCACGAACGGTCCCGTATCGCTGGCCTCCGGGACAACCTCGCCGTCGCGCGCATCGACGGCGGTCGCGGTGCCGAGCGGCACGTCGGTGAACACGCCGGTGGCGTTCGCGACGACGTCTCCGGGCGGCGTCAGGACGGGCGGTACGTCGTCGGCCTGCACGGCGCCGCTCGACAGGTATTCGTCGAGATTGGTGGCGCCGTCGCGGTCGAGGTCGAGGCCCGAGTCGTCCTGCAGCGGGTCGAGGCCATTGTCCACCTCGAACCCGTCGGGCATGCCGTCGCCATCGCTGTCGGCAACGAGCGGGTCCGTATCGGCGTTGAATTCCCGCCAGGTCGGCAAGCCGTCGCCGTCCGTGTCGAAATCGCCGTCGTCCGCGTTTGCGGGATCGAAGCCATGCTCCAGCTCCCAGCCGTCATAGACGCCGTCGCCGTCGGTATCGCGCTCGGTGGGATCGAGCGTGCCGGCGGGTTCGAATCCGACCTCCTGGCCGTCATCCAGGCCGTCGCCGTCGGTGTCCATGCGCTGCGGGTCGGTCTCACGTTCGTGCTCGTCGAGATTCGTCAGTCCGTCGCCGTCGGCGTCCGCGCCCGCATCGTCGACCAGCGGGTCGAGCCCGTTGGCGATCTCCCAGTCGTCCGGTATGCCGTCGCCGTCGCTGTCGCCCGCGAACGGATCGGTGCCGTGGACGTTCACCTCGTCGCCGTCCGCGACGCCGTCGCCGTCCGTATCGGGGTTCGTCGGGTCGGTTTCGAGGCTGTGCTCCGCGGCGTCGTCGATGCCGTCGCGGTCCGTGTCGGCATCGATCGGGCTGGTGCCGTTCGCCAGTTCCTCGGCCGTGGGCACGCCGTCGCTGTCGGGGTCGATGGCGAGCTGCCGCTCGGCCGGCGCCTGGCCCTCGTCGAACTGTGTCTCGACGCCCCAGCACTTCGCGCTGCCACTGTCGAGCGCGCAGCTATGGTGACTGCCGGACGCGAGGTTGAGCGGCCGCTCGAGGCTCTCCGGCACGCTGGCCTGGCCATCGACGTTGCGGCCCCAGCAGGCGACGCCGTAGGTCTCCTCGTCGCCGCGCTCGAGCGCGCAGCTATGGAAGCCGCCCAGGGACACCTCTACCGCCTGGCTCGCGAACGGTCCCGGCGGCGCCTGGCCGTCGTCGTTCAGGCCCCAGCAGCGGCGCTCGCCGCCGGCCACGATGCAGCCGTGGCGATGGCCGAGCGCCAGCGCCGCGACCTCGTCGCCGAATTCCGCCGGCGGGTCGGTGGCGACATCCGGATGCCCCCAGCACCTGAGCTCGGTGCCGCTCGCGGTGCGGTCCAGCACGCAGCTTCCGCTGCCGCTGATCGTGGAGACGAGCTGGAGCGGCTGCTCGAGGTCGGTCGGCGCCGCGGACACGGCGCCGTTCTCGTCCCGGCCCCAGCACACCAGGGCCAGCGAGGTGTCCGGCTGCCTGTCGAGCGCGCAATTGTGATAACCGCCGGCCGCGACCTGTACCGGGTCGTTCAATGCCGGCACGGTCGACTGGCCGAAGGCGTTGTCGCCCCAGCAGACGACCTCGTTTGTGTTGTCCGCGTGGCGGTCGAGCGCGCAGGCGTGCACGAATCCCACGGTCAGGGCCTGGGGATCGTCGAGGCCGGGCACCACGCTCGGTGCCTGTCCGCGGTCGTTGCGACCCCAGCATTCGACGCCCGCGTCCGTGAGCGCGCAGGAGGAGAGCCCGCCGGCCGCCAGCCGGTAGTCGGGAAAGCCGGGAAGCCGCTCGTTCAGGTACTCGTAGCCGTCGGGCAGCCCGTCGCGATCCGTGTCGGCGAGCAGCGGGTCCGTGGCCGCCACGTGCACCTCCGTGCCGTCCAGCAAACCGTCGTCGTCGCTGTCCGGCTTGTTCGGCAGCGTGCCGGCGGCGATCTCGTCGCCGTCATCGAGCCCGTCCTCGTCGCTGTCCGCAACGGCTGGGTCGGTGTCGTACGCGTTGACCTCCTCGCCGTCGTCCAGCCCGTCGCCGTCGGTGTCCGGGTCCAGGTGGTCGCTTCCGTGGGCGAATTCTTCGGCATCGCTCAGGCCGTCCCCGTCCGCGTCGCCGTCGCCGTCGGCGACGGTGGGATCGAAGCCGTTGTCGAGCTCCCAGTTGTCGCGCATGCCGTCGCCGTCGGAATCGTCCGACGCCGGATCGGTGCCGTGGACGTTCAGCTCGTCGGCATCCGGCAGCCCGTCGTCGTCCGAATCGGTTTGCAGGGGATCCGAGCCGTGCAAATTCAACTCGTCGCCGTCACCGATGCCGTCGCCGTCGCTGTCCGCCTGCCGCGGCGAGGTGCCCGCTTCGAACTCCTCGAGGTTCGTCAGGCCGTCGCCGTCTTCGTCGGCGTCCGGCTCGGCGACGTCGTGCACCGCCTCGAAGATGTTGGGCAAGCCGTCGCCGTCACGATCCAGGTTCACGGCCAGCAGGTCGATACCGCGCGAGCTGATGAACGTATCGACGAGCGCCGGCGTATCGGTCGTCAGCACGGCGTCCAGCACCAGGGTGCGATCGTGCAACAGCGTGCCGTTGCCGTGCAGCACCAGGTTGACGGACGGCGCGGCGCCGCTCGCCAGCGTCCCGAACGCGCACTCGAACATGCCGGCGGCGACCGCGCAGCTTCCCGTGTCGGTCGTGTGGCTCTGCACGGTCAGTACTTCCGGGATCTCCATCTGCAGGGTCACGTTGTCCGCCGCAAGGCCCGCGACACCGCCGGACGGCACGGCATTTTCGAGGTCGATGGACGTCTCGAACAGCAGGCCGTCCACGATCTCCGGATGTGACAGCTCGAGCCCTACGCTCAGGGCGACCAGGGGCTCGACGGTCACCTCGATGCTCGAGCAGGTCTCGAGACGGCCGGCGTCCCGCATGCACAGCCGGATCGTGCGATCGCCGGCGCTGGTGTACGTGTGCAGCGCATTCACCGGCGATTCGCCGATATTGTTCAGGCCTGCCTTGCTGTAGACGACGCCGCTCAGGGTCACGGTGTCGTCCTCGACGTCGTTTGGCGTGCCGTTGTCGTCGTGCAGCATCTCACCGTTGGTGGAGACGCTGCCGTCGCCCCAGTGGAGCGTAAAGTCGTAGGTCGTGCCGAAATCGTCGTACACCTTGGCCGACAGCATCAGCGGGAAGCCGGCGGCAACACGCTCCGGCGTCTCGATGCGCACGATCGGGCTGTCGTTGACGGACTCCACGTCGATGTTGACGGTTGCCGGTCCGGCCGCGCCGTAGGGTTCGGGTATCGGGGTGGCGCCGTCGAACGCCTCGTCGGTGAACGCATCATGCACCGTGAACGTGAACGCGTCGGGGCCGAAGTAGTCGCGATCCGGCGTGTAGGTCCAGACCGCCATGCCGGGGTCGATCGTCACATCGCCGGGATCGCCGCCAGGCTCGAGGCGGCCGAAAGCCGGCTGCTCGACGATCTCGAACGTCAGCTCGTCCAGTCCATTGAAATCGCGCGAGGCGATGCCGTCCGGATCCGTGCCGCGCAGCACGATGACGACGGAGCGGTCCTCGCGAGCGGCTACGTCGCGGCCCTCCGGCTGCGGTTGCCGGTAGTTGCGCGCCACGGCGACGTTGACGACCGCCGCTGCGCTGTCGACCAGGCCGTCGTTGACGGAGTACGAGAATGTGTCGGCCGCGCTGTGGAAGGCGAAATCCGATACGTAGGTGACGGTCGCGCTGGAAGGCGTGATGTCCTTGAACGGCGAGGTATCGAAGTTGTGGACGAAGTTCTCCGACTGGTCCACGACGTAGAAATCGGTCGAATTGACGGAGACATGCTTGGGCGGGCCCATGTTGCCGAGCACGAACCCGCCGTCGGTATCCGCATTGATGCCGTTTCCGGTCGAGGCGGCCTGCCCGGCGAACGTGCCATCCGGGCTGAAACGCTGGATGCGGCTGTTGTCGTAGTCGGCTACGTACAGGATATCGTTGGGGTCGATGGCGAGGAACGCCGGGTTGAAGAACTGGCCGATTCCCTCGCCGTTTTGGGTCGCACCCGTCGTGCACTGGGCCGCGGCCGTGCAGCTATAGCCCTTGGTGCGCTGGTTGTCGACGTCGCAGGCCAGGTTGTTGCTGCCCGTGCACTTGCCCATCCAGCCGACGTAGGCGCCGGGCACGAACACGCCGTCCTCGTCGAAGTGGGAAGCCTCGAATTTGTGGATGCGGTGGCACTCGTTGTCGCTCACGTACAGGTTGCCGGCGGAATCCACCTCCATCGAGGGATGGAACTGCGCCGTCCCCGCTGGGCCGCAGGCGCCCACGTCCAGTACCTGGTCGCTGCCGAGGTCGTCTACGAGCGCCGCGATCCGCAATGCCGGGTGGCGCGGCGAACTGTCGTTGTCCGGGTCCTCGTGCCGGTAGTCGAACACGTTGATCGTGGGGCCGGCGACGACGTAAACGAGCTCGCGTTCGATGTCGACCAGCGCCGTCTCGGGATCCCAGCCGCCGTTCGGATAAGCGTCGTTCGCGTCGACCGGCCCGAAGCCCTGCGACTGGCAGAACGGGGGCGTGGTCGTCGTGTTCGTAAAGTCCGCCGCACAACGTTGTATGGATACGACTTCCTCGCCGCCGGTGCTCGGGTCGACGTAGTAGACGAAATCCTCGTCGTCGATGCGGAATACCGCATCCTCGCCCGGTACGCCGCCGCCGTTGTCGTCGATGCGGACGTGTCCCAGGAACTGGTTGCCGGCGCCCCAGCGCGAGATGCGCGGGTAGGTGGCCCACTCGGGGTCGCCGGTGCCGTTCGGATCGCACACCAGGAACTGGTCGAAGAAGTATTCCTCGCCTTCGTCGGTCACGTGCACGTAGCGGGGCTCGAAGACGAAGTCGACGGGTGCGGGCTCGTCGACCGCGCAGAACTCGTCGTCCAGGAACTGCGGCACGGCGTTCGTGTTGACGGCGAGGATGTATTCCTCCATCAGGGTTTCCGCGTCCGGCCGGGACTCGATGTACGCGATCAGGCCGCCGACCTTGTCGGTGCGGTAATCGTCGATGAAGAACGGCTTCAACGGAGCGACGAATTCACCGTTCTGCGGCCGTTGCTCGATGCGAAACTGCAGCGGGTCGGGGACCGCAGGCCCTTCGGGGTCGTTCGAGTAGGGCAGCAGGTCGTTGTCGACGCCGGTGAGCACGATGTCGACCGGTTGCGACGTGAGGGTTTGCGCGCTGGCCGCCTGTGCGACCGGCGGCGTGTTGCTGCCCGGGGTCTTGACGGTCACCAGTTGCTCGGCCGTCGCGACGTTCGGGGTCGGCAAGGCATCGTCGGCGGCCGCCCAGGTGATGACGGTGCGCGTATCGGGCGGGACGATGCCGTCGATGCTGTCCGTGGAGCTGGTCACGTCGGGATGCAGGTCCGCGAGGTCCACGACGAGCGGTTGGCCGAGAGCTGCCGTGTCCAGGTCCACCGCCGTATCGCTTTCGATCACCACCCCGGGCGGCGGTACGAGGATCGGCGCCTGGGT
The DNA here is from genome assembly GCA_965651325.1 of uncultured Chromatiales bacterium. Taxonomy (GTDB): domain Bacteria; phylum Pseudomonadota; class Gammaproteobacteria; order Steroidobacterales; family Woeseiaceae; genus IDS-8. The sequence goes on along the minus strand of CBFGSB010000054.1, from coordinate 3,022 downwards.
GTCCTCGACCGTAATGAGTTGCACGACACTGTCGGTCCGGTAACCGTCATTCTCGTCGACGATGCCGTCGCCGTTGTGGTCGATGCCGGGTTGCGTGGGGCCCGGGTCACGCACGGTCCAGGTAACGAGTGTCACGCCCAGTGGCAATACCTCCGGTGCGTCGTGGACGACCACGAGCGGCTGGTCGCAGGGATCGGTCGCGGTGATCGTGTCCCGCAGGTCGACGAAGTAGCGGTTGAAGGTCGTGCCGCCGATGTCGGTGGCTTCGAGCGTCACGTCGGGCGCCGAGGTGCTGATCGCCGGCGCCAGCATGTCGTAGACCGTGAATTTCTGGACGCGGGCGCGCGAGACCGTCTTCGTGGGCTCGACGATCCGCTCGACGAGGTATTCGCCGGTCAGCGCGTGACCAACGTCGGCGAGTTGCGGCGCTGCTTTCTCGAGAATGCTGAACAGCCTGATCTTGCGGTTGAGCTGGTTGAGCATGCGTACCAGCAATGCAGGATCGTCGACGGCACCGACGAGCTCGGGCAAGCGCCCGCGGCTCAGCTTGAGTTTCTTGATAATGCGCCCGAACTTTACCTCCATTACCGCGTTCACCGGCATCAGCGCGGCCGGGAGGACAAAGTCCCAGACCGGGTAGGTCAGCGTATCCGCGCGCCACACTATCTCGTGCACGCCGGGCGGTACGAAGACTTCTTGTGACGACGTGCCGGCGGTTGGATCGAAGCCCGCAGACAGGCTCGTTACGCTGAGTAGCACGTCGGTGTTCGCGTGCCAGATCTGCGGCACGCCAAGTGCTCCAAAGCTGATCGGCGTGTCGTTCCGCCGGAACAGCCGATCCTCACCGAGCTTTGGCCATAAGCCCAGGAAATTCTGGAACTCGGCCTCGGTCTGCGGCAGATCGAAGCTATAGGCGCATTGATTCCGTGCGTTCGGCAGCAGCGCACGGTCGTCAGGTGCCACGAGGTAGGCCTTGGTGAACTTGAGCCCCGAGTCGGCTGCGACACCGCTCACCTCCGCGGTGTACGAAACGATGGCCGACGGCACCATGCCCAGCGGAATCGATGCCACGCTTGTCGAGTTCAGGGTCACAATCGTCCCGAGCGAGACGTTGTTCTGGACCCGTTGCTGTTCCTCGTCGAGGCCCAGCTCGTCGTCGAACGGCCCGGCGAATTCCGCTGAGGCCGCTGCGGCGCCGAGGGCCGCGAGCCCGGCGAGCAGCATGCCGGTCAGTACGCGCCTTGCTTGTGTACGGTGCAGGTCCATCGTGCTCCCCCTTTGCGGGCGCCCGATTGTTCGGGTTCTGTGGGGGTTAGCCGAAGAAACCCGCGCTTACCCCGATTTTTTTTGTGCGTCGCCGCTGCTCCTGCATTTCCCGGGGTTGTCCGCCAGCCGGCTGTGCAGCCATGCCCTCGCCGTGCGCAGGTCCTGGTGCACGGTCGATTCGGCGATCTCGAGCATGTCGGCGAGCTCCGTATAGGTGAGGCCGGCGAAGTAGTGCAGCTCGAGGATGTTTGCCTTGCGCGCGTCGAATGCCTGCAGCTCGCTCAGCGCCTGGTCCACGGCAAGAATGTCGGCGTCGTTATGGCCGTCGGCGATGCTCGTTTCGTCGAGTGTCACGTGCAGCGCGCCACCGCCGCGCTTGGCGGCCTGGCGGGCGTTGGCATGATTGACGAGGATGCGCCGCATCAGGCGGGCGGACAGCGCGTAGAAGTGATGGCGGTCCTGCCAGTCGACATCGCTGCCGATCAGGCGCTGGAACAGCTCGTTGACCAGCGCCGTGGGCTGCAGGGTATGGCCGGCGCGCTCCGCGCGGAACAAGCGCCTGGCGAGGTCGTGGAGCCGGTCGTAGACCAGCGGGGTGAGCTCGTTGGGGGCGGCTTCGTCCCCGTCGCGCCAGCTCTTCAGGAGGTTTGTTATTTTATTGTTATCCATCGTGGCCGGAACCCGCCGGTCCACCTGCGTACCTCAGTATAACCCAGCAGGCGACCCCGGCTTGTGCTACCTGGCCGGGCGTGCCTCCGGGTCGGAGGCATTTGACTAAACGTGGCGGCCGATCCGGTCAGTCCGAACCGGCAAGCCGCTTCAACCGGTAGATCCGGTCCAGGGCGTCGCGCGGAGAGAGGGTATCCGGGTCCGTGGCAGCGAGGGCATCGCGCAGCGGGTCGGACCGGGTGACGGGCGCGGCGAGCGGTAGTTCCGACTGGGGATGCGGCGCCGAGGCCTGCGGCGCTTCCAGTTGCGCCATGTAGGCGCGCGCCTTGTCGATGACCTGCGGCGGCACGCCCGCCAGCGCTGCGACCTGCAAACCATAGCTGCGGTTTGCAGGACCGGGCTTCACCGCGTGCAGGAACACGAGCTTGCCCTGGTGCTCGGTCGCATCCAGGTGCACGTTCGCGCAGCCGGGCAGCTCCGCGGCGAGCGCGGTCAGCTCGAAGTAGTGGGTTGCGAACAGCGTGAACGCGCGCAGCCGCTCGCCGATGTGGTGCGCGACCGCGAACGCGAGCGAGAGACCGTCGAAGGTGCTGGTGCCGCGGCCGATCTCGTCCATCAGCACGAGGCTTCGCTCGGTGGCGTTGTTGAGGATGGTGGCGGTCTCGGTCATCTCGACCATGAAGGTCGAGCGCCCGCCCGCGAGGTCGTCGGATGCGCCGATACGCGTGAAGATCCGGTCGATCGGTCCCAGCCGGCAGCGCTCCGCCGGCACGAAGCTGCCGACATGCGCGAGGATCGCGATCAGCGCCACCTGGCGCATGTAGGTCGACTTGCCGCCCATGTTGGGCCCGGTGATCACGAGCAGCCGTGTATCGTCGCCGAGTGAGAGGTCGTTCGGCACGAACGGCGTGTCGATCACCTGCTCCACGACCGGATGCCGTCCCCCCTCGATTTCCAGGCACGGCTCGTCGACGATCTCGGGCGCTGTGAAGCCGAGCGCCGCGGCCCGCTCCGCGAAGCAGGCCAGCACGTCCAGCTCCGCCACGGCCTCGGCCGTCGCCTGCAGCGATGCCTGCACCTCCTGCAG